>SBAS01000019.1 GCA_005240145.1 Nitrosomonadales bacterium | reverse complement strand
CAGTACACTTATCCACAAACCAGACTATGACGGGAAGGCAAAAGCCCCTGGTCAAAATTCAACGCGCAGAGCTGGTCAAATTTAAACGCGCGCCGACAACCAGACAACGATTTGTCGCTGACCTTGAATCGAGCGTAGTATGTTTTTCCGCGAGAAAAGAGCGAAACTTTGCCGTCTGCGATTCGATGAATTTCGGAGCTATTCATTCACAAGACGTTAACACGGCGTTTTTTGACTCTATAACGTACTGATTGGGAACAGAAAAAGTCCATATGCGACTTATTCTAAATTAGGCCCGTGGAAGAAGACTTTCTCTGGGCGATCCTGGGACTGACGCTGGTCATCGTCGAGCTGCTGACCGGCACCTTCTACCTGCTGGTGCTGGGCGTCGCGGCCTTCGGCGCGGCGCTCGCCGCCTGGCTGGGGCAGGGCTTCCCGGTGCAGGCGATCGTCGCGGCGCTGATCGCCGCTCTCGGTTGCTACGGGGTGCACGTCTACCGTGCGAAGAACACGACCCGGCAGATGGCGCCGGTGGATGCGGGCCAACCGGCGAACTTCGAGGGCTGGGTGGACCAGGGCGCGCGCCTTGCGCGCGTGCGCTACCGCGGCACCTCCTGGGACGCGCTGGTGGACGGCGATGCGGCCGTCGACGCCGGGGCGATGCTTTACGTAGTCACAGCCAATGGCAACACGCTCAAAGTCACCATCCGTCGTCCCGCGTAAGGTTCACGTTCCGGTCGGCCTGCCCGCGGCGCAAGAGCCGCAGGCGGTGGCCAGCCAATCAAAGAGGGAATCGCCCATGCTTGCCAAGCTGATTGTCGCCATCGTCCTCACCGCGATTACCGGAGCCATTCCGGAAACCCGCGGCTACGCGGTCTGGGTCTTCTTCATCGCCGTGGTCGCGGCATTCGTGATCGAGGGCGTGCGCATCGTGCCGCAGCAGTCGGCCTACGTCGTCGAGCGGCTGGGGCGCTTTCACGCGGTGCTGGAACCCGGCCTCAACCTCATCATCCCGTTCCTCGACCGCGTCGCGTACCAGCATTCGCTCAAGGAAGTGCCGCTCGACGTGCCCGAGCAGGTCTGCATCACCAAGGACAACACCCAGCTCGCGGTGGACGGCATCCTCTACTACCAGGTGACCGATCCGCGCCTTGCCTCCTACGGCTCGGCCAACTACCTCGCGGCCATCAGCCAGCTCGCGCAGACGACGCTGCGCAGCGTCATCGGCAAGATGGAGCTGGACAAGAGTTTCGAGTCGCGCGAGGACATCAACCGCCACATCGTCGCCGAGCTCGACGAGGCCGGGCGCAACTGGGGCATCAAGGTGCTGCGCTACGAAATCAAGAGCATCACGCCGCCCGAATCGATCCTGCGTGCGATGCAGGCGCAGATCACCGCCGAGCGCGAGAAGCGCGCGCTGATCGCCAAGTCCGAAGGCGAGCGCCAGCAGGCGATCAACGTCGCCGACGGCAAGCGCCAGGCGGCGATCCTCGAATCCGAGGGCGAGAAGCAAAGCGCCATCAACCGCGCGCAGGGCGAGGGCACGGCGATCCGCGTCATCGCCGAGGCCAACGCGGCGGGTGTGCGTGCGGTGGCCGAGGCGATCACCGACAAGGGCGGCATGGAAGCTGCGAACCTCAAGGTGGCGCAGCAGTACATCGAGACCTTCGGCCTGCTCGCCGACAAGTCGAACACGCTCATCATTCCCGCGAATGTCGCCGACATCGCGTCGTTCGTGACTACCGCGATGACGGTACTCGACAAGACCAAGCAGGCGCAGATCGCCGCGAAAGGAGCCTGAAATGACCGTAACCGCCGTCAACCACTTCACCATCCTTACCGACAACCTGCCGGCGACGCTGGCGTTCTACGAGGAGCACTTGAACCTCAAGCCCGGCGCGCGGCCGCCGTTCACTTTTCCCGGCGCCTGGCTCTACGCCGACGGCGGCAGGGGCAAGGACCCGATCCTGCACATCGTCGCGGGCGTGGCGAAGGAGCGCCTCGTGAAGGGCGTACTCGACCACATGGCCTTCAGCGGCGAGGGACTCAACGCCGCGGTGGCGAAGCTCAAGAGGAAGGACATCAAGTACGAACTGCGCCGGCTTCCGGAATACGGCACCTGGCAGCTGTTTTTCTTCGACCCGAATAACGCGCGCGTCGAGATCGACTTCGACAAATCGGAGGCCGGTCCCGAGGACGCCCCCAAGGGCGTGGCAGGCGCGGCCTACGTCTAGCCGCCGCTACTCGATCACCACGCCGGCGCGCTTGATCACCGGCGCGAATTTGGCGGTTTCCGCCTTGATGAAGTTGAGGAAGTCTTCGGGCGTGCCCTGCACCACGACAGAACCGCGCGATTCCAGTATTTCGCGCAGCTTCGGGTTGCGCGTGGCGTTGTTGAGAGCGGCGTTCAGGCGCATCACGGTTTCGCGCGGCGTGCCGGCGCGCGCCGCCAGGCCGAAGAAGGACGCCACCTCGTAGCCTTTCAGGCCGATCTCGTCCATGGTTGGCACCTCCGGCAGCGCGCTCGAGCGCTGCAGGCTGGTCACCGCGAGCGCGCGCACCCTGCCGGCCTTGATGTTGCCCACCTGGGGCGGGATGTTGTCGATCATCATCTGGGTATCGCCCGCGAACAGCGCCGCGGTGGCCGGACCCGCGCCGCTGAACGGGATGTGCACGATGAAGGTGCCGGTCATGCTCTTGAACAGCTCCGACGAGAGTTGCGGCGAGGTACCGTAACCTGGCGAGCCGTAATTCAGCTTGCCCGGGTTCTTCTTCGCGTAGGTGACCAGTTCCTGCACGGTCCTCGCGGGCACCGCAGGGTTCACGACAAGCACGTTCGCCACCGAGCCGTAGCGCCCGACGTAGGCAAAGTCTTCGACCGGCCGGTAGTTCAGCTTCGCATATAGCGTTGGGCTTATGGCGAGCGAGGGATTGGCTACCAGCAGCGTGTAGCCGTCGGGCTGCGAGCGCGCCACCACCTCGGCGCCGACGTTGCCGCCTGCCCCGCTGCGGTTCTCGGCAATCACCGCAACGCCGAGTTCCGCCTGCAGGAAGGGCTGAAGCGCGCGCGCGACGAGGTCGATCAGGCCGCCCGGCGGGTACGGCACGACGAGGGTCACCTGCCGCGTCGGCCAAGTCTGCGCCTGGGCGGAGGTTGCAAAGACAAGCGCGATGGCAGCTAGCAGAGTCTTCATAGTTTCGCCGTCAATCCACTTTCGCACCGGAGTCGCGCACGATCTTGCCGAGGCGCGGGATGTCTTCGCGCAACTTGGCCGTCATCTCTTCCGGCGTGATGCCGCCGGCATCCAGCCCCAGGTCCTGCAGGCGCTTGACGACGTCGGGTGCCTTGAGCGCCTTGGCGGTTTCGGCGTAGAGGCGCTCGACGATCTGCTTCGGTACGCCGGCGGGCGTGAACAGCGCCTGCCAGGAGCTGATGTCGTAGCCGGGGAGGCCGGCCTCGGCCATCGTCGGCACCTCGGGGGCGAGAAACGAGCGCTTGGCGCTGGTCACGGCGAGCGCTTTCAGCTTGCCCTGCTTGGCTGGCGGGTAGGCAGTGGTGAGGTTCTCGAAGCTCATCGACAGTACGCCACCGAGCAGGTTCGGGATCATCGGGCCGCTGCCCTGGTAGGGGATGTGCTGCATCCGGACGCCGGTCATCGTCTTGAACAACTCACCCGACATGTGCTGCGAGGTGCCGTTGCCCGCCGAGCCGAAGGAATGCTTGTCCGGGTTTGCCTTGAGAAAGGCAATCAACTCCTGCACGTTGTTGGCGGGGATGCTCGGATGGATCACAAGCATGTTGGGCAAGGTGGCCAGCATGGTGATCGGCTGGAAATCCTTGAGTACATCGTAGGGCAGCTTGGAGTAGAGCGATACGTTGATCGCGTGCGAGCTGATGGTGCCCGCGCCTATGGTGTAGCCATCGGCCGCGGAGCGCGCGACCTCGGCCGCGCCTACCGAGCCGGCCTGGCCCGGCTTGTTCTCCACGATTACCGGCTGGCCGAGCGCGTCGGAGAGCTTGGGCGCGAGCATGCGCGCCAGGATGTCGGTGGTGCCGCCGGGGGCGAAATTGACGATGTACTTGATCGGCTTGTTCGGCCAGGCTTGCGCCTGTGCGCCGGTGGCGACGATGAGTGCGGCGATGGCGATAAACGATTTCATGGTTTGTCTTCTCCTCAGTCGAGCGTGATGCCCAGTTCCCGCGTGATCGCGATCCACTGCGGTCCGTCGGTGCGGTAGAGCCGCAGGAATTCCTCAGGCGTGGTGGGCCGCTCGGCGATGCCGAACTGGTCGTAGATCTGTTTCAGGCGCGCGCTTTCGCCGGCTTCGATGGTGAGCCGCGAGACGCGCTCCACGATTTCCCGCGGCAGCTTCGCTGGTCCGAACAGGCCGATCCAGCCGCGCAGCGCGAACACCGGATCCGTGAACCCCTGTTCGATGAAGGTCGGCACCTCCGGCACCTCCGGCAGCTTCGGCGAGCGCACATTTGTCGGCACGGCCACGACACGCACCGAGCCCTTTTGCACGTGCGGCAGGACCCCGGCGACGCTGCCGATCGCGCCCTGGATCTGGCCGCCCGCGACGTCGATCCACATCGGGGTTTCGCCCCTGTAGTGCACCGCCTCGATCTTGGTGCCATAGAGCTTGTTGAGCTGGCCGGCGATCATGTGCGGGAACGAGCCCGCGGCATAGGTGCCCATGCTGGTGCGGTTCGTCTTCGCATACTCGACGAACTCGCGGAAGCTGCGCACCGGCAGGCTGGCAGGCACGGCGAACGGCAGGTGCCCGGCGCCGAGTGCCGAGATCCAGGTGAAGTCGGTCTCCGGGTTGTAGGGCAGCTTCTTGTACAGCACCTGCCCCTGGACCAGCGTGGTCTGGATGGTGACCAGGAAGGTGTAGCCGTCGGGCGCCGCCTTGGCGACGCTGTCGTTGCCAATGAGTCCGCCGGCACCCGGCCGGTTTTCGACCAGCACGGGCTGGCCCAGAACCTGCTGCAAGTGATCGGCGATGGCGCGCGTGTAGAGATCGGTCAGGCCGCCCGGAGGAAACGGGCAGATCATGCGGATCGGGCGCGACGGCCAGGCCTGCGCGCCGACGTCGAACGCCAGCGTGGCGAGTGCCGCCGCGCTCGCCGCCAGCATCCGGCGGCGTTTCAGGTCTGCAGACATGTTTGCACTCCCAAGGAAAATTCTAGCCTAGACCGGCGTCTTGACCGGCTTGCCTGCGAAATGCAGGTGCAGGTTCTCGACCTGCAGATCTCCCATGGCCTTGCGCGTCTCGACCGTGGCGCTTGCGACATGCGGGAAAAGGACCGCGTTGTCCAGCGTCCAGAATGCGGCAGGCACATTGGGTTCGTGTTCGAACACGTCGAGCCCGGCGCCGGCGATTTTTTTCTCCTGCAGATAGCGCAGCAGCACCGCTTCGTCTACCACCGAGCCGCGCGCCACGTTGACCAGGTAGCCCTGCGGGCCGAGCGCATCGAGCACTTTCGCGTCGACCAGCTTTGCGGTGCCGGCGCCGCCAGGCGTGACGACCAGCAGCACGTCTGAATTCTTCGCCAGCGCCACCGGATCGGGGTCATAGGCGTAGGGCACATCCTTCTTGTTGCGGTTGTGGTAGCGGATCTTCATGCCAAAGGCCTGCGCGCGCTTCGCGATCGCTTCGCCGATGCGGCCCAGACCCAGGATGCCCAGCGTCTTGCCGCCGACCGAGGTGGTCAGCGGGTAGGCGCCGCGCGTCGGCCACAGTCCTGAGCGCACGTAACTCTCCGACTGCGGGAATTTGCGCAGGGTATTGAGTACCAGCGCGAGCGCGGTGTCGGCGACGCAGTCGTTCAGCACGTCGGGGGTGTTGGTGACGATGACATTGCGCTGCCTCGCCGCATCCAGATCGATGGCGTCCACGCCGACGCCGAAATTGGAGATGATCTCGAGCTTCGGCAGGGCGTCCATGAACTTGCCATCCACCTTCGCGTGGCCGAAGTGCGCCAGCGCGCGCACGCGCGGCGCGGCCTGCCTGAGCGCGGCGTCGCGGTCGGATGCCTCCCACAGCTTGATTGCGGAAAACTCCGTCTGCAACCGCTCCAGCGTGCCCTTATGCCCCTCGGCAGTGATGACTATCTCGTTCCTCATGTTTGGAATTTCCCTCGCAAGGCTTCAGCGCCCCGCGCGAGCAGGCCGATGTCCGCGCCCACCGCACAGAAGAGGGCCCCCGCGGCGAGCATGCGCTTGGCGTCGGCTTCGAGCGGCGAGAGGTAGCCGGGGGCTTTGCCGCACCTGCGGATGCGGCGCATTGCCTCCTCGATCAAAGGCAGGATCGCCGGGTTCGACGTTTCCCCCGGATGGCCCATCGAGGCGTGCAGGTCGGCCGGCCCGATGAATACGCCATCCACCCCCTCGACCGCGCAGATCGCTTCGAGCTGGTCCAGCGCGGGTTTGGTCTCCACCTGCACCAGCACGCACAATTCCTCGTGCGCGCGCCTGGCGTAGTCCTTGATGCGGCCGTACTGCGTCGCGCGCGTGGTGCCCGCGACGCCGCGCACGCCCTCCGGCGGGTAGCGCGTCGCCGCCACCGCAGCCTTCGCTTCCGCGACGCTGCAGACGTACGGAATGAGCAGCGTCTGCGCGCCGATGTCCAGCACGCGCTTGATGTTCACCATGTCGTTCCAGGGCACGCGCACGATGGGCGTGGTCGGGTAGCGCGCCGCGGCCTGCAGCTGCGTCAGCAGCGATTCCAGGTCGTTCGGCGCGTGCTCGCAGTCGAGCAGCAGCCAGTCGTAGCCGGCGCCGGCGATGATTTCGACGCTGTAGTGCGACGCGAGGCTCGACCACAAGCCGATTTGCGGCTTGCCGGCCTTGAGCGCGCGCTTGAAACTGTTCTGCGGTAGATCCATGGTCAGCGCATTTTCCTATTCAAACTTGGTGCCGGATTCCTTCACCACTTCGAAGGTTGAGCGCGGCATTGTAAACTCGCGCCTCTCCTGGAGGAACCCCTGAGCATGTCTTCGATCAAAAAAAGTCCTTTAACGAAGGTTGTTGAAACCATAGTCAGTGCCGGCGGGAGTGAGGCGCGCGAGGCGCGCATCGTCGCCGAGAACCTGGTCGGCGCGAACCTGACCGGCCACGACTCGCACGGCGTGGGCATGATCCCGCGCTACGTCGATTCGCTGCTTGAGGGCGGGCTGGTGGTGAACCAGCACCCGAAGATCGTATTCGACGGCGGCGCCATGCTTTCGCTCGACGGCCAGTCGGGCTACGGCCAGGTGATCGGGCTGGAGGCGATGGAGATCGGCATCGCGCGCGCGAAGCAGCATGGCATGTGCGTGATGGGCCTCGGCCGTTCGCACCACCTGTGCCGCATTGGCCAGTGGGCCGAGCAGGCGGTCGCAGCGGGCCTGATCTCGCTGCATTTCACCAACGTGATTTCGCGCTCCATCGTCGCGCCGCATGGCGGGGCGGACGCGCGCTTCGGCACCAATCCGATGACGGTCGGCATCCCGATCCCCAACCAGCCGCCGTTCATCCTCGACATGGCCACCAGCAACGTGGCGCAGGGCAAGGTGCGCGTCGCGCACAACAAGCGTGAGAAGGTCTCGCCCGAGTGGCTCATCGACGACAAGGGCAATCCCACCTCCGATCCCAGGTTCGGCGTCATCGAGCCATTTGGCGCGCTGCGCACCTTCGGGCTGCACAAGGGCTATGGCCTTGCCGTGGTGTGCGAGCTCCTCGGCGGCGCGCTCACCGGCGGCGGTACCTGGCATTCCGATGACCGCTCGAGGAAACGCGTCTGGAACGGCATGCTCACGATCCTCATCGATCCCAGGCGCCTCGGCACCGGCGACAGCTTCGCCACCGAGACCACCGAGTTCCTCGCTTTCCTGCGCCAGTCGCCGGTCGCGCCCGGCTTCGACAAGGTGCGCATCGCAGGCGACCCCGAAAGGGAAACCCGCGCGATAAGGGAGCGCGACGGCATCTCGGTGGATGACAACACCTGGGAAGAGATCGTCGCCGCGGGGGCGAAGCTGAAGGTGGAGCGGGCAGTGCTGGAAAAGCTGCTACAGCCATGATCGCCGTGATCTTCGAAGCAATCCCGCATGCCGGCCGCAAGGACGCCTACCTGGATGCGGCGGCGCGACTGAAGCCGCTGCTCGAGAAGATGGACGGCTTCATCTCGATCGAACGCTTTGAGAGCCTGACCCAGCCCGGCAAGATCCTCTCGCTGTCGATCTGGCGCGACGAGGCGGCGGTGCGCGCCTGGCGCAATGTCGAGGAGCATCGGCGCATCCAGGCCGCCGGACGGCAGGCGATCTTCGCCGACTACCGCCTGCGCGTCGCGCAGGTTCTCCGCGATTACGGCCTCAACGAGCGCGCCGAGGCGCCGGCGGATTCGCAGGCAGTGCACCTGCGCTGAGCGGCGGGGCTAATGGATCTCCGGCTCCGCCGTCGGCGCGGTGCCCTCGAGGAAGTCGAAGTCGCAGCCTTCGTTCGCCTGCTTCACGTGGCGCGAGAAGATGGCCCCGTATGAGCGCTCGTACTTGAGCGGCGGGCGCTTCCAGGCCTCTCGACGGGCTTTGAGTTCACTTTCGCTTATCTTCAGATTCAAAGCCTTTTTCTCGGCGTCCAATTCGATCCAATCCCCGGTCTTGACGAGAGCCAATGGGCCCCCGACAAAAGCCTCGGGGGCGACGTGGAGTACACAAGTTCCGTAACTGGTGCCGCTCATGCGTCCATCTGAGATCCGCACCATGTCCTTGATGCCCTGCTTGATGAGTTTTTTCGGCATCGGCAGCATGCCCCATTCCGGGAAGCCCGGGCCCCCCAGGGGCCCAGCGTTCTTCAGCACCAGCACCGAGTCCTTGTCGACCTCGAGGTCGTCGCGGTCGATGCGCGCCGACATGTCGTTGTAGTCCTCGAACACCACGGCTTTGCCTGTGTGCTGCAGCAGCTTGGGATCCGCGGCGCTGGTCTTCAGCACCGCGCCGTCGGGGGCAAGCGAGCCGTGCAGCATGATGATGCCGCCCGATTTCTTCAGCGGCTTGTCGCGCGGCAGGATGACATCGGCGTTCCAGACCTTGGCCCCCTCGATGTTCTCGCCGAGCGTGCGGCCGTTAACTGTTTTCGCATTTAGATCCAACAGGTCTTGCAAAGAGAAAAGCAAAGCCCGCAGACCGCCGGCGTAGAAGAAATCCTCCATCAGGTATTTGTCGCCGGAAGGCCGCACGTTGGCGATGACCGGCGTCTTGGCCGAAATCTGGTTGTAGCGCTCGAGCGGAAAGGCGAGGCCGGCGCGGCCCGCCATTGCTACCAGGTGCACGATCGCGTTGGTAGAGCCGCCCATCGCCATCAGCGTGGTGATGGCGTTGTCGAAAGAACCTTTAGAGAGGAAATCGCGCGGCTTCAGGTCTTCCCAGACCATTTCGACGATGCGCTTGCCGGTCAGCGTGGCCATGCGGGCGTGGTTCGAATCCGGCGCCGGGATCGAGGAGTAGCCGGGCAAGGTGAAGCCCAGCGCTTCGGCGAGCGACATCATGGTCGCCGCCGTGCCCATGGTCATGCAGGTGCCGGGAGAGCGCGCGATCGTGTCCTCAATGTCCTGCCATTCGCGCTCGGTGATGCGGCCCGCGCGCAGTTCGTCCCAATACTTCCAGGTGTCGGAGCCCGAGCCCAGCGTCTGGTCGCGCCAGTGCGAGTTCAGCATCGGGCCGGCGGGCAGGTAGATCGAAGGCAGGTTCATGCTGGTCGCGCCCATGATGAGCGCGGGCGTGGTCTTGTCGCAGCCGCCCATCAGCACGCAGCCGTCGGCGGGATACGAGCGCAGCAACTCCTCGGTCTCCATGGCGAGGAAGTTGCGGTACATCATGGTGGTGGGCTTCTGCATGGTTTCGGCCAGCGCCATCGCCGGCATTTCCAGCGGGAAGCCGCCCGCCTGCCAGATGCCGCGCTTCACTTCCTCCGCGCGCTGCCTGAAGTGGGTGTGGCAGTGGTTGATGTCGGACCAGGTGTTGATGATCGCGATCACGGGCTTGCCCGCGTAGTCGCTGCGGTCATAGCCCATTTGCGCGGTGCGCGAGCGGTGACCGAAGGAGCGCAGGTCCTTGACACCGAACCAGCGGTGGCTGCGCAGCTCTTGTGGCTGTTTTTTCTTCACGGCTTCTCCCGGGTGGAAGCGAAGATTGTAAACTCGCCGCATGGCCTTCGCCGGCGAATACATCTTCCGACCGCGCAGCTGGCGCCGGCTGCTGCGCTTCGCCGGTTTCGCCACCGCGGCGGCGCTCTCCCCCTCGGGCTATGGCCCCGAGGCGCGTGCTGTCGCGGTGCGGCAGATCTACCTCACCGCCTGGAAGATCCTGCCAGGCTATCTCGCGACCGCGACGCTGCTCAGCCTGCTGCTGATCGAAATGGTGGTGGTCTCGGCGCGCAAATACGGAGTCACGCATTTTTCGCTGGAACTGGTGCTGCAGGTGCTGGTGCTGGAGCTGGTGCCGCTCCTGACGGCGCTCTTCGTGGCGCTGCGTTCGGGCGCCGCGATCGGCGCCGAGATCGGGCTCATGAGCGTGCGCGGCGAACTCGACGACGCCGGCGAGGCGAGCACGAGTCCGCTGCACGCCGAGCTGGTACCGCGCATCGCGGGCGCCGCGCTGTCTGTGGCCTCGCTCACTTCGCTCGGCTGCCTCGTTGCGGTGTTCCTGTCGTACGTGGTGTTCTACGATTTCACGCCGGCCGGACTGCCGGAGTTCACGCGCGTCGTCGGCAATGTGTTCGACGGCGTCGAACTGATCGCGTTCGGCGTCAAGTGCCTGCTTTTCGGCCTGGCCGTGGCGATCATCCCGGCGGCCACCGGACTGGAAGCCGAGCGCGGCGTGATCAAATCGCTGCCCGCCGTGGTACTGGGCGGACTGATCAAGCTCTTCTTCGCCATCCTGGCGATCGAATTCGCGATTTTGGTGGTGAAATACAGTTGACCATGGCGGAGCAACCCGACAAACCGTCAGCGTCGGAAAAGCGCCCCGAGAGCCTGCCGGCCGAACTCGCCGCCGCGCTGCTGCCGCGCAACCTGGGCGTGAAGGTCGGCATCCTCATCGCGGTCACGGTGATGGTCATCGGCGGTTTCGTGCTCTACGTGCTGTTCGCGCGCGGCGTGTTCGAGCAGACGCAGCGCCTTGCGCTGATCACCGACAACGCCGAGGGCGTGAACCTGGGCGCAGATCTCACCTTTGCGGGGTTTCCGGTCGGGCGCGTGCGCAGCATTGACCTGCGCGACGACGGCAAGGTGCGCATCGGCATTCGCATTCCGGTCAGCGAAGCCAGGTGGCTGCGCGAATCGAGCGTATTCGTGATCGAAGTACCGCTGGTGGGCGCGGCGAAGCTGCGCGCCTATTCCGCCAACCTGCAGGACCCGCCGCTGCGGGATCGCGCCGAGCGGCAGGTGCTGCGCGGCGACACCGCGGAAGAGATTCCGCGCATGGTCGCGTCGATGCGCACGGTGCTGGAAAACCTCGACCAGATCACCGCCCCGGGCTCCAGCCTGCAGGAAAGCATCCGCAACGCGCGCACGGTCAGCGAGCGCATGGCGGGCAAATACGGCGTGCTGGGCGGCGTGCTGGGCGGGGACGACAATGCGCGCAAGGTGATCGCCTCGATCGACCGCGCCAACGCGCTGCTCGCCTCGCTGGGCGGCGTCGCGCTGAAAATGGACACGGTGCTGACGAAGGCCGATCAGCGCGTGCTGGGCCCCGGCGGCGTAATCGACGAGACGCAAAAAGCGGTGGCGCAGGCGAATGCGATCCTCGGCGACGTGCGCGCGAGCCTGAAGAAGGTCGACGGCATCCTCGCCGACGCACAGGTGGTCGGGGCCAACGCCAAAGCTGCGACCGCCGACCTCGGCGCGCTGCGCGCCGAAGTCGAGACGAGCCTGCGCAAGGTCACTTCGCTCATCGAGGAGATCAACCGCAAGTGGCCCTTCGAACGCGATACGAAGATCAAATTGCCATGACCCGAAAACAGGGACAGTCCACGTTTTTCGGAGCGTGCATGGTGCCGCTCGCAGCCATCCTGGTTGCGTCCTGTGCCAGCGGCTCGCCGCCCCCCGACTGGCAGCTTGGCGCGGCGGCGTCGCTTGCGGCGTTCCAGAAGCATTACCTCGAAGGCAATACGAACCTCGCCGAGGTCGAGTTTTCCCTGGCGAAAGCGGAGATCCGCAAGACCGGGCGCGCCGACCTGCTGGCGCGCACCGAGCTCCTGCGTTGTGCCGCGCGCACCGCGAGCCTAGAGTTCGACGACTGTCCTGCGTTCGAAAAGCTGCGCGCCGACGCCGGGGCGGAAGAGGTCGCCTACGCCGACTTTCTTGCCGGCAAGCGCGAGCGCGCCGCCAGCGATGAGCCGCTGTCGCGTCTTGTAGGTTCGGGAGTCGCGATGCGTGCGGGTAAGGTCACGCCGACGCAGATCGCAGCAGCAATCGACGCCGCTTCAGCGCAGGGCTGGCACCGGCCGTTGCTGGCGTGGCTGGAAGTGGAGGTGAGGCGCAGCGAGGCTGCCGGTGATCGTGCCGCGGCGCAACGCTACCGGCGGCGCATCTCGCTGATCCTCGAGGGCAAATAGCCGGTCTAGAGCCTCGCCGGGAGAAAACGTGGTCTGTCCCTGATTTCTAGGCCGCGGCGCGGTACTTCAGCGCCACGCCATTGAGGCGCTGCAGCTCGTCGAAGGACAGGCCCTCGGCGACGATCTCCACCAGGTGCAGGCCGTCGGACTTGACGTCGATGACCGCGAGATCGGTATAGATCCGCGTCACGCAGCGCAAGCCGGTGAGCGGGTAGCTGCAACGCTCGACGACCTTGCTCTCGCCCTGCTTGGTGAGGTGTTCCATGGTGACGAACACCTGTTTCGCGCCCGCGGCGAGGTCCATGGCGCCGCCCACGGCCGGAATCGCGTCGGCTTCCCCCGTGTGCCAGTTAGCGATGTCGCCCGCGGCGGAGACCTGGAAAGCACCCAGCACGCAGATGTCGATGTGGCCGCCGCGGATCATGGCGAAGCTGTCGGCATGGTGGAAGTACGCGCCGCCCGTGAGGATCGTCGCCGGCGCCTTGCCGGCATCGATCAGGTCCTCGTCTTCCTGGCCGGGCGCGGGCTTCGGGCCGAGGCCGAGGATGCCGTTCTCGCTGTGGATGATGACCTCGCGGTCCTGCGGCAGGTGGCTCGCCACCAGCGTGGGCAGGCCGATGCCCAGGTTCACATAGGCGCCCTCGGGGATGTCGCGCGCCACGCGCGCGGCGATCTGGTTGCGGTCAAGGCGCTTCATCAGAGGACCTTTATTACGCGGTTGACGAATATTCCCGGCGTCACCACGTGCTCGGGGTCGATCTGGCCGAGCTCGACGGTCTCGCGCACCTGCACCACGGTGCATTTCGCCGCCGCGGCCATGATGGGCGCGAAATTGCGCGCCGTCTTGCGGTAGGTGAGGTTGCCCCAGCGGTCGGCACGGTCCGCCTTGAGCAGAGCGTAGTCGGCGTAGATCGGGTACTCGAGCACGTAATCGCGGCCGTTGATGTGGCGCGTTTCCTTGCCCTCGGCCAGGCGCGTGCCGAAGGCGGTGGGCGTGAAAAAGGCGCCAACGCCCGCGCCGGCGGCGCGGATGCGCTCGGCGAGCGTGCCCTGCGGAACCAGTTCGAGCTCGAGTTTGCCGGCGCGATAGAGCCGGTCGAAGTGCCAGGAATCGGTCTGGCGCGGAAACGAGCAGAGGATCTTGCGCACGCGGCCGGCGCCGATCAGCGCCGCGAGCCCGCTATCGGCATTGCCCGCGTTGTTGTTCACCACGGTGAGGTCCTTCGCGCCCTGCGCGATCAGGCAATCGATCAGTTCGGCGGGCATCCCCGCATTGCCGAAGCCGCCGATCATCACCGTCGCGCCATCGCGCACATCGGCCAGCGCGGCGGCCGGCGCGGCGAGGATTTTATTGATCATGGGGTGCAAATTATCGCCTCAAAGGGTTTTTCGGCCTTTGCCGTGAGTAACCACTGACAACTGATAAATTACATTGAATAAATTTGCTAACTTATTGATAATGAATAATAATTAAAATCTAAAAGTTGTCCCCGATAATTTCCCTAAGTGGTTGTCTCGGCTAGGGAAATTCGGTTAGACAGCTTGACCTTCCTAGGTCTTTCGGATTAAAGTGGGAAAACGTAGAAAAAAGTGGCTTAAAAATGCCGGAAACTGAGCTCTGAGCAGGACGAGTGGGGGGGGGCAGAAAAGATGGGCGGCACTGTCGGTACGTTCCACGGCGCAACTGTCCTTACGCTCGACGCCAAGGGCAGGCTCGCCATTCCGACGCGGCACCGCGATGCCCTGGTCGCGGTGAGCAAGACGCTCGTGCTCAGCGCGCACCCGGAGGGCTGCGCGCTCATCTATCCGGAATCGGCCTGGGAGCGCGTGCGCACCCAGGTGGAGAAATTTCCCAGCTTCCACCCGCAGGCGAGCTGGTGGAAGCGCCTGCTGCTCGGCTTCGAGGAACACACCACCCCGGACGCCTCGGGCCGCGTGCTCGTCTCCAGCGCCTTGCGCATGCACGCCAAGCTCGAGCGCGAGGCCATGCTGGTCGGGCAAAGCCACTACTTCGAGCTCTGGGATCCGGGCGTGTGGAACGCGAGGTACGCCGCCGCGCTATCCGGTTCCGGCTCGTTGCCGCCGGGCGCGGAAAATTTCTCGCTGTGACGGCAGGCGCGGGCGATGAGCGCACCGCAGCCTGCTCATCGCGCGGTACTTCTCGAAGAGGCGGTGACCTCGCTTGCCGTGCGGGCCGAGGGCACCTACGTCGATTGCACTTTCGGCCGCGGCGGCCACAGCCGCGCGATCCTGCAGCGCCTCGCTCCCACGGGCCGGCTCATCGCGCTGGACCGGGATCCACAGGCAGTCGAGGCGGCGCGCGCCATCACCGATCCGCGCTTCAGCATCGACCATGCGCCGTTCAGCGAGCTCGCGTGGGTGCTCGACGCGCGCCTGAAGGGCAGCGGCACGGGCCTGGTGGACGGCGTGCTCGCGGACCTCGGCCTGTCGTCGCCACAGGTCGACGACCCGGCGCGCGGCTTCTCGTTCCGCGCCGACGGACCGCTCGACATGCGCATGGATCCGAGCCGTGGTGCCGGCGCCGCGGACTGGCTGGCCAGCGCCACAGAACAACAAATCCGGGAGGCAATCGCTAGCTATGGGGAAGAACGGTTTGCTAAACAGGTTGCAAAGGCGATTGTTGCTGCTCGGGCACGCGAACCAATCCTCCGCACCGAGCAACTTGCCGCTGTCGTGGCTGCGGCGGTCCGCAAACGGGAAACACGGCGCGAGGCCGGCAAGGATCCGGCGACGCGCACCTTTCAGGCTCTACGGATTCTCGTCAATCGGGAGCTTGAGGAGATCGCGCTGATGCTGCCCCAGGCCACCGCGCGTCTCGCTGCCGGCGGGAGGCTGGTGGTGATCGCCTTCCATTCGCTCGAGGACCGCCTCGTGAAGCGCTTCCTGCGCGGGGTCGCCACCGACGGCCTGCCCGCAGATTTGCCGATTCGCGCCCGCGATCTGCCACAAGCGCCGCTCAGAATCGTGGGCAAGGCGCTGCGCGCTTCGGCGGCGGAAATCGCGGCCAATCCGCGCGCCCGCAGCGCAACCCTGCGTGCGGCCGAGCGCAGCACGGCAGCACTGGATCCAGCGGTCTTGAATCGCGCATTAACCGAACACGGGCCCGACGCGTGGCGAAGCTGAACCTCCTCCTCCTCCTGGTTCTCATCGTCTGCGCGCTCGGGCTCGTCACCTCTCGTCACGAGTCGCGCAAGCTGTTCACCGAGCTCGAGCGCGAGCAGGAACGCGCCCGTGCGCTTGACATCGAGTTCGGCCAGCTGCAGCTCGAGGCGGGCACCTGGGGCCTGCACTCGCGCGTCGAGAAGATCGCCACCGGCGCGCTCGGCATGCGCGCGCCGGACCCGCGCCGCGTGAGGATGGTCGAGCTCAAGGGCGAGCCCAGGCCGTGAGCGCCGTCGGCGTGCCGATGATGGTGCGGCTGCCGGCATGGCGCGCGCGCCTGGCAGTTGCGCTGCTCCTGGCCGCCTTCTTGGTGCTGGCGTGCCGCTCGGTCTATTTGCAGTCGATGAACACGAGCTTCCTGCAGGGCAAGGGCGAGGCGCGCTATTCGCGCGTGCTCGAAGTGCCGGCCACGCGCGGCCGCGTCGTCGACCGCAATGGCGAAGCGCTCGCCATCTCGACGCCGGTGAAATCGGTGTGGGCGATCCCGGAGGACGTGAGCGTTACCGCGGCGCAGCTGAAGAGCCTCGCCGGACTGCTGTCCCTGGACGCGCGCGAGCTCGAGCGCAAGCTCTCGTCCGCGGAGCGCGAGTTCGTCTACCTCAAGCGCCAGATCGCGCCCGAGACCGCGGCGCGCATCGCCGAGCTGGGCATTCCGGGCATCCACCAGCAGAACGAATTCCGCCGCTACTACCCGGGCGGCGAGACCCTGGCGCACGTGATCGGCTTCACCGGCGTCGACGACGTCGGCCAGGAAGGCATCGAGCTCGCGCAGCAGGCGGTGCTCGCGGGCGCTGCCGGCAGCCGCCGCGTGATCAAGGACCGGCTCGGCCGTGTCGTCGAGGACGTCGAGTCGATTCGCGCCGCGCAGGACGGGCGCGACCTCATCCTGTCCATCGACGGCAAGATCCAGAACCTCGCCTTCGGCGCGCTCAAGTCGTCGGTGGAGGCGAACCGGGCCAAGGCGGGCGCCATCGTGGTGCTCGACGTGCGTACGGGCGAAGTCCTCGCGCTCGCCAACCTGCCCACCTACAACCCGAACAACCGCGCCCGCCTGACCGGCGCGCAGCTGCGCAACCGCGTCATGACCGACAGCTTCGAGCCGGGCTCGACCCTGAAGCCGTTCACCGTGGGCCTCGCCATCGAGACCGGCAGGATCACGCCCGACACCATGATCCAGACCGCGCCCGGCACGCTCACCATCGGCCGCTACACGATCCACGACGCGCATGCGGAGAAAAGCGGGGCTGGCGCGATGACGGTGGCGCAGGTGATCCAGAAATCGTCCAATGTCGGCGCGGCCAAGATCGCGCTGGCGATGCCGCGCGACGAAATGCACGATCTTTTCAAGCGCGTCGGCTTCGGCGCCGCGCCGCGGCTCGGTTTTCCCGGCGAGGCGGTCGGACGCGTGCGCGAGGCGAAGACCTGGCGCCCGGTGGAGCAGGCGACCATGGCCTACGGCCACGGCATCTCGGTGAGCCTGATCCAGCTCGCGCGCGCCTACACCGTGTTCGCGCGCGACGGCGAGCTCGCGCCGCTGTCGCTGGTGAAGACCGGCGTACCCGCCGCCGGCGCCCGCGTCTTTTCGCCCGAGGTGGCGCGCGCTCTGCGCGCCATGCTCGAAGCCGCGGTGCAGCCCGGTGGCACCGCGCCGCGCGCGCGCGTCGTGGGCTGGCGCGTGGGCGGCAAGACCGGCACCGCGCACAAGCTGGAAAACGGCGCCTACGCGGCGCACAAGTATGTCTCCTCGTTCGTCGGCTTCGCGCCGGTGTCCGCGCCGCGCCTGGTGATCGCGGTGATGGTGGATGAACCGTCGGCCGGCCAGTACTACGGCGGCCAGGTCGCCGCGCCGGTGTTCTCCCAGGTCATGCAGGGCGCGCTGCGCCTGCTGGGCGCCCCGCACGACGCGCCGCTCGCCCCGATCGAACTGCCGGGCGAGGGCGACGAGGTAAAGGAGAACACGTAATTGACAACGTCTTCGCGCTGCTCGCGCGCCAGGGAGCGGTGATCGAACGCCTCACCTCCGACAGCCGGTGTGCCGCTCCGGGCGCGGCTTTTTTTGCCTGGCCGGGCGCTGCCGCCGACGGCCGGCGCCACATCGCCCAGGCGATCGATCGGCGCTGCGCCGCGGTCCTGTGGGAAAGCGAGGACTTTGCCTGGGACGAGCGCTGGAAAACGCCGAATACCGGGGTGAGGAACCTCAAGGCGCAAGCGGGCTTCCTCGCGCACGAGTTCTACGGCCGCCCTTCGGAGTCCATGTGGGTCTGCGGCGTCACCGGCACCAACGGCAAGACCTCCTGCGCGCAGTGGCTTGCGCACCTGCTGACTCTGAAAAGCATCAAAACGGGCGTCGTCGGCACTCTGGGCTCAGGCTTCCGGCCGAACCTGGCGCCGGTCGAGAACACGACGCCCGAGGCGCTCGAACTGCATCGCCTGCTCGCGGAATTCAGGACCGCCGGTGCGAGCGCGGTGGCGATGGAGGTGTCTTCGCACGGCCTGGATCAGGGGCGCGTCAACGGTGTTGCTTTCGATTGCGCGCTCTTCACCAACCTGACGCACGACCACCTCGACTACCACGGCACGCTGGGCGCCTACGCCGAGGCGAAGGCGCGCCTGTTCGAATCGCCGGGACTCGGCGCGGCGGTGCTCAACCTCGACGACCCTTTCGGCGCGCAGCTCGCGAAGCGCACCGCGGCGCGCGGAGTAAGGACGATTGGTTACGGCCTAGCCGGATCTTCGTTTCCCGTTGCGGATTTTCTTTTCGCCACAATTGAAAAAAATAACCGGGTAAAAATAGAATCGGGGTGGGGAGACGCCGAGGTTTCGATTCCCCAGCTCGGGCACTTCAATGTCGCCAACGCGCTCGGCGTGCTGGGCTGCCTGGTGGCGAAGGGCATTGCGTTCGAGGACGCCGTGCGCCTTCTCGAGGCGCTGCCGCAGGTGCCGGGGCGTATGCAGAGGATCGGGGACCAGCCGCTGGTGGTGATCGATTACGCGCATACGCCGGATGCCCTGGACCAGGTGCTCTCGGCGTTGCAGCCGCTGGCGCGGGCGCGCCGCGGGCGGCTGGTCGCGGTATTCGGCGCCGGCGGCGGACGCGACAAGGCGAAGCGGCCGGTGATGGGCAGCGTGGCTGCGGCGCGCGCCGAGCGCGTCGTGCTGACTTCCGATAATCCGCGCAGCGAGGATCCGCTCGCGATCATCGAAGAGATCCGCCGGGGGATTGCCGGAAAGTGCGAGATCGAAGCCGATCGCGCGAAAGCCATCGAGGCTGTGATCGCGACGGCGGCGCCTGCCGACGTGGTGCTGATCGCCGGCAAGGGCCACGAGCAGTTTCAGGAGATCGGCGCCAAGCGGCAGCCTTTTTCCGACGCCGTGGTCGCCAGCGCCGCGCTCGGCCGTCGGGGGAATGGATGATGAGTCTCGCCGAAGCCGTGGTGGCCATGGACGCGCACAGCGCGAAGAGTGAATTGCGCTTTGACGGTGTCTCGACTGACACCCGCAGCATTGATAAGGGGCAGCTATTCGTCGCGATCCGCGGCGAGCATTTCGACGGTCATGATTTCCTGGCACAAGCGAAGGCGCGTGGCGCTGTCGCCGCACTGGTTGACGAAAAGTATTGCGGACCAACCCCGCTGCCGGTGCTCGTCACCGACGACACAAGACGCGCGCTCGGGCGCCTGGGGCGGAACTGGCGCATGCGTTTCGCCCCCGTGCTGATCGCCATCACCGGTTCGAACGGCAAGACCACCACCAAGGAGATGCTCGCCGCCATCCTGCGCCGCCACGCCGGCGACTCAGGCGCGCTGGCGACGCACGGCAACCTGAACACCGACATCGGCGTGCCGCTCACGCTGCTCGGTCTTCGCGCGAGCCATCGCTACTGCACGGTCGAACTGGGCATGAACCATCCGGGTGAAATCGCCATGCTGGCGCAGATTGCGCGGCCGACCATGGCGCTGGTCAACAACGCGCAGCGCGAGCACCTCGAATTCATGCAGTCGGTCGAAGCGGTGGCCGCCGAGAACGCGAGCGTGTTCGACGCGCTGCCCGCGGACGGCATCGCCGTGCTGAACTCGGAAGACGCGATGACCGGCGTGTTCCGGCAGAAGGCGGGCGCGCGCAAGCGCGTCGAATTCGGCCTTGGCGCGGGTGACGTCAGGGCGCGCTACGTGCTCAAGCCGCTCGAGAGCGAAATCGTCCTCAGCACGCCCTCGGGCGAGGCGCGCGCGCGGCTCGCGATTCCCGGTCTGCACAACGTGCGCAACGCGCTCGCGGCGGCGGCCTGCGCGCATGCCGCCGGCGTCCCGGCCGACGCGATCGGCGCCGGCCTCGCCGCGTTCCGGCCCTACGCCGGCCGCCTGCAGCCGAAGACCACGACCGCCGGCGCGACCCTGATCGACGACAGCTACAACGCCAATCCGGATTCGGTGCGCGCCGCGATCGACGTGCTCGCCTCCTGTCCCGGCCCGACGGCGCTGGTCCTGGGCGACATGGGTGAAGTGGGCGCGCGGGGCCCCGAGTTCCACTCGGAGGTGGGGAAGTACGCGAGGCAAAAAGGCATCCATGCATTGCTGGGATTTGGTTCGGCTTCGAAGGACAGCGTCGCCGCGTTCGGCAGCGGCGCAAAACATTTCGAGGACTGGAATGAAATTCCCGCAAATCTGAAAACCATGAGAACCATCCTCGTCAAAGGCTCCCGTTTCATGCGCATGGAGCGCGTCGTCGCGGCGCTGGCAGGTGAGATGCGCGGCGAGAACGGCGAGGCGCACTGATGCTGCTCGAACTCTTCCAGTGGCTCGCCAAGGAAGTGCGTCTGTTCAACGTCTTCAATTACCTGACGCTGCGCGCGGTGCTGGCCTGCCTCACCGCGCTCGCGATCTCGCTGATCCTGGGGCCCTATGTGATTCGCAAGCTCACCGCCTACAAGATCGGCCAGGCGGTGCGCGATGACGGCCCGCGCTCGCACCTGACCAAGGCCGGCACGCCGACCATGGGCGGGGCGCTGATCCTGCTGTCGATCGGCATCACCACCCTGCTGTGGGGCGATCTGGGCAACCGTTTCATCTGGGTGGTGCTGCTGGTGACGCTGGCCTTCGGCGCCATCGGCTGGGTCGACGACTACCGCAAGGTCGTGCACCGCAATCCCAGGGGACTGCCGGCGAAGGCCAAGTTCGCCTGGCAGTCGCTCTTCGGGCTCGCCGCGGCCTGCTACCTGGCCTGGATCGCGCAGAGCACCCCGGCGCTGAACACCCTCATCGTGCCGTTCTTCAAATTGGTCGCCTATCCGCTGGGCGTCGCCGGTTTCATCGTCCTCACCTACTTCGTCATCGTCGGCACCTCGAACGCGGTGAACCTGACCGATGGCCTGGACGGCCTCGCCATCATGCCGACCGTCATGGTGGGGGGCGCGCTCGGCATCTTCGCCTACGTCGCCGGCAACGCGGTGTTCTCGAAGTACCTCGGCGTGCCGTACGTCGCCGGCGCGGGCGAGCTCGCGGTGTATTGCGGCGCGCTGGTCGGCGCGGGCCTGGGCTTCCTCTGGTTCAACGCCTATCCGGCGGAAGTATTCATGGGCGACGTCGGCGCGCTGGCGCTGGGCGCGGCCCTGGGCACCATCGCCGTGATCGTGCGCCAGGAGATCGTGCTTTTCATCATGGGCGGCGTGTTCGTCGCCGAGACGCTCTCGGTGATGATCCAGGTGATCTATTTCAAGACCACCGGCGGGAAACGGATTTTCCGCATGGCGCCGCTGCATCACCACTACGAACTCGAGGGCTGGAAGGAATCGCAGGTGGTGGTGCGCTTCTGGATCATCACCATGATGCTGGTGCTGTTCGGCCTCTCGACGCTCAAGCTCAGATGATGCGCGAACCGGCGTTTTCGCTGCTCAGGAAGCCTGCGGCGATGCCGCTGAAGGGCAGGAAGGTGCTCGTGCTCGGGCTGGGCGACACCGGGCTCTCGGTCGCGCAGTGGGTCGCGCGCGAGGGCGGCCAGGTGCGCGCCGCCGACACGCGCGCGGCGCCGCCGCGGCAGAAGGATTTTTCCGGCGAACTGCATGGCGGAAAGTTCAAGCCCGCGCTGCTGAAGGACGTCGACCTGGTCTGCATCAGCCCGGGCCTTTCGCTCGAAGAAGAAGTGGTCCAGGCGGCGGTCGCGAAGAACATCCCCGTAGTGGGCGACATTGAACTCTTCGCCTGGTCCGTGCATGAAAAGGTCCTTGCGGTAACCGGGACCAACGGCAAGAGCACGGTCACCGCGCTCGCCGGGCACCTGCTGCGCGCGGCCGGCATCGATTGCGAAGTCGCGGGAAACATCTCCCCGCCGGCCCTTGAGGCCCTGCTGAAGAGGAAAACGGCTCCCGCGCATCCTCCCGCCACGTGGGTGCTGGAGCTCTCGAGCTACCAGCTCGAAACGACATGGTCGCTCGCTCCTGTGGCAGCCGCGATGCTGAACCTCTCGGAAGACCACCTCGACCGCTATGCGGGGCTTGCCGAGTACGCCAGCGCGAAGGCGCGCGTGTTCTCGGGTGGCGGCGTGCAGGTGCTGAATCGCTGCGATTCCGCCTCAATGGCCCTGGCACAGCCTGGACGCACGCAGGTCACCTTCGGCCTTGACGTACCGGATATGCCGGAGGATTTCGGCATCGCCGACCAATACCTGGTACGCGGCACGGAACAAATTCTTGCGCTGAGCGAATTGCCGCTGGCCGGTGCGCATAACGCGTCGAATGCGCTGGCGGCTTGTGCCCTCGCGCATCTCGCTGGAGCGCCGCTCGCCGCGCTGGCGCAGGGCCTGCGCAGTTTCCGCGGCCTGCCGCACCGCATGCAGCCCGTTGCGCTGCGCGGCGGCGTCGAGTGGCTGGATGACTCGAAAGCCACCAACGTCGGCGCCACCGTGGCCGCCCTGAATGGATTGTCGAAGAAGGCCGTGCTGATTCTCGGCGGCGAGGGCAAGGGGCAGAACTTCGCGCCGCTCGTGCCGGCGCTACGCACACACGCGCAGCACGTGCTTCTCATCGGCCGCGACGCGGCGCTGATCGGCAAAGCAATCGGCGCCAGCGGCGTGACCGTGGAGCGCGTGGCCTCCATGGAGAAAGCGGTAGCGCGTGCGGCGCAGGTCGCGACGCCGGGTAGCGCGGTGCTGCTCTCTCCGGCCTGCGCCAGCTTCGACATGTTCCGCGATTACAGGCACCGCGGCGAGGTTTTTGCCGCGGCGGTGAAGGCGCTCGGCCATGAATAGCCTTGTTTTCGCCCAAAACAAGACCGCGACGGAGTACGACCGCTCCCTCGCCTGGGGCGCGCTGCTGCTGCTTTCGCTCGGCCTGGTGATGGTGTACTCCTCGTCGATCGCGACCGCGGAAGCGGGCCGCTACACGGGCAACAATTCCGCCTACTTCCTGCAGCGGCACGGCCTGTTCCTCGCGCTGGCGCTGTGCGCGGCGACCGCGGTGTTCCTCGTCCCGGTGCGCATCTGGCAGAAGGCCGCGCCGTGGTATTTCGGCGCCTGCATCGTGCTGCTGGTGCTGGTGCTGATCCCGGGCATCGGGCGCGAGGTGAACGGCGCGCGGCGCTGGCTCAACCTGGGCCTGGTCAACATGCAGCCATCCGAGCTCATGAAGCTCGCGGTGGTGCTTTATGCCGCCGATTACACGGTGCGCAAGCACGCGGTGCTGAAGAATTTCAAGCGCGGCCTGCTGCCGATGCTGGGCGTGATGCTGGCGGTGGCCTGGCTGCTGCTGCGCGAGCCGGACTTCGGCGCCTTCGTCGTCGTCGCGGTGAGCGCGTTCGGCGTGCTCTTCGTCGGCGGCATGAATGGCCGGCATTTCACGGCGCTGGTCGGCATGCTCGCGGTGGGCTTCGCGGGACTGGTGCTGTCGTCGCCTTACCGCATGCAGCGCATCTTCGGCTTCATGGACCCCTGGTCGGACGCCTACGGCAAGGGCTACCAGCTGTCGCACGCGCTGATCGCGTTCGGCCGCGGCGAGTGGCTGGGCGTAGGGCTGGGCGCGAGCATCGAGAAACTGCACTACCTGCCCGAGGCGCACACGGATTTCCTGCTCGCCGTGATCGCCGAGGAACTGGGCCTCGCAGGCGTCGTGCTGGTGATCACGCTCTTCGTCTGGGTGGTGCTGCGCGCCTTCGCCATCGGCCGCCAGGCAGCAATGCGCGAGCGCTACTTTGCCGCGCTTGTGGCGCAGGGCATAGGCATCTGGATCGGCTTCCAGGCGCTCATCAACATGGGCGTGAACACGGGCCTCCTGCCTACCAAGGGGCTGACGCTGCCGCTCATGAGTTTCGGCGGCTCGGGGCTCATCGTGAACTGCGTGGCGATCGCAATCCTGATCCGCATCGACTGGGAGAACCGCCAGCTAGCGCGGGGTTTGAACGCATGAGTAGAACAATCCTAATCATGGCAGGAGGCACCGGGGGCCACGTGTTCCCAGGCCTGGCGGTCGCCGACGAGATGCGCAGCCGCGGCTGGAACGTCGTCTGGATGGGCGCGCGCAGCGGCATGGAAGCCCGGCTGATTCCCGCGCGCGGCTACCCGGTGGAGTGGATCCGCGCCGCGGCGCTGCGCGGCAAGGGCTTTGCGGCGAAGCTGTGGCTGCCGCTCACCCTGCTGATCGGCTTCTGGCAGAGCGCGCGCGCAATATTCCGCATCCGCCCCGACGTCGTCCTCGGCATGGGCGGCTATGTCGCATTTCCCGGCGGCATGATGGCCTCGCTCCTCGCCCGGCCGCTCGCGGTACACGAGCAGAACGCGATCGCCGGACTGACCAACCGCGTTCTTGCGGGCATTGCCGACAAGGCGCTCACGGCTTTTCCGCATGCGCTCAAGAACGCCGAGTGGACCGGTAACCCGGTGCGCGCCGACATTGCGGCCATCGCGCAACCCGCGGCGCGCTACGCGGGCCGCAGCGGGCCGCTGCGCCTGCTGGTGGTTGGCGGCAGCCAGGGCGCCCAGGCGCTGAACGATGCCCTGCCACAGGCACTGGCGCTCCTGCCTTTGGCCGAGAGGCCGCTCGTCGTGCACCAGGCCGGGGAGAGGAACCTGGACCACCTGCAAAAGAACTACGCCAAGGAAAACATCCAGGGCGAACTGCTCAGCTTCATCGACGACATGGCGCGGCGCTACGCCGAAGCCGACCTCGTCATCTGCCGCGCTGGCGCGATGACCATCGCCGAGCTCTCGGCGGGCGGCATGGCGAGCGTGCTGGTGCCGTTTCCCCACGCGGTGGACGACCACCAGAGCGCCAACGCGCGCTTTCTCTCGGAGCGGGGCGCGGCGATCCTGCTGGCGCAGGAAAAACTCACCCCGGAAAACCTTGCCGGCCTCCTGCGCTCGCTCGATCGCAAGGCGCTGGTGGCAATGGCGGAGAAGGCCAGGTTGCTGGGAAAACCCGATGCGGCCAGGGTCGTGGCCGATCGTTGCGCGCAGC
This sequence comes from Nitrosomonadales bacterium, assembly GCA_005240145.1. Taxonomy (GTDB): domain Bacteria; phylum Pseudomonadota; class Gammaproteobacteria; order Burkholderiales; family SG8-39; genus RBG-16-66-20. The sequence goes on along the minus strand of SBAS01000019.1, from coordinate 42,651 downwards.
TCGTGCCCGGGCAATCCGCATGAAGCACAAGCTGCGGCGCATCCATTTTGTCGGCATCGGCGGTTCGGGCATGAGCGGCATCGCCGAAGTGCTGGTCAACCTCGGCTTCAAGGTCAGCGGCTCGGACCTGGCGCAGAACGCGGCGACGCGCCGCCTCGCGCAGCTGGGTGCGCAGATCATGCTCAAGCACGACAAGTGCAACATCGAGGGCGCCGACGCCGTAGTGGTGTCCACCGCGGTAAAGGGCGACAACCCCGAGGTGGCCGCTGCGCGCGAACGGCGCATCCCGGTGGTGCCGCGCGCGCTGATGCTGGCGGAGTTGATGCGGCTCAAGCAGGGCATCGCAATCGCCGGCACGCACGGCAAGACCACCACCACCAGCCTGGTGGCGAGCGTGCTCGCCGAAGGTGGCATGGATCCGACCTTCGTCATCGGCGGTCGGTTGAACGCCGCCGGATCGAACGCCCGCCTCGGCGCGGGCGACTTCATCGTCGTCGAGGCCGACGAGTCGGATGCGAGCTTCCTGCACCTGCAGCCGGTGCATGCGGTGGTCACCAACATCGACGCCGACCATATGGAGACCTACCAGCACGATTTCGCGCGCCTGAAGCAGGCCTTCATCCGGTTTCTGCAGAACCTGCCCTTCTACGGCAGCGCGGTGCTGTGCGTGGACGACCCGCACGTGCGCGAGATCCTGCCGTTCGTCTCCAAGTCCGCGGTGACCTATGGCACCGCCGCCGACGCGATGGTGCGCGCCGAAGGCATCGAGCACGCGGCGGGAACGATGCGCTTCAGTGTGCGGCGCGCCGGCGCGCAGCCGATGGCTGCCACGCTGAACCTGCCCGGCCACCACAACGTGCTCAATTCGCTCGCGGCGATCGCCATTGGCCTGGAAGTCGGCATCCCCGAGGCATCGATCCTCAAGGCGCTGGCCGAATTCCGCGGCGTGGGCCGGCGTTTCCAGCGCTGCGGCGAAATCGCGCTCAACGCAGGCAAACCGGCGAGCGGGTGCTTCACGCTGGTGGACGACTATGGCCACCACCCGGCCGAGATGGCGGCGACGATCGCCGCGGCGCGCGGCGCGTTTCCCGGCCGGCGCCTGGTGCTGGCGTTCCAGCCGCACCGCTACAGCCGCACGCGCGACCTGTTCGAGGACTTCGTAAGAGTGCTCTCGAGCGCCGATGCGCTGGTGCTCGCCGACGTCTATGCGGCCGGCGAACCGGTCATCGCGGCCGCCGACGGCAGGTCGCTCGCGCGCGCGGTGCGCGCCGCCGGCAAGCTGGAGCCGCTGTTCGTCGAGGACATCGGCCGGATGGCCGATGGCATCAGGGGCGTGGCGCGCGACGGCGACGTCGTGCTCACGATGGGCGCGGGTTCGATCGGCAACGTGGCGGCGCAGCTTTCATGAGTATCGAGAACATCCAGTTCCAGGGCCTGCGCGGCGCGCTGCGGCGCGACGAACCGATGTCGCGCCACGTGAGCTGGAAGGCTGGTGGTCCCGCGGACCGCTTCTTCGCCCCGGCGGATCTGGAGGACCTCTCCGCGTTCCTCGGCCAGCTGCCGCCCGAAGAGCCGATCCTGTTTGTCGGCCTGGGCTCGAACCTGCTCGTGCGCGAAGGCGGGTGGCGCGGCACGGTGATCCTCACCTATGCCGCGAGCAAGCGCCCGCGCATGGAAGACGGGCTGCTGTATGCGGAGGCCGGCGTCGCCTGCCCGCGCCTGGCGCGCTTCGCCGCCGACCAGAACCTGGGCAGTGCGGAGTGGCTCACGGGAATTCCCGGCACCGTCGGCGGCGCGCTCGCGGGCAACGCCGGCTGCTATGGCGGCGAGACCTGGGACATCGTCGAGCGCGTCGTGACCATCAACCGGCGCGGCCAGCTGCGCCGCCGCGCCAGGGAAGAGTTCGAATTCGGCTACCGCCACTGCGAGCTCAAGACCGACGCGAGCAGCGACGGCGACGAATGGTTCGCCTCGGCGCATTTGCGCCTGCCCGAAGGCGACCGCGAGGAATCGCGCGCCATCATGCAGGCGCTGCTCACCAAGCGCCGCTCGACGCAGCCGCTGCAGCTGCCGAACGCGGGCAGCGTGTTCCGCAATCCGCCCGAAGGCAAGCCCGCGGCACGCCTGATCCAGATCGCAGGGCTGCGCAAGCACGCGATCGGCGGCGCGTGGGTGTCGGAAAAGCACGCCAATTTCATCGTCAATCCGGGCGGCGCGGGCAGCGCCGCCGACATCGAGAACCTGATCCTTCACGTCCAGGCGGTGGTCGAAGAAAAGACCGACGTGCGCCTGGTTCCCGAAGTGCGCATCGTCGGGGAGGCGCCGTGAGCGCCGCGCGCCCGGGCCTGGGCAGGGTCGCCGTGCTGATGGGGGGCAATTCCGCCGAGCGCGAGATCTCGCTCCTGAGCGGCAACGGCGTGTTGAAGGCGCTCAAATCCAGGGGCGTGGACGCGCACGCCTTCGATCCGGCCGAGCGCGACCTGTTCGAGCTCAAGCGGGATGGCTTCGAGCGCTGCTTCATCGCGCTGCACGGCCGCGGCGGCGAGGACGGCACCGTGCAGGGCGTGCTGCAAGTCCTGGGCGTGCCCTATACCGGCAGCGGCGTGCTCGGCTCGGCGCTTGCCATGGACAAGGTGCGCGCGAAACTCGTCTGGACGGCGAGCGGACTGCCGACGCCGCCCAGCGAGTATCTCAGCGCAGAGGGCGATCTGCGCGCCGCTGCCTCTAGGCTCGGCCTGCCGCTCGTCGTCAAGCCGGTGAACGAAGGCTCCTCGATCGGCATCACCAAGGTGCGCGCGGTGGACGAGCTCGACGAAGCCTATGCGCTCGCCGTCAACTACGACCGCGTCGTGATGGCCGAGAAGCTCGTCGAGGGACCGGAATACACCGCGAGCATCGTCGGCGATGCGGCGCTGCCGCTCATCCGCATCGACGCGCCGCAGGGCAACTACGACTACCAGGCCAAGTACTTCACCGACGACACGCAGTACCACTGTCCCTGTGGCCTGCCGGCGCAGAAGGAAGAGGCGCTCAAGGCGCTCTCGCTCAAGGCTTTCCAGCTGGTGGGTGGTTCGGGCTGGGGACGTGTCGACCTGATGCTCGACGCCAAGGGCGATCCCTGGCTGCTCGAAGCGAACACCGCGCCTGGCATGACGAGCCACAGCCTGGTCCCCATGGCGGCAAAGGCGGTGGGAATTTCCTACGAGGACCTGTGCGTGAAGATTCTTGAGGGTTCCCATGTGGGATAACCCCCGGCTTTTGAATCTTGCGGCCAATACCCTCACCGGCGTTGCGGCGCTGCTGTTTGTCTTCGCCGGCCTGCAGCTGCTGCTGCGCTCGCCGCTGTTCCCGCTGAAGGAAATCGTGGTGCGGGGCGAGCTGAACAACGCCGCGGCGGCCGAGATCGAGAACGCGGTGGATGGCACCGGCGGCAATTTCTTCGCGCTCGACCTCGCCGCGGTGCGCGAACGCCTCGAGCAGGTCACCTGGGTGCGGCGCGTGGATCTGCGCCGCGTCTGGCCGGACCGCATCGAAGTCACGTTCGAAGAGCATGTCGCCTTCGCGCGCTGGAACCATGTCGCGGACGACCTCCAGCAGCGCGGCCTGGTGAACACCTTCGGCGAGCCCTTTGCGGCGCCGCTGGAGAGGGGCGCCGCGGCGCAGTTGCCGCTGTTCGCCGGCCCGGCGGGCAGCGAAGCCGAGGTCGCGCGCCGCTACCGGCGCTTCGTCGCGCTGCTCGCGCCGCTGGGCGCGAGCCCCGAGCGCGTGGTCCTCACGCCGCGCCACGCCTGGCAGCTGCGCCTGGCGGGGGGCGAGCACCGCGGCCTGAACCTGGAACTCGGCCGCGACGGCGCCGAGCCGGTCGAGCAGCGCCTCGCGCGCTTCGTCACCGCCTATCCAGAATCGGTCGGACGCCTGCCGCGCGGCGGCGCCGGGCACCGCTTCGTGGACCTGCGCTATCCGAATGGCTTCGCCTTGCGCGTCGCCGGGTGGAGGGGCTGAGGCGATGGCGAAAGAAAGCCGCAACCTCGTCGTCGGCCTGGACATCGGCACCTCCAAGGTGGTGGCGCTGGTGGCCGAGCTCGGGCCCGACGGCGTGCTGCAGGTGCTCGGCATGGGCAACCATGAATCCAAGGGGCTCAAGAAGGGCGTGGTGGTGAACATCGAAGCCACCGTCGCGGGCATCCAGCGCGCCCTGGAGGAAGCCGAGCTCATGGCCGACTGCAAGATCGCCTCGGCCTTCACCGGCATCGCCGGCAGCCACATCCGCAGTTTCAATTCCACCGGCATGGTGGCGGTGAAGGACCGCGAAGTGAGCGCGATCGACGTCGAGCGCGCGCTCGAGACGGCGAAGGCGGTGAACATCCCCACCGACCAGCAGATCCTGCACGTGCTGCGTCAGGAATTCATCATCGACGGGCAGGAGGACGTGCGCGAACCGGTGGGCATGTCGGGCGTGCGCCTGGAAGTGAAGGTGCACATCGTCACCGGCGCGGTGTCGGCGGCGCAGAACATCGTCAAGTGCGTGCGCCGCTGCGGCCTGGACGTGAACGACCTGATCCTGCAGCCGCTCGCTTCCGCCGGCGCGGTGCTGTCGCAGGACGAACGCGATCTCGGCGTCTGCCTGGTGGACATCGGCGGCGGCACGACCGACCTCGCGATCTTCACGCACGGCGCGATCCGCCACACCGCGGTGATCCCGATCGCGGGCGACCAGATCACCAACGACATTGCCATGGCGCTGCGCACGCCGACCGCGGAGGCCGAGGCGATCAAGATGCGCCACGGCGTGGCGCTGCGCCAGCTCGCCGACCCGAACGAAATGATCGAGGTGCCCGGCATCGGCGAGCGCGCGCCGCGCGTCATGTCGCGCCAGACGCTCGCCGAAGTGATCGAACCGCGCGCCGAGGAGCTGTTTTCTCTCGTGCAGCAGGTGCTGCGCGAATCGGGCTACGAGGAGCTGCTGTCCTCCGGGGTCGTGCTCACGGGCGGCAGCTCGATGATGCAAGGGATGGTCGAGCTGGGCGAAGAGATCTTCCACATGCCCGTGCGCATCGGCCTGCCGAAGTACCAGGGCAGCCTTGCCGAAGTGGTGCGCAGTCCGCGCTACGCCACGGCGATGGGCCTGCTGTTCGAAGGCGCCTCCCAGCTGCAGCAGGGACGCGTGGCGAAGCAAAACGGTTCGGTGCGCGCGGTGTTCGGCCGCATGCACGAGTGGTTTCAGAGGAATTTTTGATGTTGGTCCAACCGGCAAGGAGAAAAAAATGTTCGAAATCGTGAATGAAGGCTCAGTAGGACCGGTGATCAAAGTCATCGGCGTCGGCGGTGCCGGCGGCAACGCGATCGACCACATGATCGAGCAGGGTGTGGAGAACGTGGAGTTCATTGCGGTGAACACCGATGCGCAGGTGCTCGGCAGGAACAAGGCGCGCCACCAGATCCAGCTCGGCACCAGCGGGCTGGGCGCGGGGGCCAAACCCGAGGAGGCGCGCTCCGCGGCGATCGCGGACCGCGAGCGCCTCGAAGAGGCCATCGCGGGCTCGCACATGGTGTTCGTCACCGCCGGCATGGGCGGCGGCACCGGTACGGGCGCGGGTCCGGTCATCGCCGAGGTCGCCCGTTCGCTGGGCATCCTCACGGTGGCGGTGGTCACCAAGCCGTTCACCTGGGAAGGCTCCAAGCGCATGAAGATCGCCGAAGCCGGCATCGAGGAAATCGCGCCGCATGTCGACTCGCTGATCGTGATCCTCAACGACAAGCTCGAAGAGGTGCTCGGCGACGATGTGACCCAGGTCGAGGCTTTCGTTGCCGCGGACAACGTACTGTGCGGCGCGGTCGGCGGGATCGTCGACATCATCCACCGCGACGGTGTCGTCAACGTCGACTTCCAGGACGTGCGCACCGTGATGTCCGAACAGGGCATGGCGATGATGGGCTCCGCCGCGGTGAGTGGCGTCGACCGGGCGCGGGTCGCGGCGGAACAGGCCATCGCCTGCCCGTTGCTCGAAGGCGTGAACCTCGCCGGCGCGCGCGGCGTGCTGGTTAACATCACGGCTTCGCGCCACAGCCTCAAGCTGCGCGAAACCAAGGAAGTGATGAACACCATCCGCGCCTTTGCGGCCGAGGATGCAACCATCATCCACGGCGGCGTCTACGACGACACGCTCGGCGAAGAGCTGCGCGTGACCGTGATCGCTACCGGCCTTGGCCAGCCGATGGGCGTGCGCCAGTCCAAGCCGCAGCTGGTCGTGACGCAGAAGACCGGGACCGATAACCAGGCGATGACCATGCCCGGTACGGCGCCGGACTACAACGCGATGGCGGATACACCCGCGGTGTTCCGCAAGCGCGATCGCGCCGCGCAGGTCGAGGCGCTCGCCAATAGCGGCGTGGAGAAGTACGACATCCCGGCTTTCCTGAGAAAGCAGGCGGACTAGCAAGCGCTCGCGAACGGGCCGCCGCCCCCACCCTTGCCGGGGGGGCGGCGGCTAGCTTTTTCTACCACTTCTCAGGCAGACGTCTCGAGGTGTGGAACACCCGCAGGAGTTCGACCGTCTCGCCCCGCACACGGTACGGCACGATATAACGCGTCATCTTTACAATCAGTTCGCGTGTGCCGGGCACACGGCCAGGACGCCCAAGTCCGGGTTGATCTGCAAGCATTGCCATCGCACCGACCACCCGCTCCACCACCAGGCGCGCAGCCGTCACATCGTCGCTCGCAATGTAGCTGGCTTCCTCGTCAAGATTGCGCAAGGCCTTGCGCAACCACTTAACGGAACGCACTCGTGCGTTAGCGCGCACTCACCTTCCATTTCCTGGACAGCGCCGCAACGTCTTTGTCACTGGCAAAGTCTCCGGCATCGGCCTCGTGCAACGCAGCGCGGATTTCGCCGATCTGCCACTCGTCGGTTTCGACGAAGGCGCGGATCGCTTCTGCGGCCAGGAACGACTTGCTGCGCTGGGTCGCCTCGGCAAGCTGGTCAAGGCGGTCCCTGACTGCATCTTCTAGGCGGATTGTCATGGTCGTGGACATCGACGGAACTCCTCGTGCGTTAATGTACACATCCTACCACATCCTGCCACGGTTCACGTCCGCTCCTCTGCAGCATCCGCCGCCTCGCGCACGCGCATCGCTTCATCGCCCATCGCAGCTCGCGTACTTACGTCCTGTTACAAGACCGCACAGTAACTGTTGCGTTTGCGGTAGCCCCTGCAGCGGGGGGAATGCGTTGCTCGACGCATGCAAGGCCGTGCGCATGCGACGCAAACCTGTGGGTGGCGAATTCGTAATTCAGGCAGCCACCGGGATCTGGAACACCCCGTGGCAATGGCCGCGCCAGCTGTAACTGCCCAATCGTTTACGCCGCTCATCGCTCGTCGATCAATCGGATCGGCTTCTGCCGGGAATCGATCTGGCTGAGTGTCGCGGTACCGCCCGGCTGTGTCAGTTCCACGAATACCGCCACACCGAGCCGCTGGCGCAACAGATCACGCACACGCCGTTGCAACGCCACCATGTCACCTGTGGCGGACGCACCGGTTTCCGCTGTCACGATCAGCTCTTCCCGCCCATCCCGGTTCACCAGCTGGCAGACATACTCGCCATTCAGGCCATCGACCTCGTTCAGAATCACGCCGATGCCTGTGGGATACACACTGATGCCGCGCAGCTTCACCATGTTGTCGCTGCGGCCCTGGAAACCGGCGAGTCGGCGAAACCCGATGCCGATGCCGCCGTGTCCCGGAAGTATCGATGACACATCGTTGGTATTAAACCGAATCACCGGATAGATCGTGTTCTTGAACAACACGGTCACGCAGATATTGCCGCGCTCCCCCATCGCCACGGGAACCAGCCGCTCGGGGTCCAGGATTTCCACCAGATGCGCGTCTTCCCAGACATACAACCCGTCATGGTCCGGCCCCTCAGCGGCGATGACCCCGGTATCGCCGACACCGTACCAGTCGTACACCGCTGACCCCGGCCAGGCTTGCGCCATTGCGGCATGCCCAGCAGCGCCAAGATGGCCGGAGATCATCCGGATCGGAATGTCGCGTCCCGGTTCCAGTCCTGCCTCGCGCGCTATGGCTGCCAGCTTCAGAATATAGTCCGCGAAGCCCACCATCGCCGTGGCGCCGAAACGCAGCATCAATGCCACCTGCTGTTCGGACCGCGTCTCCAGGCCTGTTCCCGCTGGCAGGCACAAGGCCCCGACGAAATGCGTCACCGCTTCGCGAATGTAGTGCCCGCCATTGACCATGCCGAAGCCGTAGGTGGAATGCACCACGTCCCGCGCTGTCATCCCTTGTAACAGATAGGCCCGCGCCAGCAGCGCGTTCTGCACTTCCCGGTCCCAGGCGCCGAAGAACAGCGGCTGCGGCGAGCCCGTGGTGCCGCTCGTGGTGTGCAGCACCACGCTACGCCGCCCTTCTGCCCCGTCCATGCCATGAAAATCGCCGAACGGTGGATACGCCTCCACACTCGCCATCAGGTCGGTCTTGGAAAAACAGGGGAGTTTCGCCAGGTCATCGACACGCCTGATGTCACCCGGCTCTATCCCCGCGCCGCGCCATAGCCGCCGGTAGAACGGGATCTCCCAGCCACGCCGCATCAGCGCGGCGAAGCGACGGTCCTGCACTGCGCGCAGCGCCACCGCATCCAACCGCGCGGGTCCGTGCATGAAGGCATCGCCGATCGGGTACTCGTCCAGGATGCGCGCCGGATCCGCTTCCTGGAAGTACGTCACCATGGGTCCGGTCCTCTTAGGCGGGGACCAGCAGATCGCCGATGCGGCGGATGTCATCCACCTGCTCGATCCGGTCGAGCATTTCGATCAGCCGCTCGGCGTTCGCCGCTGGCAGCGGTGCGCGGCAGGACGCAAAGTTGCGCCGGAATTTTTCCAAATGCGCCTCCCGGCTCATCGGCTTCGCGGGGTTGCCGTATACCGTCGCGATCGTGCGGTGCAGTTCCCTGCCGTTCTTCAGCCGCACGCTCACCGTCACGGGGGTCAATGCATTCGGGTCGGGGTTGTCGTCCACCACGGCCACGATGCGCCGCCCCAGGTCCAGTGTCTGCGGATCATGCCGGCGCGCGTCACTGAAATCGTCGATCCCCACCGCCCCGCGCAGCAGCGCACACGCGCAAACATAGGGTCCGCACAGCCGCGCATAGTTCACCGCCATGTCGTCCTTCACCGGCCGTCCGACCAGATGATGCGTGAGCTTCGGTATCCGCGCCTCCGCGCTGGCGACGTCCATGGCCTTGAACCCATGTTCGGCCTGCAACTCCATGAACCCGTCCAGCATGCCATGCGTCGCGCGCCCGCTGGGGAAGGGCTTGTGCGCCACTTCGGTGATGCGCCAGACCCGGCCGATATCACCGCGCACGCGCGCGATATCGCCCGCGCCCTCGATCATGCCGAAATAGCCGAACGGACCTTGCAGCACGTTCTCGATACTGGGTAGACCGCGCGCCGCCAGATCGGCGGCGATCAGCGCGTTGCGCGCGTTGAAGCCGATCTGCAAGCCCAGCAACGGGGAACCCTCGGTATGCGGCTGCATCGTGCCGCACAACTGGCCATACACGTGGCCGAACAGCGAAGCCTGGCGGTCCGCGTCAAAGCCCAACACGCTGCCCAACGCCGCGGCGGCAGCAAAAATCCCCCCCGTCGCCGGGCGGAAGAAGCGCAGCCCCGTGGTGCTTGCCACGCCCAGGTGGCAGGCCACATCCACGCCCAGCACCACGGCGCGTACCAGCTCGCGCCCGCTTACACCGCCCACCCTGTCGGCATGCGCCATGACGGCGGCCAGGCACACGGTCACGGGGTGCAGCACGGCGGCCTCATGCACGCAGTCGAATTCGGAATTGTGGATCTGGTAGCCGTTCACCATCGCCGCACCTGCCGCGGACAGCCTGCGCTCATGTCCCCAACAGCGCGCCCTCCCGTCGCCCAACGTCGCTGCCGATGAGTCGATCAGCTCCGTCACGCACGGCCCGTTGGTGCCGGCCAGACCGACGCCCAGCGTATCCAGGATGAAGATGCGGGCGGCACGTACGGCCGCCTCCGGCAAATCCTCAAACCGCGTGCGGCTGCAATGTTCGGCAAACAGGCGGATCGGGTCGCTCATCGTCACTCCTCACGGCCCGGGCCAGGGATGGGTCGCTTCCCAGTGCCGGGCGATTCGCAGCCGCGTGGTGACCCACACATCGTCGTGGCGTGCGACGTGGTCCAGGAACTTCTCGTAATAACCAATACGCCCCGGTCGGCCAATGATGCGTAGATGCACACCCAGCGACATCATCCGCGGTGCTCGCGCCCCCTCGCGCAACAAACAGTCGAAGCTGTCGGTCGCGTATTGCAGCCAATCCGCCGGCGTGTAGCTGGGCGCGGTCCACAACTTCATGTCGTTGCTGTCGAGGGCATAGGGCAGGATGAGAATCGGCTTGCCATCAACCGTATCCCAGAAGGGCACGTCATCGGAATAGTCGTCCATGTGATAGGTGAAGCCTTCCTCCACCAGCAGCCGGCGGGTGTTGTCGGTTAGCAGGTAGCGGGAAAGCCAGCCATGCGGGCGTTCGCCGGTGGTCTGGCTGATGGATGCCACGGCTTTGCGGATGAAGTCGCGTTCCGCCGCCTCGTCCATGTGGAACTGGTGCACCCAGCGCCAGCCATGCGCGCACACCTCATGCCCGCCGCCGACGATGCGCCGGGCCAGCTCCGGCGCGCGTTCCAGGCTCACCGCCGCCGCGGTGAATGTCGCGGCCAGGCCCCGCTCCTCCAGCAGCTTCATCACGCGCGGCGCGCCGGCCTTGATGCCGTATGCGTAATTACTTTCGTTACCGTAATTTCGCAGTGCCTTCTTTATTGTCACTCCCAACTCGTCCACCGGCTCCGGCCCGCGATCGCCATGCGCGATGGAAAGCTCCGATCCCTCCTCGACGTTGACGACAAGCGACAACGCCAAGCGTGCGCCATTCGGCCAGGTCACCGCGTTCAAACCGTCGTGGTCATCGCGATCTCCACGCCGGCGGTGAAGTCGAAGCCGTTGGCAACCGTGGCTTGCGAGAGCCTCGCGTTCGTATCCAGCCGCTGGATTGTCATAGCGCATCCCCCCATGCTGGCTGGATTTCAACCGGTTTGTCCGGACCTGTCCAGGCCAGAGCGAAAAACAGGGATTGTGACCAATATCGGGTGATCGGTGCAATTCGCGCGCAATGGGCGATTCCGCTCGCGTAGCAACACATCTTAGATTGAAGACAAAACAGGCCTGACGTCAACGGCGCGGGTCAGATGATTTTCTTGCGGATGTAAGTGACGGCGATCTCGGCGACGAGCACGATCGCGAAGATCGCGACCAGCATCAGTGCTACGCGCTCGCACTGGAAGAGATTCATGGCGGTATCTATCGCCATGGTGCCGGCGAGCGCGCCGGGGCCGAATATCGCGACGAACAGCAGCGCCCACACCAGCGAGTTCACCGAGCGCGAGGACTCGAGCATCAGCCTGGCGAAATAGTTGAGCCAGGCGTTCGGCGTGATGTTGTTGGCCGCGAGCAGCCCCAACGGCAATGCCATGATGATCGCGAGTATCGTGCCGAGCGTCGCGATGTGCAGCGTCTCTATCAGCGCGTCGTGCACGCCCCTGGGGTAATACGACCACGCAACCGGCCACATGCGCTTGAACAGGTCCGCCATCTGTTCCGGCGCGTCGTAGAGAAACTCCGGGATGATCTGCACCGTGCGCAGGCTCATCCCGATCGCGAATACCAGCCCGAAATACGGCGCAAAGCGCGTGGTGCGCCGTCGCCGCCGCCGGAAAACTACGCACTGGGCGTCTCTTGGTAGAATCGCACTGCCTATGCTGCGCCAGAGAACCCTGAAATCACTGGTCCGCGCCACCGGCGTCGGCCTGCACACCGGGCGCAAGGTGCGCATCACGCTGCGCCCGGCGCAACCGGATACGGGCATCGTGTTCCGGCGCCTGGACCTGCCTGCCGCCGCCGGTATCCCGGCGCGCGCCGACCTGGTGGGCGAGACGCGGCTGTGTTCCTGCCTGGTGAGCGGCGACACCAAGGTTTACACGATCGAGCACCTGATGTCAGCGCTCTCGGGCCTGGGCGTGGACAACGCCTATGTGGACCTCGACGGACCTGAGGTGCCGATCATGGACGGCAGCGCCGCGCCCTTCGTCCTCCTCATCCAGCAGTCCGGCATCGAGGAGCAGGGCGCGCCCAAGCGTTTCCTGCGCGTGAAAAAGCGCATCGAGGCGAAGGACGGCGACAAATGGGCGGCGCTCGAGCCCTATGAGGGATTCAAGCTGTCATTCTCGATCGTCTACGACCATCCGGTGATCGAGAAGTCGAACACTTCGCTTACCGTGGATTTCGCCAGCACTTCCTACCTGAAGGAAGTCGCGCGCGCCCGCACCTACGGCTTCATGCAGGACGTGGAAGACCTGCGCGACGTCGGCCTCGCCCTGGGCGGCGGGCTGGAGAACGCGGTGGTGCTGGACGAGCACCGCGTCCTCAACGCCGAAGGGCTGCGCTACGCCGATGAGTTCATCCGCCACAAGATCCTGGACGCGATCGGCGACCTGTACCTGCTCGGCCGGCCGCTGCTCGCCGCCTTCAGCGCGCACAAGTCCGGCCATGCCCTGAATAACCGCCTGCTGCGCAATTTGAGCGCCGATCCGGCCGCGGTTGAAGTGGTCACGTTCGAGCGCGCCGAAGAGGCCCCCAGCGGTGTCGCCGGCCTGTTGCGGCCGCTCGGCGCCTAGGGCGCTCCTTACTACTGCTTAAGCTGATGATCGAGCAGGGTTTTCAACGCACTGCGGGCAGGGGAATCCGCTAGCTTCCCGTACAGGTCCCGCAGTTCCCGCAGGGCGCGCACGGAAAGCTGTCGCGGCCCCCGCGAGGTGACTTCCGGCACGTTCCCGGCCACGGGTTGCACCCTCACGGAAACTGAATTAACCTCCGCCCGCTGTTCTGACAAGTGTTTACGCAGTGTCTCGGATAGCAGTTTCAGCTTGGCGGCCGCCGCAGGTGAGGCGGCGAGCAGCACCAGCTGGCGATCCTTGAGGTTGATGGCCTGAACCAGGCGGGCCAGGGCGGGTGGCAGAAAGTCAAAACAAAGCTTCGAGAGCGCATTGATTTGGCGCGCTTTTTGGATGACCGGCTGCAAGCTGGCGTCCGACGAAAGCACTCTGCCGATTTTGCTAGGTTGCACGGGTAGCGGGGGTCATTGGAGGGAACGTGCAGGTTATCTTGATCTCGAACCGGTTGGCAAAGGCGCGTTCATTGACGCTGTCGCTGCGTCATGTGATCGTGGGCTTTGCGCTGGCCACGGCCGTCATGGTTTGCCTGACGGGAGCCACCTACTGGCTCAGCCTGCGTTTCGCCGTCGACCTGAAAATTCCCCTCGTGACGCAGTTGGTGCTCGCCACGCAGCAGGGCGAGGCCGAGCGCTCGCGCGAGTTCATGCAGCAGAACCTGAACGCGATGGCGGTCAAGATCGGCGAGATGCAGGCGCAGCTGACGCGCCTCGATGCGCTGGGCGAGCGCCTCTCCTCGATGGCCGGCATCAAGCCGCAGGAGTTCCGCTTCTCCGAGGCGCCGGGCCTGGGCGGAGCGCAGTCGACGACCATGCCGCCGCAGAACCTGACGATGACGCAGTTCAACGAGAAGGTCGCGCTGCTGTCGCGGCAGATGGAAAACCGCACCGACCAGCTCGGCGTGCTCGAAGCGCAGCTGTTCGAGCAGGCGGTGAAGAAGAAAGCGATGCCGACGATGATGCCGGTGAGCGCGCCGTTCAACGCCTCGGGTTTCGGCTACCGCATCGATCCGTTCTCGGGCCAGCAGGCGATGCACGAAGGCATCGACTTCATCACCGACGTCGGCACCCCCGTGGTGGCGGCGGCGGGCGGCGTGGTGCAGTTCGCCGGTTTCCACCCGCAGTACGGCAACATGATCGACATCGACCACGGCAACGACCTCGTGACGCGTTACGCGCACCTGTCGAAGGTCCTGGCGAAGGAGGGCGACGTGCTGCAGCGGGGCCGGCGCATCGCCCACAGCGGCAACACCGGGCGCTCGACCGGGCCGCACCTGCATTTCGAAGTGCGCTTCCGCGGCGCGCCGCAGAACCCGAGCCGCTTCCTGCTCGCGGCCAATCCGCAAGTTCCCCTGGCGAAAGCAAAAGCCAGGTAGTTCCGCCGTGGGGCCGGCCGGCTCCGCCATGTTAAAATCGGCGTTTCTCCGGGGGTGCAGAAGTCAGCCGCGCCCCCGTATTCATGGACATCCTCCGCAAGTTTTTCGTTCTCCTTTTCAGCATCCCGAAGAGAATCTTTGGCAGCCGCAATGAGCGGCTGCTGAAGCATTACTCGGGGGTGGTGAAGAGAATCAACGCCCTCGAGGCGGAACTCTCGAAGCTCCCGGATGGGGCGCTGCAGGGCAAGACGGCCGAGTTCCGCAAGCGCTTTGCCGAGGGCGCGACGCTCGACGAGCTGCTGCCCGAGGCTTTCGCGGTGGTGCGCGAGGCCGGCAAGCGCACGCTGCGCATGCGCCATTTCGACGTCCAGCTGGTCGGCGGCATGGTGCTGCACGACGGCAAGATCGCGGAGATGCGCACGGGCGAAGGCAAGACGCTCGCCGCCACGCTGCCGGCCTACCTCAACGCGCTGGCGGGCAACGGTGTGCACATCGTCACGGTGAACGACTACCTGGCGAAGCGCGACGCCGAGTGGATGGGCAAGCTCTACGGCTTCCTCGGCCTCACCGTCGGCGTCAACATTCCGCAGATGGAGCCCGACGACAAGCGCAAGGCCTACCAGGCCGACATCACCTACGGCACCAACAACGAGTTCGGCTTCGACTACCTGCGCGACAACATGGCGATGCGGGTCGAGGAGCGCTACCAGCGCCGGCTCACCTACGGCATCGTCGACGAGGTCGACTCGATCCTGATCGACGAGGCGCGCACGCCGCTCATCATCTCGGGGCAGGCCGAGGACCGCACCGAGGTCTACTACAAGATGAACGACGTCGCGCCGCTGCTGACGCCGCAGAAGGAAGAGAAGAAGCAGGACCAGCCCGAGCCGCCCGGCGATTTCTTCGTCGACGAGAAGAACCACCAGGTGCTGCTCTCGGAAACGGGCCACCAGAAGGCCGAGGAGATTCTCGCGCGCATCGGCATGCTGCCGCAGGGCGCGAGCCTTTACGAGCCCGCCTACATCAACCTGGTGCACCACCTCTACGCCGCGCTGCGCGCGCACCACCTGTTCCACCGCGACCAGCATTACGTGGTGCAGGAGGGCGAAGTCGTCATCGTCGACGAATTCACCGGCCGCCTCATGACCGGGCGGCGCTGGTCCGACGGCCTGCACCAGGCGGTCGAGGCGAAGGAGAAGGTGGCGATCCAGAACGAGAATCAGACGCTCGCCTCGATCACCTTCCAGAACTACTTCCGCATGTACGGCAAGCTCGCCGGCATGACCGGCACCGCCGACACCGAGGCCTACGAATTCCAGGAAATCTACGGCCTCGAAACCGTGGTCGTGCCGACGCACATGAAGATGATCCGCGCCGACCGGCTCGACCTGGTCTACCGCACCACCAAGGAAAAGAACAAGGCGATCATCGACGAGATCCGCGACTGCCATGAACGCAGCCAGCCGGTGCTGGTGGGCACCACCTCGATCGAGAACTCGGAACTCCTTGCGGCGATGCTGGCGAAGGAAAAGCTGCCGCACCAGGTGTTAAACGCCAAGCAGCACGCGCGCGAAGCCGAGATCGTGGCGCAGGCCGGGCGGCCGCAGATGATCACCATCGCCACCAACATGGCGGGGCGCGGCACCGACATCGTCCTCGGCGGCAACGTCGAAAGGCAGTGCGAATTCGTCGAAGCAGAGCAGAATTTGGGTTTGAATGAAAAACAGGAAAAAATAACGAAGCTACGCGGCGAATGGCAATCGCTGCACGACCAGGTGGTCAAGGCTGGCGGCCTGCACATCATCGGCACCGAGCGCCACGAATCGCGCCGGGTCGACAACCAGCTGCGCGGCCGTTCCGGGCGCCAGGGCGACCCGGGCAGCTCGCGCTTTTTCATGGCGCTGGAAGATCCGCTGCTCAGGATCTTCGCCGGCGACCGCATCAACCGCATCATGGTGATGCTGAAGATGCCCGAAGGCGAAGCCATCGAGCATTCGATGGTCACCCGCTCCATCGAATCCGCGCAGCGCAAGGTCGAGGCGCGCAACTTCGACATCCGCAAGCAGCTGCTCGAATACGACGATGTCGCCAACGACCAGAGGAAGACCATCTACGCGCTCAGGAACGAGTTGCTCGAATCCGAAGACGTCTCGCTGCGCATCGCCGACCTGCGCGCGGGCGTGGTGACGGACCTGTTCCGCCAGTACGTGCCGCCCGAAAGCGTCGAGGAGCAATGGGACATCGCCGGGCTCGCGAACGCCCTGGAGGCCGAGTTGCGGCTGCGGCTGCCCCTCAAGGCCTGGCTCGAGAAGGAGCCCGAGTTGCAGGACGAAACACTGCTCGCGCGCATCAGCGAACAAGCGCAGAAGGCGTACCAGGCCAAGGTGCCCGAGGAGGCGCTGGCCTCGTTCCGCCAGTACGAGCGTTACGTCACGCTGCAGATCCTGGACGCGCATTACCGCGAGCACCTCGCGGCGCTGGACCACCTGCGCCAGGGCATCCACCTGCGCGGCTACGCGCAGAAGAACCCGAAGCAGGAATACAAGCGCGAGGCCTTCGAGCTTTTCGGCGCGATGCTCGAGGCGGTCAAGCTCGAGGTGATCAAGACGTTGGTCGCGGTTGAAATCCGCGCCCCGGAGGAAGTGCCCCAGATCGACGACAAGCCGCACGTGGAGAACGTGCGCCTGCAGCATGCCGACTACGACGACGCCCTCGGCGGCGGCGCCAGCGAGGATCCGGACGCGGCGCCGGCGGCAAGGCCGGTGGTGCGGCAGACGCAGAAAATCGGCCGCAACGATCCCTGCCCCTGCGGCTCGGGCAGGAAGTACAAGCACTGCCACGGCAAGCTGACCTAGGAAAGAGCGGATGGCCGTGAACCTGCCGCCGCCGGATCCGCAGTCGCTGCATACCGTCGCCGGCGTCGAGCTCGGCGTGGCGATGGCGGGAATCAAGAAGCCGGGCCGCAAGGACCTGCTCGTCGTGCGCCTTGCGCCGGGAGCGGCGGTCGCGGGCGTGTTCACGCGGAACCGCTTCTGCGCGGCGCCGGTGGTGCTGGCGAAAAAGCACCTGCGCAATCCGGTGCGCGCCCTTGTCGTAAACACCGGAAACGCAAATGCGGGGACGGGCAAAGAGGGGCTGAAGCGCGCGCTGCTGGTTTGCGAATCCGTGGCGAAGAATATTCAGTGCAAGGCAACCCAGGTCCTGCCGTTCTCCACCGGGGTCATCATGGAGCAGCTGCCTTCGGAAAAACTGATTGCCGCACTCCCCAGCCTCAAGCCAGGCAGCTGGCTCGACGCGGCCGAAGCCATCATGACAACTGATACCGTGCCCAAGGCGTTTTCCGCGAAGGTGAAACTCTCGGGTGGCGAAGCCGTGGTCACGGGAATCGCGAAGGGCTCGGGCATGATCCATCCGAACATGGCGACGATGCTGGGCTTTGTCGCGACCGATGCCCGGGTCGCCCCCGGCCATTTGAAGAAGATGGTGAAGGCGGTCGCAGATAAGTCGTTCAACTGCATCACGGTCGATGGCGACACATCGACGAACGATTCTTTTTTGCTTATCGCTTCGGGAGTTGGTGTTGAAGTTAAGAGTGAAAAAGACAAAAAAGCCCTTGAAACAGCGGTTCTCGAAGTCTCGCAACAGCTGGCGCAGGCGATCATCCGCGACGGCGAGGGCGCGACCAAGTTCGTCACCGTGACCGTGGAACGCGGGCGCAATGAAGCGGAGTGCCGCCGGATTGCCTACGCGATCGCCCGTTCGCCGCTGGTGAAGACGGCGTTCTTCGCCTCGGACCCGAATCTGGGGCGCATTCTTTGCGCGATTGGCTACGGCGGCATCGGCGACCTGGACACCGGCAAGGTGGGTCTCTTCCTGGATGACGTCCTGGTGGCGAAGGGCGGCGCGCGCCACCCCGCGTACCGCGAGGAGTTCGGCGTAAAGGCCATGCGCAAGCCGGAATTCACGGTGCGCGCGGTGCTCAATCGGGGCAAGGCCGCGGCCACCGTGTGGACCTGCGATTTCTCCTATGATTACGTGAAAATCAACGCGGAGTACCGCTCTTGAGCAGGGAACTGGACAAGATCCTGGAGAAGCTCGAACGGCTCCTGCCGCCCCTGCCGCCGCCTACCGACTGGAAGGCAAGCATTGCGTTTCGCTGGCGCAAGGGAAGCGGTCACAAAAGCGGTGGCGGTTGGCTGCAGCCCGTGCGCTATGTGCACCGCATGAAGCTTTCGGACCTGCAGGGCATCGGCACGCAGATCGGCAAGGTGGAGCAGAACACGCGCCAGTTCCTCGAGGGCCGGCCGGCGAACAACGTGCTGCTCACCGGCGCGCGCGGCACCGGCAAGAGTTCGATCGTCAAGGGCCTGCTCAACAGGTACCACAAGCAGGGCCTGCGCCTGATCGAGGTCGAGAAGAGCGACCTCATGGACCTGCCGAGCATCGTCGACAGCGTCGCGGGGCGCCCCGAGCGCTTCATCGTGTTCTGCGACGACCTGTCCTTCCACGGCGCGGAAGAAGGCTACATCGCGCTCAAGGTCGCGCTCGACGGTTCGATCTCGACCACGGCCGAGAACATGCTCATCTACGCCACCTCCAACCGCCGCCACCTCATGCCCGAGTACATGGCCGAGAACCTCGAGACCAAGTACATCGGCGACGAGATTCATCCGGGCGAAACGGTGGAGGAGAAGATCTCGCTCTCCGAGCGCTTCGGCGTGTGGGTCACGTTCTATCCCTTCGACCAGGACGAATACCTCGCCATCGTGGCGCACTGGTTGAAGTCTTTTGCCTGCTCGGCGAAGGAAATTCACGATGCAAAGGAGCAGGCGCTCCAGTGGTCCCTGCAAAGGGGCTCGCGCAGCGGCCGCGTCGCCTACCAGTTCGCCCGGGACTGGGCGGGCCAGCACGCGAAAAAGAAGTAGGTGATCGTCGAAGTCGCCGCTGCGGTCATCGAGCGGCCGGACGGCAGCTTTCTCCTCGCGCAGCGTCCCACGGGCAAGGTCTACGCCGGCTGGTGGGAGTTTCCCGGCGGCAAGATCGAGGCGGGAGAACCGGCGGAGCGCGCTCTTGCGCGCGAACTGCGGGAGGAGCTGGGCATCGAGGTGCAGACGGCGTACCCCTGGATCTGCCGCGTGCATGTCTACGAGCACGCCACCGTGCGCCTGAATTTTTTCCGCGTCACGCGCTGGCGCGGCGAGCCGTACGCGCACGAGAACCAGCGCTTCGTCTGGCAACGGCTCGATGCGCCGATCGTCGAGCCGATGCTCCCGGCCAACGCGCCGGTGCTCGCCTCGCTCGCACTGCCGCTCGAATACGCGATCACCGACGCGCAGACCATCGGCGCGGCTGAGCAGCTCGCGCTCGTCGAGGCCCGCATGAAGGCCGGACTGCGCCTGGTCCAGGTGCGGGACAAGGAGAACTGGGAACGCAAGCGTCTGATCTACGTTGTCACCAGCATGGCCCGGCAATATGGCGCCAGGGTGCTCGTCAACGGCGGTCCGGCTGCCGACGGCATTCATTTCAGCGCCGCGCAACTGATGCTGCTGCGTGCCCGGCCGGCGGCCGGGCCGAACGGCGCGCTCATTGCGGCGTCCTGCCACACGGTCGATGAGCTGGGCCACGCGATGGCCATCGGGTTGGACTTCGTCGTGCTCGGCCCGGTCAAGGCTACGGCGTCGCATCCTGGCGCGACCCTGCTCGGCTGGGACGGTTTTCGCCGCATCGCCGAAGGCGCTTCGATTCCGGTTTACGCGATCGGTGGCCTGCGTCCTGCCGATCTGGACGAAGCCCGGCGCGCGGGCGCGCACGGCCTCGCCATGGTTTCAGGCAGCTGGAGTTGAGCCCGCGGCTGCGCTGCTGCCGATCTTCTCGATCGGCAGCGGCTGCTGGATGCCGAAGCCCTGCGCGTAGCCCACGCCGAGGGCCTTGAGGCGCGAGAGGATGTCCTGGTCCTCGACCATCTCGGCAATCACCTGGAATCCCATTACTTCGCCCACGCGCAGGATGGCCTTGAGCTTGCTCTCCGCGGCGGGCGCGGTTAGCAGCCTTCGCACGATGACGCCGTCGACCTTCACGTAGTCGGGCCGCAGCGTCTTGAGCGGCAGGAAGGTCGCCGTGCGCCGGCCGAACCCCGACACCAGCAGGCCGCAGCCGACGCTGCGGATGGCGCTGGAAAACTGGACCGCCGCATCGAGGCGGTCGATGCTGTCGGCTTCGTCGATCTCGAAATTCAGCGCCGTACCGCGCACGCCCGCCGACACCATTTCCATCGCCACGGCCGTGGGAAAGGCCTTGTCTTCCAGCGTCTGGCTGGAAACGTTCACCGTGAAGCGCGGGATGCGCGAGCCGCGCGCGAGGTGCTGCACCACATGGCGCACCACCCAGCGGTCGAGCTCGGGCATCAGCTTGTAGTGCTCGAAAATCGGGAAGAACTCGCCGGGCGGCAGCAGCGCTTTCTCCTCCTCGCGCAGCCGGATCAGCACCTCGGCCATCGGAAACCTGACCGCGCCGTTCAGCGCGGCGATGGGCTGGCAATACAGCGCCAGCTCATCCCTGGCGAGCGCCTGGCGCAAGCGCTCGACCGGCTCGTTCCAGCCGGCAAGCTCGGTATCGATGCTCTGCTGCGGCGTCTTGGAGCCCATGGCAGAGTTTACTTTTCGCCCGGCTCGGCGTCAGACGGCGGCTCCGGCGGGACGGGCACGCGGTAGGTCTCGGCGGCCCAGTTGCCAAGGTCGATCATGCGGCAGCGTTCGGTGCAGAACGGGCGCCACGGGTTCTCCGGCGCATAGGGCGCCTGCGCGCCGCAGCGCGGGCAAGGAACCGTCCTGGATGGAGCGGCAGACAAGCTGGATGTGCGGGCAGCGGCAGACAAGCTGCCTTAGAGATTACAGAAGTTCAGCTCGAAGCCGACATCCCAGTCGGCGGTCTTGGCGCGCGTCTCCTCGCCGTTTTGCGCGAGGAAACGGATGTTGAGGACGTACTTGTTGGCGCTGATTTCCGGCACGCAGCGCAGCCCCGGCTCCAGGCGCACGCGCAGCATCTGCGCGGTCTTGCCCCCCAGCATCTGCTGAAAGGTGCCCAGCGGCGCGGCGAGGCTCTGTGGCTTGCCCGACTCGCGCAGGATGCGCAGGATGATCGCGGTGCCGTCGCGCAGCGGGTAGAGGGGGCTGGTCCAGGCCGCCAGCTGCCCGATCCTTTCCTCGGCGGGCCGGTGCAGCCAGTAGTGGTAAGAGGGCAGGTCGAACTCGCAGGCGCCGCCGGGGATGCCGGTACGCTGCTTGATCGACATCAGCCACTCGTTCTCGCGCAGGTACTGGCCGATCCTGCCGGTCATGGAGAAGAGCGCCGCCGCGGCCTGCTCGATGTCGCGCAGCACGCCCGAGAGCGCCTCTTCCGAGATATCCGGGTTGTTGCGGAAGGACAGCAGCACCTGCTTCTGCCGTCCGAGTTCCTGCAGCAGGTCGGATTTGAGGTCGGCGCGGCCCGCCGCTTCGAGGATCTCGAACAGCGTGAGCAGCGCCACGTGGTGGTCGAGCGGGTCGGTTCGGGCAATGAAATGGCGCGAGCGCTCGAACAGATCCTCCAGGCGCAGCAGGGTCCGGATGCGCTCGTTGAGTGGATACTCGTACGTAATGACGGCCAGACGCGCCTCGCCGAAGGGCGAAAATGCGAGGATTCTGAGTGATTTACGCCATCAACACAAATTGACTTCTAGGCTTTCGCCAAGGCCAGGTACTTTTCATGCAGTTTTTGAACCTGTTGCTGCAGCGCCGCAATGGAGCCCGAATTGTCGATCACATCGTCCGCCGCGGCGAGGCGTTTCTCCCTCTTGATCTGGCTTGCGATGATGCGGCGGATTTCGCCTTCCGGCAGGCCGCTGCGCTGGCGTACCCGGGCCACCTGGAAATCCTCCGGGCAGTCGACGACCAGTACGCGCCCGACCCGTTCGCGATATCCCTGCGATTCGATCAGGAGCGGCACCACGTGCACCGCATAGGGTCCGGTGGCGGCGGCGATGCGGCGCGCCGATTCGGCGCCGATCATGGGGTGCAGCAGTGCTTCCAGGCGCTGCTTTTCCTCCGCGTCAGCGAACACGAGCTCGCGCATGCGCTTGCGGTTCATGGCGCCGGTCGCATCGACGAAGGCGCTGCCGAACTGGCGCATGATTTCCGGCACCGCCGCGCCGCCCGCCGCGGTGAGCTGGTGGGAGATGGCGTCGGTGTCGACCACGGTCGCGCCGAGGCGCGCAAGTTCCTCCGCGGCCGCGCTCTTGCCGCTGCCGATGCCGCCGGTGAGGCCGACTACGAGTCTCAATTCAGGTACCAGCGCATGATGGGCTGGCCCCAGAACATCGCCACGATGGCGGCGATCGCGAGGTAAGGCCCGAAATGAAAGCGAAACGCGCCGTCCCAGCCGCGTTTCGCCGCCACCATCTGCAGCACGCCGAAGGCGAGGCCCACCATCGAGGAAAGCAGGATCACCAGCGGCAGCAGCTTCCAGCCGAAAAAAGCGCCGATCGCCGCGCTCATCTTGAAGTCGCCGAAACCCATGCCCTCTTTGCCGGTGGCGAGCCAGTAGGCCCAGTAAATGAGCCACAGCGACAAGTACCCCGCGGCGGCGCCGACCACCGCGTCGTAGAGCGGCACGAAGGTCGCCGCGGTATTGAAGAGCAATCCCGCCCACAGCAGCGGCAGTGTGATGTCGTCGGGGAGATAGCCGGTGGCCTGGTCGATGAAGGCGAGGGCGATGGTGCACCAGATGAAAAGCATCCCGGCGAACGCAGCGGGGCCGAAACCGAAATGCCACGCCGACCAGGCCGCGCCCAGCCCCGCGAGCAATTCGACCAGCGGGTAGCGCAGCCCGATCGGCTTGCCGCAGCCGGCGCATTTGCCGCGCAATACCAGCCAGCTCGCGAGCGGCAGGTTCTCGAGCGCGCGGATGTTGCGGCCGCAGCCGGGGCAATTCGAGCGCGGCACGCACAGGTTGTAGGTCCCTTCCGGCGGCACCGGCTGCCCGGCGAGTTCGGCGCAATCGGCGCGCCAGGCGCGCTCCATCATCTTCGGCAGGCGATGGATCACCACGTTCAGGAACGAACCGATGCACAGGCCCAGGACCAGGGCGACCCAGGGAAAGACTGCGGGCTGGGTCAACCAGCCCAGAGCCGACATGAATGGCGCCCTAGCCGCTCAGACGGCGCCGCCCATCTTGAAGATCGGCAGGTACATCGCGATCACCATGCCGCCGATCAGCGTGCCGAGCACCACCATGATGATCGGTTCCATGAGGGAAGACAGCGCGTCGACCGCGTCATCGACCTCGGCCTCGTAGAAGTCAGCGACCTTGCCCAGCATCGCATCGAGCGCGCCGGTTTCCTCGCCGATCAGGCACAGCTGCAGCACCATGGAGGGGAATACGTTCGCGTTCTGCATCGCGACCGTGAGCGCGGTACCGCCGGAGACCTCCTGCTTGATCTTGAGCGTCGCCTGCAGGTAGACGTAGTTGCCTGAGGCGCCGCCGACCGAGTCGAGCGCCTCGACCAGCGGCACGCCGGCGGCGAACATCGTCGAGAGCGTGCGCGTCCAGCGCGCGATCGCGGCCTTCCTGAGCAGCGAGCCGAATACCGGCGCTTTCAGGCTGATCCGGTCCATGAAAATTTGCACCGCGAGAGAGCGCTTCCAGGCCTCGAGGAAGCCGTACACGCCGCCGCCCAGCGCCGGGAAGATGACGTACCAGTTCCCCACCACCCAGTCGGAGATGCCCATCACGATCAGGGTCGGCGTCGGCAGGTCCGCGCCGAAGCTCGCGAACACGCCCTTGAACGCGGGGATGACGAAAATCATGATCACCGAGGTGATAACCAGCGCCACGACGATGATCGACACCGGGTAGAACAGCGCCGACTTGATCTTCGATTTGATGGCGAGCGTCTTTTCCTTGTAAATCGCGAGCCGGTCGAGCAGGGCTTCCAGAATACCGGCCGCCTCGCCCGCCGCTACCAGGTTGCAGTACAGGGTGTCGAAATACAGCGGGTACTTGCGGAACGCCTGCGCGAGCGAAGAGCCCGTTTCGACCTCGGTCTTGATCTCGACCAGCAACCTGGTCACCGCGGGGTTGTCGGAGCCCTTGGCGACGATGTCGAAGGCCTGTAGCAGGGGCACGCCGGCTTTCATCATCGTCGCCATCTGGCGCGTGAAGAGGGCGACGTCTTTTTCTGAGACGCTGCCGCCGCGGCCGGCTTTTTGCTTCTTGACGCTCGCGCCCGTGATTCCCTGGCGGCGCAGCGCGGCCTGAACCATGTTCTCGCCGGCCGAGCGCATTTCGCCGCGCACGGTCTTGCCGGCCTTGTCCTTGCCTTCCCAGACGAAGGTGACTTCCTTGGGTCCGCCCTTTGCCGCCGCCGCTGCAGTCGCCATGTGCTGCTCCCTCCCGGATCCCGGGGTGAGGAAAGATTCTAGCGCCGATACAAGGGCTTGGCCAAATGTGGGAAAAATCACTTCAAGCTGGGTTTTCGAGCAGCACGCTCGGCGGGCGAAACAGCCGCACCGACTTCACTGCGCGGCCCTGAGCGCTCAGGATCTCGATCGGCACGCCGGCAATCTTGAGCGAGACGTTGGCCTCGGGAATGTCCTGCAGGTGCTCTAGGATCAGGCCGTTCAGGGTCTTCGGCCCGTCGGTCGGCAACTCGAGGCCGAGGGCGCGGTTCACCTCGCGTACCGGCGTCGCGCCGTCGGTCGTCGCGGCGCCATCCTCGTCCCAGGACAAAGCCCGGGTGGCCGAGGGCAGCGAAGTGGTGAACTTGCCGATGATCTCCTCGATGATGCCTTCGAGCGTCACCAGCCCCATCAGTTCGCCATATTCGTCCACCACCAGGCCGATGCGCTCGCGCTGGTCCTGGAAATACTGCAGCTGCGCGATCGCCGGGGTGGTGGCGGGCACGAAGTAGGGTTCATCCAGCACGTCCTCGATCGCCTTCTTGTCGAGCGCGCCGGAGAACAGCAGCCCGAGCACCTTGCGCAGGTGCAGCACGCCGGCGACTTCGTCGCTGCCGCCACGGAACACCGGCAACTCGCGGTAATAGCTGGTGGTGAGCTGGCGCGCGATGACCTCCATCTCATCGTCGAGGCGGATCGCCGCGATCTTGGCGCGCGGCACCATCACGTCGTGCACCGTGATTTCGCCGACGTCGAACAAGTTCATGAGGATCGAGAAGTGCTTCTTCGGCATGAAGCTGGAGGATTCCAGCACCAGCGAGCGGATCTCCGCCGGCGACAGGCGGTGCGCTTCCGGATCGGTGCGGATGCGCATCAGTTTCAGCATCGGCTGCACGAACAGGTTCACCAGCCAGATCCCCGGCGCCAGCAGCCATTGCGCGGGCTTCACCAGCCAGGAAATCGCCAGGCCGATACGTTCCGGGTAGGTGGCGCCTATCACCTTGGGCGTGATCTCCGCAAACACCACGATGAGGAACGAGGCTGCGACCGTGCTCGCAGTGACCGCCCAGCCCAGGTTGCCTTCGCCGAACAGGCGGATCGAAATTACGCTGGAGAGAGTCGCGACCGCCGTGTTCACCAGATTGTTGCCGATCAGGACCGCGCCGAGAAACCGGTCGGTATGCTTGAGCAGGGCCGTGGCGCGTATCGCGCCGCGGTGGCCTTCGACGACGAGGTGCTTCAGGCGGTAGCGGTTCAGCGCCATCATGCTCGTTTCGGCGATCGAAAAGAAAGCCGAAATCGCGAGCAGCACGCACAGCGCGCCGATCTGCCAGCTTAGCGGGATGTCGTCCAAGCGATCCTTCAGCTGCGCCCGAGGATGACTTCGAGCACGAAGCGGCTGCCGGGATAGGCGAGCATGAGCATGAGGAAGCCGGCGAGCGTCCAGCGCAACGCAGTGCGGCCGCGCCAGCCGTAGAGGAGGCGGCCGGCGAGCAGCAGGCCGAATATCAGCCATGACAGCACCACGAACACGGTCTTGTGGTCGAAGCGTAGCGCGCGCCCGAAGATGTTCTCCGAGTAGGCGATGCCCACCGCAAAGGTCAGCGTGAGGACCGCGAAGGCCGCGCCGGTGAGCTTGAACACCAGCGCTTCGAGCGAAAGCAGGGGCGGCACGCCGCGATCGACCACGCTCGGGTGCAGGTGCAACTGGCGCTCGACGAAGGAAATGAGCAGGGCGTGGAACGTCGCGACGGCGAACAGGCTGTAGGCGAGCATGCCGGCGAACAAATGCAGCTTGAATTGCAGCGAGTACGCATCCGGCGTAACGCGGCCGGAAAAGAATCCGGGCAGCGGGGCGCACAGGGCCGCGATCACGAGCACCATCGGCAACAGCGCCTCGATGCGGTAGGCGAGGCCCTCGAGCCAGCAGATCGCCACCGCCAGCCACAGCATCATCGACAGCGCCTGCGCGAAACCGAAGCGCATCTGCGGCGCGGCGAAGATTTCTTCATACAGGAGCCCGCCGTGGAGCAGCAGGGGCAGCAGGATCGCGGCGCGTTCCCACGCGCGCAGTTCGCTCGAAGCGCCTGGCGCTGCAGCCGGCCGAAGGCGCCAACGCTCGGGTTGAACGCGCCAGCGCGTTTGCCAGAAGTGCAAGGCGAGCGCGGCGTACAGGGTACTCGCGACGACGTGAATTACAATGTCGGGCACGTCTTCAGTTTAGCACCCCATGCTCGATAACCTGACCGCACGCCTTGCCAGGATCGTCAAGACGATCCGCGGCGAAGCGCGCCTGACCGAAGCCAACGTGCAGGAGGCGCTGCGCGAAGTGCGCATCGCGCTGCTCGAAGCTGACGTCGCGCTGCCGGTGGTGAAGCATTTCATCGAGCAGGTGCGCGTGGCGGCGCTCGGCCAGGAGGTGATCGGCAGCCTCACGCCGGGGCAGGCGCTGGTGGGCATCGTGCATCGCGAGCTCGCGCGCCTGATGGGCGAAGCGAACGCGCAGCTCGACCTCGCCGTCGCGCCGCCCGCGGTGATCCTGATGGCCGGCCTGCAGGGCTCGGGCAAGACCACCACCGTC
This sequence comes from Nitrosomonadales bacterium, assembly GCA_005240145.1. Lineage (GTDB taxonomy): Bacteria > Pseudomonadota > Gammaproteobacteria > Burkholderiales > SG8-39 > RBG-16-66-20. Next base: position 15,429 of record SBAS01000019.1, on the reverse strand, counting down.
GGCAAGCTCGCGGTCTTCCTCAAGGCGCAGAAAAAGAAGGTGCTGGTGGTTTCCTGCGACGTCTACCGCCCGGCCGCGATCGAGCAACTGAAGACGGTCGCTGCGCAGGCGGGCGTCGAATTTTTCTCCAGTACTTCAGACCAGAATGTTTCGGATATCGCAAGGCAAACCCTCGCATACGCGAAAACCCGCTATTGCGACGTCGTCATCGTCGACACCGCGGGTCGCCTCTCGATCGACGAGCCGATGATGCAGGAGATCGCAGCGCTGCACGCGCAGCTGCAGCCGGCCGAAACCCTGTTCGTGGTGGATGCGATGCAGGGCCAGGACGCGGTCAACGTCGCGCGCGTCTTCAGCGAACGCCTGCCGCTCACCGGGGTTGTCCTTACGAAGTTGGATGGCGACGCGCGTGGGGGTGCGGCCCTCTCCGTGCGCCATGTCACCGGCAAGCCGATCAAGTTCGCCGGCACCGGCGAAAAACTCGCCGGGCTGGAGCTGTTTCACCCCGAGCGCATGGCCTCGCGCATCCTCGGCATGGGCGACATCCTGTCACTGGTCGAGGAAGCCCATAAGCAGGTCGACGTCGAACAGGCGCAGAAGCTCGCCGACAAGGTCAGGAAGGGCAAGGGCTTCGACCTCGAAGACTTCAAGCAGCAGCTGCAGCAGATGAACAAGATGGGCGGCATGGCTTCGCTCATGGACAAGCTGCCGGCGCAGCTCGCTGGGCAGATCAATCCGGCGCAGCTGCAGGACGGCAGGCAGCTCGCGCGCATCGAGGGCATCATCAATTCGATGACGAAGAAGGAGCGCGCCCAGCCCGAGATCATCAAGGCGACGCGCAAGCGCCGCATCGCCGCCGGTGCCGGCGTGCAGGTGCAGGAGGTGAACCGGCTGCTCAAGCAGTTCGAGCAGATGCAGCAGATGATGAAAATGATGAAGGGCGGCAACCTGCAGCGCATGATGCGCAATATGAAGGGCATGCTGCCGGGCATGCGCTGAGGACCGGACCCTGAACATCCTGCGTTCCCTGCTGTTGTGCGTCCTTGCCTGCTTTGCGTTCGGCGTCCAGGCCCAGCGCGACCCGGACCAGGTCATCCAGGAACTGCAGAAGCTCGCCTGGCAGCGCGCGCCCGGCGAAGGCACGATCGGCGCCAAGGCGAAGATCCGCATTCCCGCGGGCTATTCGTTTCTGGATGAGCCCAATACGCGCCGCTTCCTCGAACTGATGGGCAATCCGCCGCGCGACGGCCACTACCTGATTGCGCCCGCGAACCTCGACTGGTTCGCCGTGTTCTCCTTCGAGGCGGTCGGTTACGTCAAGGACGATGAGAAGATCGACGCCGCGGCGCTGCTCGAATCGCTGCAGAAGGGCGACGCTCCCGGCAACGAGGAGCGCAAGCGCCTCGGCATGGCGCCGATCTACACCGACGGCTGGCACGTGCCGCCGCACTACGATTCGAACACCAAGCGCCTGGAGTGGGGCATGCGGCTGCGCGACGACAAGGGCGGCTTGCACGTCAACTACACCAGCCGGCTGCTGGGCAGGAGCGGCGTGATGAGCGCGGTCCTGGTGACCTCGCCGCAGACGCTGAACGCGGACATGAAGGCCTTCAACGGCGCATTGGCCGGATACCAGTTCGTCGCCGGCGAGCAGTACGCCGAGTTCAAGTCCGGCGACAGGATCGCCGAGTACGGTCTCGCCGCGCTGGTGCTGGGCGGAGGCGCGGCCGCCGCGGCGAAGGCGGGGCTGTTCAAATCCCTGGGCAAATTCCTCTGGGTCATCGCTGGCGGCGCGCTGATGGTCGCCTGGGCGCTGCTGAAGAAGCTGTTTGGCCGCAAGGAATCTTCCCCGCCCGGGCCCGGACAGCAGTGACCACGGAGGCGGCCGTGATCGCTCTGGCCGCTGCGCTGTACCTCTTCGATTGCGTTGTGCTGCTCGAGCGAGGCCAGGCGCTCTGGTCGCGCGCAACGCTTTCGTTCGGGTCGAATCACTACCAGATCCGCGGCAGGGCAGTCGCGCTGCTCAATCCGTTCACGCCCTTTGTTCCCGTGGCGAGGACGCTTGCGCTTTTCGCGACGCCTTCGGGCCCGAAAGTTTCCACCGCCGTGCATGCGTTGACGCCGCTCGTCCTGCCCGCCGCGGCTCAATGCCTCCTGGTCTTTGTCGCCTTGCCCTGGTGCCTGTACCGCGCGCCGGGTTGGCCGTTCTTCCTCGCGCTCGTGCTTGCCTATGTGAATGCGCTCGCGATGCTCGCCCTGATCTGGTGTCGTTTTCGCGCCGCGGGCCTGGCGCAGCGCCCACTCATTGCTCTGGGCTTCGCCTGGCTCGCGTTCGACATAGCGCTCGACGCGCGGCGCGCTATCCGCTTCCTGCCGCTGGACGAACGTCTGCGCGCGCGCGAGGAACTCGCGGCGCAGATCGCCGAAGCCATGCAGGAAGTGGACGAGTCCGACGAGATGTACCGTCGCCTCGACGAATTGAGGCGGCAACTCGCGCCGGAGGCGGGCCATGGACGGATTTGAACTCCTCGCGGTGGTGGTCTTCTTCCTCATCGGCTACTGGGTGGTGGATTTTTTCTGGCCGAAGAAAAAATCCGGCGACAATGCACAGGAGCGCGAGCCGCCTGGCCCGGCGAACCCCTCATGAAAATCACCGCAATCGATAGCTGCGTCCTTACAGTGCCGACTTCCAGGCAGATGGCGCTGGAGTTTGCGCACCACAAGCTGGTGGTGGCCGAGATCGCGACGGACGAGGGCATCCGGGGCCTGGGCTACAGCTTCATCTTCGGCGGCGGCGGCGCGGAATCGGTCCTCGTCTATCTCGAGACGCGCCTCAAGCCCCTGCTGCTCGGCGAAGACCCGCGCTCGGTCGAGAGTCTGTGGGAGAAGATGTATCGCGGTGACCGCGGGGTGCGGCGAGTCGGCATCGCGGGGATGGCACTCTCGGCGCTCGACATCGGCCTGTGGGACATCGCCGGCAAGGCGGCGAAGCTGCCGCTGTACAAGCTCTGGGGCGCTGTCACCGACCGCGTGGCCTGCTACGGCAGCGGCGGTTGGGGCAAGTACAGGGAGGCGGACCTTGTCGCCGAAGCCGAGCGCTACGCGGGTATGGGATGTGCCTACTACAAAATGAAGATCCACGATCCCGACCCGCTCGCCAACCGCAAGCGCGTCGAGACGGTGAAAAAGGCCCTCGGCCCCGGCGTGCGCATGATGGTGGACGTCAACCAGAGGCTCGATGTCGAGGGCAACATTCGCCAGGCGCGCCAACTCGAGGATTTCGACCTCGTCTGGTACGAAGAGCCCGTGAGCTCCGACGATAACTTTTCTTGCGCTTTGGTTTCCGAATCGATCGCTATCCCGGTAGCGACCGGGGAAAACCATTACAACCGATACGAATTCAGGGACTTGATCGAGCGCAGGGCTGCGCGCTACCTGATGCCCGACGTGTGCCGCGCCAACGGTTTCAGCGAAACGCTCAGGATCGCGCGCCTGGCGGCGGCCCACGGCGTGCAGGTTTCGCCGCACGTCGTGTACGAAATCTCAATCCAGGTCAGCGGCGCGATCCCGAACGGTTTTCTCGTCGAGCTCATGGACTGGATGCCGCCCGACCTGTTCGAGGAACTGCCGCTGTGCAAGGACGGCCACATCCGCATCCCCGACCGGCCCGGGCACGGCATGACATTGCATAAGGGCGCGATCGCGAAATACCGTAGCGCAGGCGGCTAGCGCGAGGCCGTAGACCTGTGTAGAGCGGTTCAATCAGGCCATCTTGCCAAATTTTGCCAAGGCGCTTAACATCAGTCCATGAGCACGATGAACATATCCCTGCCCGAATCGCTCAAGGATTTCGTGGATGAGCAGGTCACCCGGCGCGGCTACGGCACCAGCAGCGAATACGTGCGCGAGTTGATCCGCAAGGATGCGGATCGGTTGCATCTGCGCGGTTTGCTGCTGGACGGCGCCGCTTCCGCTCAGGCGGCACCAGCCAATGGCGCTTATTTCGGCGCGCTGCGCAAGCGCGTCCAGCGACGCGCTCGGGGGTGAAGTCCAAGACCGTCATCCCGCGCGAGCTCGCCAACCGGGACGTCGATGAAGCCATCGGGCACTACTTGCGCGAGGACGCAAAGCAGGCCGCGCTGGGTTTCATCGAAGCCCTGGAACAGGCCTATCTCCACATCGCACGCCATCCAGCCACCGGCTCGCCTCGATACGCAAACGAATTGGACCTCCCCGGTCTGCGTTCTTGGCCACTGACGCGCTTCCCGCATCTGGTCTTTTACATCGAGCGCGACGACCACATCGACGTCTGGCGCGTGATGCATGGGCAGCGCGACATCCCTGCCTGGCTACTCGGTGATACAAATGTCGGTACGGGCAATCTATGAAAAATAAGGCTAAGACGATTGACGAACTGCGGCCCGAGTACAGGCTCTCGGATTTCAAATCCAAAGGCGTGCGCGGAAGACATATAAACCGGGCGCTCCTCGCGCCGCTACGCGGCAAGCTGCGCCGTGGCAAAGGCAGCTTCGATCTTGAAGCCTTCCGCAGAAAGTTCGACACCCCCAAGCCTGGCACGAGCGCAAACGCCATGAAACTTAAGAGCAAGGCTGTGGCCGACGAGATGCGTGCCGAATACAACTTCGACTATACGAAGGGCGTCAGAGGCAAGTATTACAAGCGGATTCAGGAAGAGGGAACCAACGTCGTTCTGCTGGATCCGGACGTGCAGAAGGCGTTTCCGAATTCTGAATCAGTCAACGACGCGTTGCGTTCCATTCTTCGGGCGAAACGGGCTCGTCGAAGCCCATCCGGCCGCGCCAGCCGCAGGCGGGCTGCTGCCTAAGTAGATAGCAGCAGTACTGCGTGATAGCCTTTCGCTAGGGAGGGCACTGGCGGCGTGCTCGAGAAGATCGGAAAGTACGAAGTCCGGATGCAAATCGGCCGAGCGGCCCATTTTCGGATGGAAAATTTCATGGTCGTGGAGTAGTCAAGAAACCAACAGGAGAAACGGTATCGGTCGAATACGTATACGGGAATCAAGTCAAGCGGTAGGCGGGGCGAGTTATTCGCGCTACAGAGCGATGGCTTGATTTCCGACATTTTGGGCACGTTGTGGTTCTAGCGGACCTAGTGTTGACCTGACCCGAATGGCTGCTTCGCTAAGGAATCATGACCTCAATCTGAAACACCTCCGACCGGGCCCCGTTATGGAAGCACGACCTTGCCTGCCGCACTCTTGCCCTCGGCGGTCAATTCCCAGATTCCGCGGCGCGCGGCCCGGCTGATGTAGCCGCGCTGTTTGAGCGCGTTGCGCGCCCAGGTGATGGTGTTCTCGCCCTTGGTTTCGCCGGTGCTGACCAGTTCCTGGTCCGCCGCGCCGATGTGCCCGTCCTTCATCATGCGTTTGACGATGGCGTGCGTCACGTCGCGCTTGTGGCCCTGGCCGTCGAACTCCTTGAGCAGGATGAGCAGGAGATACTTTTCGTAAGTGGCTTGCGGCGTCAGCGCATCCGGTGCGGCACGTGCTCCTCTCGCCGCTTCCGGCACCTTGCTCAAGACGCCGCGCTCTTCGAGCAGGCGGCGGACCACCATGCTCGGGGAATCGACGAAGGGTTTGGCAAGCTTCTGCAGGCCCTCGAAGACGTCCTGTTCCAGGCGTATGGTGGGCATAAAATACTGTAACACTGTTCCCTTTGCTTTAATGCCCCCGCAAAGCGAAATGCATGCGTATAATCCGCTCCCTTTCGCGAGTTTCAGAGGATCTTTACATGGTGGTTATTCGACTGGCGCGAGGCGGCGCCAAGAAGCGGCCTTTCTACCATCTGGTAGTGGCCGATTCACGCCGTGCGGCTACCGGCCGCTTTATCGAGAGCGTGGGTTTTTACGACCCGAAGGCGCCCGCGGGGCGCGAGTCGCTGCGCGTCGACGTCGAGCGCGTGAAGTACTGGAAGGGCAAGGGCGCGCAGCCCTCGTCCACGGTGACGCGACTGGTCAAGCAGTTTGGCAAGAGCAAAAAAGCCGCATAGCAGGGATGCGGAAGGCGGAAGCCTTCCTCAGTCGTTGATCGAGTACGGGCGCGTCGCCGAACCCTATGGCGTGCGCGGCTGGCTCAGGGTGGTGGTGGACGAACCCGAACTGCTCGCCGCGGCGCCGCTCTGGTGGATCGGCGGCGTGGCGCGGGCGGTGCAGGAATCCAGGCCGCACTCGGGCACGCTGCTGGCGAAGCTGGAGGGCATCGAGAATCCCGAGGACGCGCGCAAGCTGAAGGGCAGGCCGGTCGAGATTCCCCGGCCGGCGGCGGGAGAAGGGCGCTACTACTGGTCCGATTTGATCGGGCTGGAGGTGGTGAACGAACAAGGCATGGTGCTCGGCGTGGTGAAGCAGATGTCTTCCAACGGCGTGCATGACGTGATGGAAGTGGCGGGGACGAAGGAAGATGCGCGCACCAGGTTGCTGCCTTTCGTCCCGGTGTACGTGAAGAAGATCGATTTGCAGAATAAGCGGATCGATGTGGAGTGGCAGGAAGATTGGTAAAGGCAGGACTGGTGATCCGTTTCCATGCAGTGACGCTTTTCCCGGAGATGTTCGCCGCAGTGACGGCGAGCGGCATCAGCGGGCGGGCGCTGGAAGCGGGGCTCTGGTCGCTGGGGCTTTGGAACCCGCGCGATTTCACCAGCGACAACTACCGCACGGTCGATGACCGGCCGTACGGTGGCGGTCCCGGAATGGTGATGCTGGCCGAGCCGCTGGACAAGGCGCTCGATGCGGCAAGGCAGGCAGGCGGAGGCAAGGTGATTTACCTCTCGCCGCAGGGCAGGAAGCTCGATCACGCGATGGTGATGGAACTCGCGGGCACGACCGCAATGACTTTTTTGTGCGGGCGGTACGAGGGCGTGGACGAGCGCCTGATCGGGCGGCGGGTGGATGAAGAGCTCTCGATCGGTGATTACGTGCTCTCGGGCGGCGAACTGGCCGCGATGGCGGTGATCGACGCAGTGGTGCGCCAGATTCCCGGCGCGCTTGGCGGCGAGCAGTCGGCGCTCGAAGAGTCCTTTGTCGATGGACTGCTCGATTGCCCGCAGTACACGCGGCCCGAGGTGTGGCCGCAGGACGGAGCGGGCGGCAAGGTGCCGGCGCAGGTTCCGAGCACGCTGCTATCCGGGCACCACGAGAACATCCGGCGCTGGCGGTTGCAGCAGGCGCTGGGCAGGACCTGGCTGCGCAGGCCCGACCTCCTCGCGGCGAGGAAGCTGAACGACGACGAACGCAAGTTGCTGGAAGATTTCCAGCGGCAACGTGGAGAAAGCGGAAAATGAACCTGATCCAGAAGCTCGAGCAGGAAGAGATGCAGCGCATGAAGAAGAACGTCCCCGAGTTCTCGCCGGGCGACACCGTCGCCGTGCGCGTCAACGTGGTCGAGGGCGACAAGAAACGCGAGCAGTCCTTCGAAGGCGTGGTCATCGCCAAGCGCAACCGCGGCCTGCGCTCGGCTTTCATCGTGCGCAAGATTTCCTCAGGCGAGGGCGTCGAGCGCACCTTCCAGACCTACTCGCCGCTGATCGCCGGCATCGAGGTGAAGCGGAAAGGCGAAGTGCGCCGCTCCAAGCTGTACTACCTGCGCCAGCGCTCGGGCAAGAGCGCGCGCATAAGGGAGAAAATCGGGGAGAAATTCGGCGACACCGCCGAAGCAGCCGAGGTTTCGGCGAAGGAGTAAATTGTTCCGCTGCGGGCATATAATCGCCGGGTGTGAGGTCTAGACCATGCGCCGCGAAACAACCGCCATCAGCCCGACCGCCGAGATCATTGCCGAGCTGCGCGCCGGCAATATCGTCGTGCTGGTCGACGACGAGGACCGCGAGAACGAGGGCGACCTCGTTTTCGCCGCTGATTTCGTCACGGCGGAGAAGGTCAATTTCCTCGCCACCCACGGCCGCGGCCTGATTTGCATGCCGCTCGCGCGCGCGCACGCCGAGCGCCTGGGCCTGAAGCCGATGGTGAGCGATAACCGCTCGCGCCACGGCACCAATTTCACCAACTCCATCGAAGCCGCAGAGGGCATCGCCACCGGCATCTCGGCTCACGACCGCGCGCTCACGATCCGCGTTGCGGCCTCGCCGGGCGCCGTCGCTCGCGACATCGTCCAGCCCGGGCACGTTTTTCCGCTCATCGCGCAGGACGGCGGCGTGCTGGTGCGCGCCGGGCACACCGAAGCCTGCTGCGACCTCGCGCGCCTGGCGGGTCTCACGCCCGCCGCGGTGCTGTGCGAGATCATGCGCGCCGACGGCAGCATGGCGCGCCTGCCCGACCTGATGGAATTCGCCGCCGCGCACAAGCTCAAGATCGGCACCATCGCCGACCTGATCGAACACCGCAGCCGCAACGAGTCCGTGGTCGAGCGCGCTGCGGAGCGCGACATCGACACGCCGTGGGGATCGTTCCGTCTCGTCTCGTACCGGGATTCCGCGCTCGGCTCGATCCACCTCGCGCTGGTGCTGGGGAAAATAGCGGCACGGGACGAGACGCTGGTGCGCGTGCACGAGCCGCTGTCGGTGCTCGACCTGCTCGATGCGGGTTCGGGCACGCATTCCTGGGGCGTGGGCGATGCGCTCGAGGCGATCCACGCCGCCGGCAGCGGCGTGATGGTGCTCATGAACTGCAGCCAGTCGGGCGAAGCGCTGCAGACGCAGCTTGCCGCGCAGTTGTCCGGCCAGCGGCCCGCGCGCGCGGGCCGCAGCATGGACTTGCGCAACTACGGCATCGGCGCGCAGATCCTGCGCGACCTCGGCGTGGGCAGGATGCGCCTGCTCGCCACGCCGCGCAAGATGCCGAGCATGGCCGGTTTCGGCCTCGAGGTCACGGGATACGTCGAACGAGAACGGAAATGAATCCGCCGCGAATCGGCGTCGTTCATTCCCGCTTCAATGAAGAAATCTGCAACGCGCTGCTCGAATCGGCGCGCGCCGAGCTCGCGCGGGCGGGCGCCCAGGCCGAATTCGTCGCCGTGGCGGGCGCGCTCGAAATTCCGCTCGCCCTGCAGTGGCTGGCGCAGTCGGGGCGCTTCGACGCCCTGGTCGCGCTCGGCGCGGTGATCCGCGGCGACACCTACCATTTCGAGGTGGTTTCGAACGAGTCGGCGCGCGGCATCACGGAGGTCGCGCTCGAATCCGGACTGCCCGTGGCCAACGGCGTGCTGACCACGGACGACGAGGCGCAGGCGCTCGCGCGCAAGGAGAAGGGCGCCGAGGCGGTGCGCGTGGCGCTGGAAATGGCGCGCTTGCGGCTGGACCTGGCGGCGAAGTGGCGCTGAAGGACGCGCGGCCGGGTGCGCGCACCACGGCGCGGCGCCGCGCGCGCGAAATCGCGCTGCAGGCGCTCTACGCCTGGAAGCTCGCCGGCGGCGACGTGCTCGCGCAGGCGAAGACGCTCGAGGGCTGGGTGCGCTGCGACCAGAAGTGCGCCGAACAGCTGATCGCGGAGGTGGTCGAGAAAAGTTCCGCGCTGGAAAAGTTGATCGAGCCGCACCTCGACCGCAGCCTCGCCTCGCTCTCTCCGATCGAGCGCGTGATCCTGCTCATCGCGGCATATGAACTCTCGGCGCGGCCGGAAACGCCGTTTCGCGTGGTGCTGAACGAGGCGATCGACCTTGGCCGGAGCTACGGCGGCACCGACGGGCACAAATTCGTCAACGGCGTGCTGGAAAAGCTGGCGCTCGAACTGCGCGCCGAGGAATTCGCGCGGGTCCGGCAGGCGGTCTGATTTGCTCTCCGAGTTTGAACTGATCCGGAAGTACTTCGAGCGCGCGCCGCGCGAAGTGCGGCCCGGCGACCGGCGCGCGCGCCGCGTCGCGCTTGGCATCGGCGACGACGCCGCGCTGCTGCGGCCCAGCGCCGGGATGGAACTTGCCGTATCCACCGACCTGCTGCTGGAAGGCAGGCACTTTCGCGCCGGCGCGGATGCGCGCAAGCTCGGGCACAAGGCGCTCGCGGTGAACCTCTCCGACATGGCGGCGATGGGCGCCGCGCCGCGCTGGGCGACGCTCGCGCTGGGGCTGCCCGCGGCAGACGAAATCTGGCTGAAAGGCTTCGCCGGCGGATTTTTCGCCCTCGCGGACCGCTTCGGCGTCGAACTCATCGGCGGGGACACCACGCGAGCGGCCGCGCCAGGCCCCGTGCCTGGCCCCATCGTGATCTGCATCACCATCCTGGGTGAGGTGCCCAGCGGCCTCGCCCTCTTTCGTGCCGGAGCGCGGCCCGGCGACGACATCTGGGTCTCAGGTGCGCTCGGCGGCGCCGCGCTGGCGCTCGAGCAACCCGGCAACGCCGCGAATGCGAAGCGGCTGGATGAACCCGAACCGCGCATTGAGCTGGGCGAGCGCCTGAGAGGGCTGGCAAGTGCCGCGATCGACGTCTCGGATGGATTCGCCCAGGACCTGGGCCACATCCTCGAGCGTTCCGGCGTCGGGGCCACGGTCGAATACGCGTTGCTCCCCAGGCCTGCCGAGGTAGGGAAAATCGCAGATGCCGATCTGCAGGCCCGGCTGGTGCTGTGCGGCGGCGACGACTACGAGCTCGTGTTCACTTCGCCGCAGGCGAACCGCGGCGAACTCGCGGCGCTCGCCGCCGAGCTGAACTTGCCGCTGTCCCGCGTCGGCGCCATTCAGAGCGCGCAAGCAAAACTGCAGGTGCTCGACGCACAGGGCAAGGCGCTGCACATCGGCCGCGGCTTCGACCATTTCGCGCCGTGATCCTCGCGCGGCCCACGGCGCAGTTCACGTTCAGCCACCCGGCGCATTTCATCGCGCTGGGCTTTGGCGCCGGGCTATTCCCCTGGGCGCCCGGCACCGCCGGCACCCTGGTCGCGTTTCCGCTGTGGTGGGCGATCGGCGGCGGCTATGAACCGCTGGTGCTGCTGGGATTTCTCGCCCTGCTGTTCGTTATCGGGATCTGGGCCTGCGACCTGACCGGGCGCCACCTCGGCGTCTCCGACCACGGCGCGATGTGCTGGGATGAAGTGGTCGCCTTCCTCCTCATCCTCGCCGTCGTGCCGCAGGAGCCCTGGTGGCAGGGGGCGGCGTTTCTCCTCTTTCGCGCCTTCGACGTCGTCAAGCCGCCGCCGATCCGGCAGCTGGAGATGCGCTTCAAGGGCGGCTTCGGCGTGATGTTCGACGATCTGCTCGCCGCCGGGTATACGCTCCTGGTATTGGCGCTTTGCAAGAGGCTTTTCTTTTGATTGGAAGAATTTCAAGGCGGGTGGGAAAAAAGCTCAAGGCGTCCGGCTCGATGCTCGTCACGGCGGAGTCCTGCACCGGCGGCTGGGTGGCGCAGGCAGTGACCTCGGTGCCGGGCTCCTCGGACTGGTTCGAGCGCGGCTATGTCACCTACTCGAATGCGGCCAAGCGCGAGGAGCTGGGCGTGCGCAAGGCGACGCTGGCGCGCCACGGCGCGGTCAGCGAGCAGGCCGCGCGCGAGATGGCGCGCGGCGCCCTCAAAAACGGCCGCGGCAGCATCGCGCTTGCCGTCACAGGGGTCGCCGGCCCCGGCGGCGGTTCGCCGGGCAAGCCGGTCGGCATGGTGTGCTTTGGCTGGGCGCAGGGGCGCAGGATCCGCAGTGACACGAAGCTCTTCAGGGGCGGTCGTACCAGCGTGCGCCGCCAATCCGTGATGCACGCCTTGCAAGGAGTGCTGAAGTGGCTGTGAATCCGGCTGCGAACATCCGTCCCGCCGCCGTGGCCGGCGCGTTCTACCCGCGCAGCGCCGCGCAACTCACGGCTGAGATCGGGGAGCTGCTCGACGGCGTCGGCAGCCTGGAGCCGAGGTTCGGCTTTCCCAAGGTGCTGATCGTCCCGCACGCCGGCTACCTGTATTCGGGCGCGGTCGCGGCGCATGGCTACGACGAGCTTGCCGCCGCGCGGGGCACCGTCAAGCGCGTGGTGCTTTTCGGGCCGGCGCATTACGTCGCGGGCAGGGGCCTCGCCTTGCCAGAGTGCGACGCGTTCGAGACGCCGCTTGGCCGTATGCCGCTGGACAAGGCCGGCATCGCGTTGCTGGCGGACCTGAAACAGGTGGTGCGCAGCGCAGCGGCGCATGCCCAGGAGCATTCGCTCGAAGTGCAGCTGCCGTTCCTGCAGAAAATGCTGGGCGAGTTCTCGCTCATCCCGCTCACCGCCGGCGCGGCGCTCACCGAGGAAGTGGTGGAGGTTCTCGAGCGGCTCTGGGGCGGACCCGAGACGCTGATCGTCATCAGCACGGACCTGTCGCACTATCACAGCTACGCCGAGGCAAGGCGCAGGGACGGCGCGACGCTCGAGCGCATCGCGGCCTTCGCGGGCAATATCAACTACGAGGAGGCCTGCGGCGCGACGGCGCTGAACGGCCTGCTGCAGGTGGCGCAGCGCAGGAAGCTCTCGATCCGGCTGCTTGCCGCCTGCAATTCGGGCGATACCGCGGGCGGCAAGGATCGCGTCGTCGGTTACGCCTCGTTCGCGCTCTACGAGGGCGACAGCATCGCGGCAGAAGATGCCGGCCGTACATTGATCGGCATCGCCAAGGGCTCGATCGCGAACGCGCTCGCCCTCTCCTCGGTGCCGGCGAGGCGCAACCACCAGCCCTGGCTGCTGCAACCAGGGGCGAGCTTCGTCACCCTGACCAAGAACGGCGAACTGCGCGGCTGCATCGGCAGCCTGGCGGCGACCCGGCCGCTCGGCGAGGACGTGGCCACGAACGCGCGCGCGGCGGCCTTCCAGGATCCGCGTTTTCCGAAGCTGAAGCGCGACGAATGGCCGCTGTGCCGCCTCGAGGTGTCGCTGCTCTCCGCGCCGAAGCCGATCCTGTTCGCCGACGAGGGCGAGCTGCTGGCGCAGATCGGCGTCGGTGAGGACGGCCTGATCCTCGAAGCCGAAGGCAAGCGCGCCACCTACCTGCCGCAGGTGTGGGAGGTGCTCTCCGACAAGCGCCAGTTCCTGGATGAACTGAAGAAGAAGGCGGGATTGCCGCCCGAGACGCGCCTGGCGCGCTGCAAGGTCTGGCGCTACCGGGTGAGGAAATTCACTTGAGCGCGGTCCCGGAGAGCGGTTTTCCGGGACGCTGGTGGCACCCGCTGCCCGACGGCCGCATCCAGTGCGACCTCTGCCCGCGCGACTGCAAGCTGCATGAAGGCCAGCGCGGCATGTGCTTCGTGCGCAAGATGGAAGGCGGCCGCATGCTGCTCAGCACCTATGGCCGCTCCTCGGGTTTCTGCATCGACCCGGTGGAGAAAAAGCCGCTCAACCAGTTCTACCCCGGCACCAGCATCCTTTCCTTCGGCACCGCGGGCTGCAACCTCGCCTGCAAGTTCTGCCAGAACTGGGACATTTCCAAGTCGAAGGAAATGGACCGCCTCATGGACGCGGCGACCCCGCAGACGATCGCCGCCGCCGCGGTCAAGCTGGGCTGCAAATCGGTCGCCTTCACCTACAACGACCCGGTGATCTTCGCCGAATACGCGATGGACATCGCCGATGCCTGCCACGACCGCGGCGTGCAGGCGGTGGCGGTCACCGCGGGCTACATGCACGCAGAGCCGCGGCGCGAGTTCTACGCCAGGATGGACGCCGCCAACGTCGACCTGAAGGGCTTCACCGACGAGTTTTATTACAAGATCTGCGGCGGCCGGCTGCAGCCGGTGCTCGATACGCTCGAGTACCTGGTGAAGGAAACAGGGGTCTGGGTCGAGATCACCACGCTCCTCATTCCCGGCAGGAACGATTCAGACGCGGAGCTGCGCGCCGAATGCAAATGGATCGTGCAGCACCTGGGCCCGGACGTGCCGCTGCACTTCACCGCCTTCCATCCGGACTGGAAAATGACCGACATCGCCGCGACGCCGCCCGCGACGCTTACGCGCGCGCGGGAAATCGCCCGCCTCGCCGGCCTGCACTATGTCTATACCGGCAACGTGCACGACGAGGAAGGCGGCTCGACCAGCTGTCCCGAGTGCGAACACGTGCAGATCGTGCGCGACTGGTACGAGATCCGCAGCTACCGCCTGAGCGCCGAGGGCGCCTGCAGCCATTGCGGCACACGGCTCGCGGGGCGATACCAGAAGTTCGGCAAACCCTTCGGTTCCAGGCGCATCCCGGTGCGTATTGCGGCCCGCCCCGGCGCGGCGGCGTGAGGTTTCTTCCAGGCTCGACCGCATGGCTGGCGGCGCTGTGCCTGAGCCGAGTGCTGGGCGCCACCTGGTTCGTCGCGTATTCGGCGGTGCTGCCGCTGACCCAGGCCGCATGGGCTCTGTCGGGCAAGGAAGCCGGGCTCATCCAGTCGGCCTTTCACCTTGGTTACCTGACCTCGCTTTTCATCGTCGGCTTCCTCGCCGACCATTTCGGCGCCAAGCGCACCTATGTGCTCACCGGCATCGCGGCCTGCGCGAGTCCCCTGCTGTTCGTATTCTTCGCCGACGGCTTCTGGTCGGCGTACTGGCTGCACCTGCTTACGGGTCTGTGCGGCGGCGGCACCTATACCCCGGTGCTGGCGCTCATCAACGAGCACGTCACGCAGGCGCGCCGCGGCCGCGCGATGGGCTTTCTCATCGCCGGTTCGAGCGCCGGCTACGCGGTTTGCCTCGCGGTCGCGGGCCTCGCCCTCACGTTCACCGGCTGGCGCGGTGCGCTGGGCGTGGTGGCCGCGCTACCGATCATCGCCTGGGTGCTGTCGGTCGTGACTTTGCGACAAACGCCGAACAGTATTCATCCGCGTCCGGCAGGCGAGTCGGCGCTCGCGGCGCTGCCCGCAGTCTGGCGCAACCGGCGCGGCATGCTGTCCATCTGGGGTTACAGCTTCCACAACTGGGAACTGCTCGGCATGTGGGCCTGGCTGCCGGCATTCATGACCGCCGCGCTTCTGCTGAGTGGAAGTTCGATTGAATATGCGCTTCTGCTTACGGCGCTTACTTATGCTGCAAATATCGCCGGCAGCATCGTGGGCGGCACGATGGCCGATCGCTGGGGGCGCACGCAGACCATCCTGTTGTGGTCCTCGGTGAGCCTTTTCCTCTCGTTCACCATCGGCTGGCTGATGGCGCTGCCGATCGTCCTGCTGGTGGCGCTGGCCTGCCTCTACAACTTCGCCGGCATCGCGGATTCCTCCACCCATTCCACGGTGCTCGCCGAATCGGTGCCGCCGCACTACCTCGGCGTTGCCTACGCGGTGCGCTCGGTGATCGGCTTCGGCGTCGGCGTCGTCAGCCCGGTGGTATTCGGTTGGACGCTCGATCTTTTCGCGGGGCAACCCCACGCCTGGGGAATGGCGTGGATGACGCTGGGTCTGGGCGGATTACTCGGCCCGCTGGCGTCCTGGAAGTTGCAGCGCCTGCGCTAGTTCTTCAGCAGGGACATGATCGCGGTGTTGTCCCAGCGGCCATGGCCGGCGGCGCTGACGCGGCCGAAATACT
>SBAS01000118.1 GCA_005240145.1 Nitrosomonadales bacterium | reverse complement strand
GCGGGCGCGATCTTGCGCGAAGTCATCGCCGCCGCCGAAGTGCTGGAGCAGGACTGGGGTGTCGCGGCCGACATCTGGAGCGTGACTTCCTTCAGCGAACTGCGCCGCGATGCCATGGCCGCAGAGCGCGAGCATCGTCTGTGCGGCGATTCGGCACCAAGTTGGATCGCCCGCTGTCTTGAGGGATCACCCGGTCCGATCGTGGCGGCTACTGACTACGTCAGGTCGGTGCCCGATCTCATCGCGCCGTTCACCGGTCGGCATTTCACCGCGCTCGGCACCGATGGCTTTGGCCGTTCGGACACGCGTGCCAGACTACGGCCATTCTTCGAAGTCAGCCGCGAGCACATCATGGTTGCCGCGCTGGCATCGCTCGCCGACACGGGCGCGCTTGCGCGCGCTACCGTAGATGAAGCCATCGAGCGCGCTGGCATAGATCCGCTGGCGCCGCCGCCCTGGACGCGCTGACGGTCAGCCAGCGTCGCCAAACCGCGCGGCAGGGCGATCGAGGCGTGGACTGCCTTGGTGTCCGTCCAGGGCTAGTATTTCCAGTCCACCCAGCCGAAGTGCGCGGTGAGCAGCACGATGAGGCCGAAGGCGATCCGGTACCAGGCGAAGGGCTTGAAGTCGTGCGTCGCCACATAGCGAATCAGCCAGCGCACGACGACAAAAGCGGCAACAAACGCGGTTATCGACCCGACGCCGAACATCGGCAGATCGCTCGCCGAAAACAAGGCGCGGTGCTTGAACAGGTCGTAGGCGCCGGCAGCCATCAACGTTGGCACCGCAAGGAAGAAAGAGAATTCGGTGGCCGCCTTGCGTGACAGGCCGAAAAGCATCCCGCCAATGATCGTCGCACCCGAGCGCGAAGTGCCAGGAATGAGCGCGAAGCACTGCGCTATGCCGACCTTCAGCGCGTCCAGCCACGTCATGGACTGGGTGTCCATTACCCTCGAAGTTCTTTCCTCGCGCTCGACCAGAAGGATGATGATGCCGCCGACAATGAACGCGAGTGCGACGGGTACGGCGTGAAAAAGGTATTGCTTTACCAGTCCTGAAAACAAGAAACCGAGAATCGCCGCGGGAACGAACGCCACCGCCAGATTGCGGTAGAGCGCGATGTCGATCCTGAAAAAGCGCGTGCGGTATTCCCACACCACGGCGAGCATGGCGCCGGTCTGGATCACGATGTTGAAGACGTTCCAGCGCTCGTCGTTCGCGCCAAGCAGGTCGCCCGCCAGGATGAGGTGCCCGGTGCTGGAAATGGGCAGAAATTCGGTCACCCCTTCGACGACGCCGAGGATTAGCGCGTGCAGCAGAGTCGTATCCATGCCGCCTAATTTACCTGCTGCGCCAGAAACTCGCGGATTGAGGTCCAGAACAGCGGGTGCGCATCGGTGCTGTTGTGCCCGGCTGCCTGCAGGACGACCTTCTTCTTTGTTCCTCCCCACGCGTCGTACAGTCGCTCGCCGTGTACCGGAGGAATGACCTCATCACGCTCCGCAATCAGGCATAACAGTGGCTGCTTGAGCGACGGCGCCAGGGCGATGGAATCGAAGCGGTGCTTGAGCAGCAGGTCCACCGGCAGGTACCAGTAGTAGCGCTTCGCTACTGCCGCGAGGCTGTCATAGGGCGTAGCGAGGATGACTCGCGCCACCGGCCGCTGCGCCGCAAGCGCCACCGCCACGCCGCTACCGAGGCTGCGACCAAAGACGTAGATCCGTGCGGGATCGGTACCGGGGAGCGTGGCCACGTGGTCAAACCATTGCAGCGCATCGGACACCAATGCCGCCTCGCCGCGTGAGCCCCCGCTCAGGCCGTAGCCGCGGTAATTGACGATGAGCCACGACGTACCGGGCGCGTTGCCGGTTTCTTCCAGCATCCAGGAGGTTTCCTCGGCATTGCCGCCGAAATAAATCACCAGCGGTCGCGGCAACGCAGATGCGGCGCCGGCATGCCAGGCCTGGAGCCTGGTACCGTCTTTCGCCTGCAGCAGGATTTCCCGGACTGCCGGATGGCGCTTGGCGATCTCGGCGCGGCGCGCCTCTGGCAGCGGCTGGCGATAGAAAATCAGCGCATCCTGCGCGAGATAGACGATCAGCGGCAGCCCGATTGCGACAGCGGCGGCCACTTTCAGAAATGCGGCGAGCGAGGTTTCCACCTAGGCGTTGGCCCTTTTCAGTGCCTCGGCAAACAACGTCTGCTCGGTGGCCGAAAGCGTAGGTGCGCGCTTCACGGCAGCAGCGATCTCGTCCAGCACATCCCTGTGAACGATGCCTCTAAGCCTGCCCATATCAGAGACCAGCTCGGAAACTACCGCGTCGGTCCGAAGTTTCAACACCTCGTGGCATGCAATCCAGGAGTTTCGCCGCAGAAAATCGTGGCGCGCAGCGTCTACTTTCACCTGGCAGACGGACAAATCGGGACGTGCCTCTATGAACGGATGCACGCGGGAATTGACGACGAAGGTGCAGCACTCGGCGTCAACGCGGGCGATAACCAGAAACTTGTTCTTGCGCTCCCCTGGAAGCACTACTTCGAGGTAGATGACAGCGCCCGGAACCAGGCGCCGCAGGGCGGATTTTCTGCGGTCCGATTGGGAGAAGGCGTCGCCGAGCTTCGCCATCTCCGGACGCGCCTTACTCGTTCAAGTAGGCAAGCACGTCCTTGGCGTTGCGCAAGGTCTTCGCAATCGCACGAACGTCGATGATCTCGTTCTCGTCTGCGGACTTCCATGCCAGGTCATGGCTCTTGGCCGTAAGCCGCGCGAAGCTCAGAGTCCCATTGTCGCGCAGTGAACCGTCGAGGCACTCGCGTTGAGACGCACTGAGCAATTCGGTATTCGCGGCCCTTAGCGCGCGCAAGCGGTACGGGGCATCCACCTTGATCGCGTCCTTGGCGACTTCATAGTAGCGCGGCGAAATCCAGGACTCCCGGCGACCTGCGGCAGCCTTGAGGAGATTGTAGATCTCGCTTGGCACAGGACCGTGCTTCATCGCGACGTAGCTGTCGCCAGAAAGCAAGCTGCCATAGCGCGACAGATGCTCCCGATCCGCGAAGTAAAGAATCTTCGAGACGGAATGGAAAGTCGGATAACGGAGCTTGTTCGCGATGTACAGGACGAGCTCTATCGCGCGTTTGGGGTCGAAGCGAATCGGGGCTACGGCCATTGGGTCCGCATTTTACTGCTTCTGGTAAATCTCCGCGCCTTTCTTGACGAACTCGATCGACTTTTCCTGCATGCCTTTTTCGACGTAGTCGCGCACGTCCTGCGTGATCTTCATCGAGCAGAAGTGCGGCCCGCACATGGAGCAGAAATGCGCCACTTTCATGCTGTCCTTGGGCAGCGTCTCGTCGTGGAAGTCCTTGGCGGTGTCCGGGTCCAGGCCAAGGTTGAACTGGTCGGCCCAGCGGAATTCGAAGCGCGCCTTCGAGACCGCGTTGTCGCGGATCTGCGCTCCCGGGTGCCCCTTGGCGAGGTCCGCCGCATGCGCGGCGATCTTGTAGGCCATGATGCCGTCCTTCACGTCCTTCTTGTTCGGCAGGCCGAGGTGCTCCTTGGGGGTGACGTAGCACAGCATCGCCGTGCCGTACCAGCCGATCTGCGCCGCGCCGATCGCCGAAGTGATGTGGTCGTAGCCCGGCGCGATGTCGGTGGTCAACGGCCCCAGCGTGTAGAAGGGCGCCTCGTGGCACTCCTTCAGCTGGATATCCATGTTCTCCTTGATGAGCTGCATCGGCACGTGGCCGGGGCCCTCGATCATGACCTGGACGTCGTGCTTCCAGGCGATCTGCGTGAGCTCACCCAGCGTCCTCAGCTCCGCTAGCTGCGCCTCGTCGTTGGCGTCGTAGCCCGACCCGGGGCGCAGGCCGTCGCCGAGCGAAAAGCTCACGTCGTAGGCCTTCATGATGGCGCAGATGTCCTCGAAATGCGTGTAGAGAAAGCTCTCCTTGTGGTGCGCGAGGCACCATTTAGCCATGATCGAGCCGCCGCGCGAAACGATGCCGGTCATGCGCGTCGCGGTCATCGGCACGTAGCGCAGCAACACGCCGGCGTGGATGGTGAAGTAGTCCACGCCCTGCTCCGCCTGTTCGATCAGCGTGTCGCGGTAGATCTCCCAGGTCAGGTCTTCGGCCTTGCCATCGACCTTCTCCAGCGCCTGGTAAATGGGCACGGTGCCGATGGGCACGGGCGAATTGCGGATGATCCACTCGCGCGTCTCGTGGATGTGCTTGCCGGTGGAAAGGTCCATCACCGTGTCGCCGCCCCAGCGGATCGACCAGGTCATCTTTTCCACTTCCTCGCCGATGCCCGAGGACACCGCCGAATTGCCGATATTGGCGTTGATCTTGACGAGGAAATTGCGGCCGATGATCATCGGCTCGGACTCGGGATGGTTGATGTTGGCCGGGATGATGGCGCGGCCGCGCGCCACTTCCGAGCGCACGAACTCCGGCGTAATGAGGTCCGGAATCGCGGCGCCGAAACTCTCGCCGCGATGCTGCCTCATCATCAGCTCCAGCATTTTGGCGCCAGTCTTGCCCCCCGCCTTGAGGCTCTCGATGTAGCGCTCGCGCTCGAGATTCTCGCGGATGGCGATGAATTCCATCTCGGGCGTGATGATGCCCTTGCGCGCGTAGTGCATCTGCGAGACGTTGCTTTTGCCTTTTCTCGGATTTCTTTTCAGATTGAACCGCAGCTCGGCAAGCTTGGGATCGGCCAGTCTTTCCTTGCCGAACCGGGAGGAAGGTTGCGTGAGTAATTCGGTATCGTTCCGCGCCAGAATCCAGGGCTCGCGCAAGGCCGGAAGGCCTGAGCGGATATCGATTTTTGCGGCGGGATCCGTGTACGGACCGGAGCAGTCGTAAACGTAAACCGGCGGGTTCTTCTCACCCCCGAACATGTCCGGGGTGTCCGATTGGCTGACTTCGCGCATCGGCACCTTCAGATTTCCTACATGCACCTTGCGCGAGTTCGGCAGCGGCTTGATCGCCGCCTCGTCAACGTGCGCGGTTGCAGCGAGAAACTTGGGATTGGCGTTCATGTGCGCTTCCTTCGGCCGCATTACCGGCATCAGGTTATGAGGGACTCTCTCACCCGTTCTCCGACCCCCGGAGACAGGACCCCTGCGTAAGTTTGGGATTATGCGCTTCCTGATGGCGATTTGGCACCGCAGCATAATATGATTGAAGCCATGAGCATTTTCCAACGCCTCACCCGCCGTTCCATGGTCATGGTCGCCTTGGTGGCGGTAATCGTGCTCGCGGTTTCCATTGCGGCCCTGCGTGGCCGGCAAAGCGCGGCCGACGCCCGAGCGAACGCCAAACCCGCCGTCGCGGTGGCGGAGTTCCTGCAGGACGACCTGTACATCGTCGAGCCGCGCAACCTGGACCGCGTGCTGCCGCTCACCGGGTCGCTCGCGCCACTGACCGAAGCGACCGTCAAGGCCAAGGTCGCGGGCGAGCTGATCGCGGTCACGGTGCGCGAAGGCGAGAGCGTGAAGCAGGGGCAGATGCTGGCGAAGATCGACCTCACGGAGGTCGCGGCCAGGGTCGCCGCGCGCGAAGCGGACATGGCAGCCGCCAGGGCCCAACTGGTCTGGGCGGAGAAGAATCGCGCGCAGCAAAAGGCGCTGCTCGACAAGGCGTTCATCTCGCAGAGCGCCTTCGACAGCATACAGAGCAACCATGACGTCGCCGCGGCAAAGCTGCGGGCGTCGGACGCCGAACTCGTGATGGCACGCAAGTCCCTGGGCGACGCAGTGCTGGTGGCGCCCTTCTCCGGCATCGTGTCGCAACGCCACGTGCAGCCTGGCGAGCGCGTGGCGCTGGACGCGAAGGTGGTGAGCATCGTCGACCTGTCGCGACTGCAATTGGAGGCCTCGGTGCCGCCGGCTGCGATCGGCCAGGTGCGCGTCGGCCAGGCGATGAAGTTCCGCGTCGAAGGGTTCGGCGAGCGCGATTTCGACGGCCGCATCGAGCGCATCAATCCGGCGGCCACCGCGGGTTCGCGTTCCATCAGCGTTTACGCGGTCATCGACAACCGCGAAGGCCTGCTGCGCGGCGGCATGTTCGCCCAAGGCGCCCTGACCCTGTCGAGCATCGAGGGCGCACTCGCGGTACCTGCTTCGGCGGTGCGCGAAGAGATGGGCCAGACTTTCGTCTATGCCATCGAGGAAGGCCTGGTAAGGAAGAAGAACGTCAAGGTCGGCGCGCCCGACGCCGCCGGCCGTGTTCAGGTGCTGGACGGAGTCGCCGCGGGCGATCGCATCGTGCGCGCGAATCTGGGTTCATTGCGGGAAGGTTTGGCGGCAAGACTTTCAGGTCCAGAACCTTCTCAATCTGTAAAAAAATAGAACAGCCCCGCCATGTGGTTTACCAGGGTAAGCATTTCCAATCCGGTATTCGCGACCATGATGATGGCCGCGCTGCTGGTGCTGGGCGCCTTTTCCTACTCGCGCCTGCCGGTGGAGCAGTTCCCGGACGTGAGTTTCCCCGTGGTGGTAGTGCAGACCGAGTACCCAGGCGCTTCGCCCGAGAACGTCGAGGAGGAAGTGACGCGGCGGGTGGAGGAGTCGGTCAATACCATCAGCGGCATCAAGACGCTGTCGTCGCGCTCCTACGAGAGCCTGTCGGTGGTGATCATCGAGTTCGACCTGTCGATCGATCCCAAGCTCGCGGCGCAGGACGTGCGCGAAAAGATCGCGCTGATCCGCTCCACCTTCCGCGACGAGATCAAGGAACCGAGGGTCAGCCGCTTCAACCCGGACGACTTCCCGATCGTCTCCGTGGCGGTGCAGTCCTCCGGACGGTCTTTGCGCGAACTCACCACGCTCGCCGACCAGGTGATCAAGAAACGCCTCGAGAACGTCGGCGGCGTCGGCCAGGCCACGCTGGTGGGCGGCGTGAAGCGCGAGATCAAGGTCTACCTCAACCTCGAATCGCTGCAAGCGCAGAAGATCGGCGCCGACCAGGTGATCCGGGCGCTGCAGAGCGAAAACCAGGAGATACCGGCCGGCTCGATCGTTACGCCGAGCCAGGAGAAGATCGTCCAGCTGCGCGCGCGCCTCACCGGGCCGCAGGATTTCCGCAATTTGATCGTGGCACGCCGCGGCGCCGGGGGTCGGACCACGGCAGTGACGCTGGGTTCGATCGCCGAAATCGAGGACGGCCAGCAGGAAGAGGAAAACGCCGCGCTGGTGAACGGCCAGAGGGCACTGTCGATCGACATCATCAAGGCGCAAGGCGAGAACACGATCGCCGTGGTGGACGGGGTGCGCCGGGTGGCGAAGGAACTGCAGTCGTACCTGCCCTCGGACGTAAAGGTCGACATCGTGCGCGATGCCTCGATCGGCATCCGCAACTCGGTGGCCGACGTCAAGAAAACGCTCATCGAGGGCGGGCTGCTGACGATCGCAATCGTGTTCCTGTTCCTCGCGTCCTGGCGCAGCACCGTGATCACGGGTCTCACGCTGCCGATCGCGCTCATCGGCACCTTCCTCTTCATCTATGCGTTCGGCTTCACGCTGAATGTGCTCACGCTGATGGCGCTGTCGCTGTCGGTGGGACTGCTGATCGACGATGCGATCGTGGTGCGCGAAAACATCGTCCGCCACGTGGCGCTGGGCGCGGACCACCGCACCGCGGCGCTGGAGGGCACGCGAGAGATCGGCCTCGCGGTGCTCGCGACCACATTCTCGATCGTCGCGGTGTTCCTGCCGGTCGGCTTCATGGGCGGCATCATCGGGCGTTTCTTCCACCAGTTCGGCTTGACGGTGGTGAGCGCCGTGCTGATCTCGATGTTTGTTTCCTTCACGCTGGACCCGATGCTCTCGTCGATCTGGCACGATCCGCAAGCCGAGGGGAAATACAGTTCGAGTCCGCTCGGACGGTTGCTCGCCTGGTTCCACGCCCTGATGGACCGCGTCTCGAGCGCCTACGAGCGCTTGCTTGCCTGGAGCCTCGAGCACCGCAAGACGGTAATCGCGATCGCCATGGCGAGCTTCCTCGTCAGTTTCCCCTTGATGAAGTTCGTCGGTTCGGAGTTCGTGCCCGAGCCCGACCTGTCCGAACTCCAGGTCCAGTTCAAGACCCCGGTGGGCGCCTCGCTCGAACTCACTTCGCAGAAGGCGCGCCAGGCCGAAGCCGCGCTGCGCGAGTTCCCCGAGGTGAAGTACACCTACGCCACCGTCAACACCGGCTTCGTCCAGGGCAAGAACCGCGTCAACATCTTCGTCCAGCTGGTGCCGAGGAAGCAGCGCAGGCTCTCCCAGAACGAGCTGACGAAGCCGATGCGCGAGCGGCTTTCGCGCATCGCCGGCATCGACCTGCAGCAGATCGGCGCCTTCAAGTCGGTATCGAGCGGCAAGCCGCTGCAGGTTTCGCTGCTCGGCCAGGACCGAAAGGTGCTCGCCGAGATCGCCGCGCAGGCCATCGCGGCGACGCGCGAGGTGCCCGGCGCCGTGGACGTGGAATCCAGCGACGAGGCATTGAAGCCGCAGGTGTCGGTGGAACTGAAGCGCGAACTCGCCAGCGACTTGGGGCTAGGCGTGGGCCAGGTGGCCGCCACGCTGCGCCCGCTGCTTGCCGGCCAGGCCGTGGGCAACTGGCGCGGGCCCGATGACCAGTACTACGATGTGCAAGTGCGCCTGTCGCGCGCCGACCGCGCGCGCGCCGAGGACCTGCAGCGCGTGCCCCTTGCTTCGGCGCTGCTCGACGCCAACGGCGCGCCGCGCATGGTGAATCTGCGCGAGATCGCCTCGATTTCCGCCACCAGCGGATCGCAGCAGATCAACCGCAAGGAACAGCTGCGCGAGGTGCTCATCACGGCCAACGTCTACAACCGGCCGGCGGGCGATGCCGCCACGGAACTCAAGGGCAAGCTCGATCGCATCGTGATGCCGCCGGGCTACCGCTACACCATGGGCGGCTCGGCCAAGGACATCCAGGAGTCGCTCGCCTTCGCCGTCCAGGCGCTGGCGCTCGGCGTGATCTTCATCTACCTGATCCTTGCCTCCCAGTTCGGCAGTTTCATCCAGCCGGCGGCGATCATGATGTCGCTGCCGCTGTCGCTGATCGGCGTCGTGCTGGCGCTGATCCTGTTCCGTTCGACGCTCAACATTTTTGCCATCATCGGCTTCATCATGCTGATGGGCCTGGTGACCAAGAACGCGATCCTGCTGGTGGATTTCGTCAATCAGGAAAGAAGCCGCGGAGCAGAGCGCGGGCCCGCAGTCCTTGCCGCCGGCAGAATCCGGCTGCGGCCGATCCTGATGACCACGCTGGCGATGATCTTCGGCATGCTGCCGCTCGCCCTGGGACTGGGCGAAGGCGGTGAGCAGCGCTCTCCCATGGGTCAGGCGGTGATTGGCGGCGTCATCACTTCGGGCCTGCTCACCCTGGTGGTGGTGCCGGTGATCTATACCTACCTGGACGATCTTGCCGCCTGGGCAAAACGCTTTGGTAAAATTGCGGCTTCCCCTGGCACCAGCGCATGACATGAACCTCGAACAGGCGCGCACCAACATGGTCGAGCAGCAGATCCGCACCTGGGAGGTGCTGGACCAGGACGTGCTCGATCTGCTCTACACGGTGCCGCGCGAGGAGTTCGTGCCGCAGGCGTACCGCAATCTCGCCTTCACCGACATGGAGATTCCCATCGGAGAGGGGCAGAGAATGTGGCCGCCGAAGATGGAAGCCCGCGTGCTGCAGGAATTGACGGTGAAGAAGACCGACCACGTGCTCGAAATCGGCACCGGCAGCGGTTACATGAGCGCACTGCTCGCGCACCGCGCCGCGCAGGTATATTCGGTGGAACTTCATCCGGCGCTGGCCGCGATCGGCCGCGCCAACATCGCGCGCCACGGCGTCGAGAACGTCACGCTTGAAATCGGTGACGGCGCCCGCGGCTACGGCAAATGGGGTCCTTACGACATCGTGCTGCTCACCGGTTCGGTACCGGTGCTGCCGGGCGCGATTCTGGAATCGCTGGCGCCGGGCGGACGCGCTTTCGCGGTGGTTGGCGATGCGCCGGCAATGAACGCCAGGCTGATAACGTGCACGGCGCCGGGCGCCTTTCGCACCGTCGAACTGTTCGAAACGGTGCTCGCGCCGCTTGCGAACTGCGCGCAGCCTTCCCGCTTCAGGTTCTGATAAGGTCCGTTCGATGCGCGCTCCCCTGCTTGCCCTTTCTTTCCTTGCGCTGCCCGCGCTGGCGCAGGACCTGCAGCAGGTTTACCGCGACGCGAAAGCCTACGACGCGCAATACGCCGCCGCGCGCCATTCCCTGCGGGCAGGCTTGGAGAAACTGTCGCAAGGCCGCGCCCTGATTCTGCCGACGCTCAACCTCTCGGCCAACAGCACCCTCACGCGCACCGACACCGAGCCGCATGACAGCAATATTCCTTCTACCCTGCGGGACGCGCGCTCATATGGCTACTCGCTGTCGTTCTCGCAGCCGATTTTTCGCATGCAGAACATCCTGCAGTACAGCCAGGCCGGGTACCAGGTAAGGCAGGCCGAGGCGACGTTCAGCCAGGCGGGGCAGGACCTGATCGTGCGCACCGCGCAGGCTTATTTCGACGTGCTCGCCGCGCAGGACACGCTGGCACTGGTGCAGGCGCAGAAAACGGCGATCGGCGAGCAACTCGCGCAGGCGAAACGCAATTTCGAGGTTGGCACCGCCACGATCACCGACACGCACGAGGCGCAGGCGCGCTTCGATCTGTCGGCGTCGCAGGAAATTGCCGCGCTGAACGACCTCGAGACCAAGCGCAGCGCGCTGCAGCAGATTTCCGGCAAGGCGTACGCGACGTTGAAGCCGCTGCGCTCTCAGGTCAAGCTCACGCCGCCCAATCCGGCAAACATGCAGAACTGGGTGGCGCTGGCCGAAAAGCAGGGTTACCCGGTGCTGATCCAGGAGACCGCGGCCGAGATCGCGGGCCTCGAAGCGAAGCGCTCCAAGGCGGGGCATTATCCGACGCTCGATTTCGTCGCGAGCTACGGCACGACTTCGCAGACCGCCTCGCAGCTCTCGACGACCCCGAGCAACGTCACCAGCGGGGTCCTCGCCCTGCAGTTCGGCGTGCCTCTGTACCAGGGCGGCTCGATCAGCTCGAGGGAACGCGAGGCGGCGTCGCTCTACGAGAAATCCAAGCAGGACCTGGAGAACGCGCGGCGCGGCAACGCGCTGAGCGCGCGCCAGTCGTATCTCGGCGTGACCAACGGCATCGCCCAGGTCGGCGCGCTCGAGCAGGCGCTGGTGTCATCGCAAAGCGCGCTGGATTCCAACAAGCTCGGCTACGAAGTGGGCGTGCGCATCAACATCGACGTGCTGAATGCGCAACAGCAGTTGTTCTCCACCCGGCGCGACCTTGCGGTCGCGCGCTACAACACGATCACCAGCCATCTGCGGCTGAAGGCCGCCGCCGGGAGCCTGCGCGAAGAGGACCTCGAAGAGGTCAATCGCGCCCTTGCTCCCTAGCCGACGTTTTCAGCAGTTCCTCGCACAGTAGCAGGTGTCTTTTCGTCGCGCCGCGGCGCGCGTCGCAAAGTTTCCTGCCTGCCGCCCCCATCGTTTTTCTGGTTTCGGCGTTCGATAGCAGCTGCATTGCCTCGCGTATTGCCTCCGCCGCGTTGGCGACCTGGACCGCGGCGCCGGCGTCCAGCGCGAGCCGTGTCGCCTCCGCGAAATTGAACATGCTGGGACCTAGCACCACCGGCACACCCGCCGCGCATGCCTCGATCAGGTTCTGCCCGCCGCGCGGCACGAACGAACCGCCGATCACCGCGACGTCCGCGGCCGCGTAGTAGAAATCCATTTCTCCCATGCTGTCGCCCAGGTAAACGCGATCCTGGGGCGCCGGCACCGGGTCGCGGCTGCGGCGTGACTGCGCCAAAAAGGCGACCTCGTCGAAGCGCCTCGGGTGCCTAGGGACGACAAGTACAAGTAGCTTCTCGTCCCAGTCGGGCATTGCGTCCAGCAGCAGCTTCTCCTCGCCTTCGCGCGTGCTCGCCAGCAGCAGCAGGGGTCGCGCGAGGCGCGCGCGCCAGGCGGCGCCTTCAGCACGCTTCTGCTCGTCCGGTGCGCTGTCAAATTTCAGATTTCCCGCTACCTCGACGCGTAGCGCGCCCAACGCGCGCAGGCGCTGTGCATCGTCCTCGCTCTGCGCGCAGACCGACGCGAGCGAGGCGATCGCCGGCCGCGACAGGCCCTCCCAGCGCTGGTAGCCGAGCGCCGACTTCTCGGACATGCGCGCGTTGGCCAGCAGCACCGGCACGCCACGGCCGGCGCAGGCGGAGAGCAGGTTCGGCCAGATTTCGGTTTCCACCAGCACGCCCAGGCGCGGCCTGAAGTGCTCGAGAAAGCGGCTCACCGCACCGGGATAGTCATAGGGCAACCAGGCGATGTGCACCGCTTCGCCATGCAGGACGGCGCCAGCGCCGTGCAGCTCCTTCAGGCTTTCTCGTCCCGCAGCCGTCATGCAGGTGAGCAGCATGTCGTGGTCGGCATGCGCCGCCGCGAGCGAACGCACGAGTGCGACGCTGGCCCGGGCTTCTCCCACCGACACCGCGTGGATCCATATCACCGGCCGCGACGGTTTGCCTTCACGGTAATAGCCGAAACGTTCACCGACGTGCCTGCGGTAGAGCGGCTCACGCCGCCCGCGCCACCAGAGCCGGGCAAGGATGAGGGGCGCAGCGAGTCGAATGGCAAGCGTGTAAAGCAGGCGCCACATCAGAGCATCGGCTCCAGTGCTTCAAGCACTTTGGCAACCGTGGGTGGCTTTCCGGCCTCGCCGACATTGCGAACCCACTTGCCTCCATACAAGCCCGTCAGCGCCGGATCGGAGCCGCAGTACATGCCGATGACCGGGACCTGGAGCGCCGCGGCGAGGTGCGCGAGCCCGGTGTCCACGGCGACGACGAACCGCGCCTTGCGCGCAAGGCTTGCCAGTTCCGTCAGGCTCATGCGACGCGGCACCAGCGCGCCGCCGATCGCCGCCGCGATACGCGTGCAGCGGCGCTTTTCCTCCTCCGTTCCCCAGGGCAGCAGGCATTGAATCCTGCGCCCCGCCAGCGCCGCGCCCAAAGCGCGCCAGTGCTCCTCCGCCCAGAGCTTGTCGTCGCGGCTCGACATGGTGAGCAAGAGAGCGTGAGGGGACAATGCGCGGTCAGATGCGGGCACCGGCAGCACAAGCGGCCCTGCAACGGGATTGAAACCGTAGTCGCAGCACTCGTCCAGCGCATAGCCCAGCGCCGCGGCGGCGAGCTTGCGGTTGCGCTCCACGGCGTGCAATCCAACCTCCACTGGATGCTGCACGGTGTAGAAACGCGCAGCAAAGGGTTCGCGCGCGCTCGAGCGGTCAAAGCCGTGCCTGGTGCCGCGCGCCAGCTTGGCGACGAGCGCGCTTTTCACCAGGCCCTGGCTGTCGATGACGAAGTCGTAACGCTCGGCTCCGAGCGCGGCACGAAATCTTGCGAACTCGGCCCAGGTAGCGGGAGACAGGAGACCGCCGCGCCAGCGCCGCACGGCGACCGGAATCACGCGCCGCACCGCGCGGTGCATCGCCACGATCTCGGCGAAGGACTCCTCCACCACCCAGTCGATCACCGCGCCGGGCACGCGCCGCGCGATATCAGCAACCGCCGGGCAGTTGTGCACGACGTCGCCGAGCGAAGAGGTTTTTACGATCAGGATGCGCGGCACGTTGGAATTCGCCCCAGAGGGCGTGGGCTAGAATACCGCTTTGTTTTCAAGCGATTTTAACTCGGAACCCGCGCGGAAACCCCTTGCCCCTGTCCGTCGTCCTGATCACGCAGAACGTAGCCGGGCAGCTCGGCGAATGCCTTGCCAGCGTTGCCTTCGCCGATGAGGTCGTGGTGGTCGACTCGGGCAGCACCGACGGCACCGTGGCACTCGCGGAACGCTACGGGGCGCGCGTGGTGGCAAAGGAGTGGCTCGGTTTTGGCCGCCAGAAGCAGTTCGCCGTCGAGCGGGCGACGCACGACTGGGTGCTGTGCCTGGATGCGGACGAGCGCGTGTCGCCGGAACTTGCCGCGAGCCTGGTGCGCGAGCTCGAGGCGCCAACCGCGCCGGTCTACCGCATGCCGCGGCGCAATCGTTTCCTTGGCCGCTGGCTGCGACACGGCGAGGGCTACCCCGACTGGAGCGCGCGCCTGTTCGATCGCAGGCAGGCGCGCTGGAGCGACGATCCGGTGCACGAGAAGGTGCTCTACGCCGTGACACCCGGAATGCTGCAAGGCGACCTGCTGCACGATTCGGCCGAGGATCTCGGCCGCTACCTCGAAAAGCAGAACCGCTACACCACCCTCGCCGCCATGGAGCTGCATCGGCGCGGACAGCGCGCCGGCGCGACGGAACTCGTCTTCTCGCCCCTGATGCGCTTTTTCAAGTTCTACCTGCTGCGCCTGGGCTTCCTCGATGGGCTGCCAGGCCTCGTGCACATCTCCATCGGCTGCATGAACAGCTTCATGAAGTATGCGAAGCTGGTTGAGTTGCGGCGGGCGGATCGGAAATGACCGCCGGACCGCGGGCCATTGTTCCCGTCATTCTTTGTGGCGGAGTTGGCAATCGCCTTTGGCCGCTGTCTCGTCAGTCGCTTCCCAAGCAGTTCCTGCCGCTAGTCACTGCGCGCACCCTGCTGCAGGAAACCGCGTTGCGCGCGAGGGAGGTTTCCGGCAGCGCGATGGCGATCGTGGTCTGCAATGAAGCACACCGGTTCCTTGTCAAGGATCAGCTTGCTGAAATCGGCATAGCGGCGCGCATCGTGCTCGAGCCGGCTGGCCGCGGCACCGCTGCCGCGATATCTGTGGCCGCGCTAGTCTGTGAAAAAGAAGATCCTCTCTTGCTTGTGCTTGCCTCGGATCATGCGATCCGCGGTGCAGGCGCGTTCAAGGATGCGGTGCGCCGCGCTGCCGAAGTTGCGGCCTCGGGAATGCTGGTGACGTTCGGAATTGCACCGCCTCGCCCAGACAGTGCCTTCGGCTACATCGAGCGCGGCGAAGAATTGTCGGGCGCCGCCGGCGCGTACAAGGTGGCAGGCTTCGTCGAGAAGCCAGCCGAAGCCGAAGCGCGCCGGCTGATAGGCACGGGCCGCGCGTACTGGAACAGCGGCATGTTCGCTTTCGGCGCGCAGAGAATTCTCGAGGAGCTGGGCCTTTTCCGTCCTGACATCGTCGCAGCGGCGCGCGCCGCGATGACGGCCTCCACCGACGATCTGGGATTCCTCAGACTAGGCGAGAAGGCCTTTCTGGCATGTCCGGCCGAAGCGATCGACCGCGCCGTCATGGAGCGCACCCCGCATGCTGCGCTCATTCCCGCCGAGTTCGAGTGGAACGATGTCGGTTCCTGGGGAGCGCTGTGGGAGCTGGCCAAAAGGGACGCCTCCGGCAACGCGACGCGAGGCGACGTACAGCTGCAGGACACCACGGATTCACTCGTCTTCGGCGACCAGCGCCTCATCGCCACGCTCGGTATCGAAGGCCTGATCATCGTCGACAGCGACGACGCCGTGCTGGTCGCAGACCGCACACGCAGCCAGGAAGTACGCGAAGTGGTGGAAGATCTGAAGCGTGCGAATCGTTCCGAGCACCTGAGCCACCGTCGCATCTACCGCCCCTGGGGTTACTACGAATCAATCGATGCCGGCGAGCACTACCAGGTCAAGCGTCTCATGGTCAATCCGGGCCAGGCGCTCTCGCTGCAATTGCACCGTAAGCGCGCCGAGCACTGGGTCGTCGTCTCCGGTCGTGCGCGCGTGACGCGTGGCGAGGACACCTTTGACCTCGACGAGAACCAGTCTACCTACGTGCCCGTGGGCACCAAGCACCGCCTCGAAAATCCGGGCAGAACCCCGCTTCTCATCATCGAAGTACAGTTGGGCGGCTATCTTGGCGAAGACGATATCGAGCGCTTCGACGACCGTTACGGGCGCTAGCGCGTTGACGGCGGAACGCTAGGTGCGCTACACATTCGGCAATTCATGCGCACGCCACTGGCCATAGAGAACAAAGAGCAGAAATATTGCCGAGCTGACAGCCGTCGGGAAACTCTGCAAGTGGAGCGCCATGGCGAATCCGCCGAGCACTCCCCAGCTACCCACGATGACGAGGAGCTGCCCGTAGCTGAGGCCCGTCTGGGAGCGGGTGAGCCCGAACAGGACCAGCGTCGATGCGGCAACGGAGCCGGCCCAGGCCACCGCCATGCCGACCACACCGAAATCCGCGATCAACGCCGCATTCAGCACCACATTGACCACCAGGCCGATCAGGGCGACGATCACCACCTTGCTCGAGTCCTGTGAAACCGCGGCGAGCTTGATCAGAAGCAGGGTAGAAAATACGAAAGGAATCTGCAGCGCGCCCAGTTTGAGCACGTACGCCAGGCGCAGCCCCTGCTGGGAATCGACTGCCCCACCCGAGAAAGCGGCGATCACAAACGGTTCTGAAAACCCCAGAACGATCAGGGCGGCGAGGATGCAGATCCACGTTCCGACGACAAGCATCAAGTACACATCGCTGCGGAGGCGACGCCTCTGGCCACCGGAAACCAGTTTCGCCAGGTATGGCGTCACTACCGACGCCATGATCGCGGCCGTCAGGCCGGATACCAGCTGAATCAGTTTGCTGCCCATGGCCCAGGTGGACAAGGAACCGACCGCCAGTTTCCCCGCAAACCAGTAGTTGACCGGATTCGCCACGTTGACCACCAGCGCGGCAAGCACCAGCCAGCCGTAATTCCCGGCCATTCCGCCAAAGCGGGCATTCCGCTCAATCACGCCAGGCCGCAGAAAGTACCCCTTGCGAAACGCGAGGAGAAATACGACAGCTATGTTGGCGAGCTGCCCCAGTATCATGCCGATCACTGACCTTGCCCCTGTTTTCCGTATCCCATAGCCGAGGCCATTATGCGGCCCGCTTTTCCTGAGCGGCGAGCCAACGCTTCTCGAACTGCATCGGGCT
>SBAS01000031.1 GCA_005240145.1 Nitrosomonadales bacterium | reverse complement strand
CGCGTCATCATCCACGGCAACTCGCTGCAGCACGTGCCCGATGCCTACAAGCGGTTTCTGGAGGGCTGGTTTCGCGAGGCATTCAAGCTGCAGGGCACGCCGCTGCGCATCGAACTGCGCACCGGCAGGAATCCCTACGACGAAAAGCGCAAGACGCCGGTGCGCAAGCGCACGCTGGGACACAGCAAGTCCGCGCCGCGGGTCAAGACCGGCGGCAGGTCAAAACAGAAGTACCGCGAGAAAGCGTCCGGGCGCAAGCGCGCCTAGCCCCGCGCCGGCGAGGCCGAGCAGGGTGCCCACCATGAAGGCTTTGTGGGCGCGCACGTTGCCGCGGCGGATGAACCAGATCGCCAGGCCGAGCGATACCAGCGTCCAGGCCGAGAGCAGGTGGATTACCGACCAACCCGCGCCCTGGCGGATTCCCATGAGCCAGAACGAAGACAGCGCCACCACCACCATTGCTAGCACCCAGATCCAGCCCATCACTTTGTGCAGGCGGGTGCCCTTGGGCATGAACAACTGCGCCACGCCGATGGCTACCGCCGGCATAACGGCGGCGAGGTGTATCGCGGCCGGCAGCGTCAATACCGCGCTCATGCCGCAGCGCCGCGGATCAGGTTGGTCCAGAACATTATCAGGACGAGGTTGCTCAGGCCGAAGGCGATGAGGCGGTGGCGTACCCGGTTGTAGGTGACGTGGATGGCGCTGTGCGCGATGCGCAGCGCGACATAGAGCCAGGCGAGCAAGAGCACATAGTCGTCGACCGGTCCGATGACCAGGTAGGTCAGGCAGGCGACGTAGAACAGCAGCGGCAGCTCGAGCAGGTTCATCATGTTGCGGTTGGGAATGCTGACCTCCGGCGGCACGCGCGCCGATTCGCCGTACTTGAAGTCGTCGTAGCGGATCTGGCCGGCGCTGCCGGCACCAAAGCGCCGCAGCGGGATCAGCAGCAGCACGGCGAAGGTCAGGATTGCCAGCGCCACCATGGGAAACAGGATGCTCGTCTTGTCCATGCCGACCTTAATGTTGACAGTACACACATTACCTTAGTATGATAAGTAGACAATGTCAACATCAAGGCGCAAAAAGCACGCCTACCACCATGGCGACCTCCAGGCCGCCCTCGTCCTCACGGCGGGGAAAATGCTGGAAAAAGAGGGGGTTGAAGCCTTGAAGCTGCGCGAGGTGGCGCGCCAGGCGGGTGTCTCCCACAATGCGCCGTACCGGCATTTCACGCGGCGCGAGGCGCTCCTCGCGGCGCTCGCGGCGGAAGGCTTCGAGTGGCTCGGCGCGGCACAGAGGAAGGCCGCCGAGGCGGGCGGCTTGCGCGGCATGGGCGAGGCCTACGTGAGTTTCGCTCTTGCCCACCCGCAACGTTTCAGGCTCATGTTCGGTGGCCAGATTCGAATCGCGCGGCACGTACGTCTGCGCGAAGTGGCGATGCGCACCTTCGAAGGACTTTCGGGAGCGCTGGCTGCGCGCGCACCCGAGGCCCATGGGGCGCGGGATGCGTCGGTGGCCGCCTGGTCGCTGGTGCACGGCCTCGCGCTGCTGCTGATGGGAGAGCGCATTGCGCCGGCCGCGCTCGGTGGCCGCAAGCGCGACGCCTTCGTGCGCGACGTCCTGTCCTCGATTCGCTTTGTGGTAGGCCCGGCTCAGCCGGCGGCGTAGGGCGCGAACGCGGCCGCGCAGGCGGCGTAGTTGCCGCGCTCGGCGTGGCAGCGCAACAGGCGGAACACAGGCTTGCCCGCGGCGTGCAGCTGATCCTCGTATTTCGTCCACAGGTCCTTCGCCAGCTGCGGCTTGCCGCTGGCGAGGTGCCCGGTCATTCCCGCAATGAGCAGGTATTCGCGCGCATCGCGGCTGAGTTCGGTCTGCGTGGCGAGCAGCTCGGTGGCGAGCGCGCCGCTGCGCGCCGCCTCGCGTACGCCGATCGCGGCGAAGAGCATGATCCACTGGCGCTGGAATTCGTGCAGCGCGCGAAAGCAGGGCGCCGCGGCGATGCGTGCCCATACCGCCTGCGCCTCAACGGCGGGCAGGAAGGGATTGAGGTTGCGCGCGACGTTGAGCAGGCTGTGCAACCAGACGTCCTGTTCCTTTGGCGAACGGCATTCGATCAGGCGCGTTTTCGAGATTTCGAGATCCTTCTGCAGCAGCGTGGTGATGGCCTGGGGCTCGGGCGGCTTCGCGTTGAGGAGGAAATCGCGCGCATAGCGCGCGAGGCGCGTGTGCTCGATGCGTTCGAAAGTCACGGCGCCAAGGTGCAGCGGATTCACGGCGCGCCGCTGCAGGGCGGGCTGCAGCATGTCCAGCACCGGCACGCCGGTGTTGAGCAGGGCCACGACGTCGGCGCCGTTGCGTTCGGTAAAGCGGTGCCGCGCCGCGTTGAGATCCAGCACCGGGTAGAAATCGGAATTCGCCGGCATGCCGTAGCTCTCGAACAGCGGCTCGAGGGTGGCGCGGTCGCCGAGGTAGCGCGCGTCCAGGTCGCCTGCGCCGAGGACGTGCACTTTGCGCAGCTCGGCGGCGAGCGAGGGATGCTCGAATACCGCAGCCTTGGCCGGCAGCGGGATCGGGCTGCGCGAGGCGATGATGAGCACGTCGTAGTCGCTCGGCGCGAACACCACGTAATGCGGCAGGGATTCGCCCAGCGCGCGCATCACCGAGGCGAGCAGCGAAGGATCGATTTCGTAGAGCTGGAACCACTGCACCAGGATGCCGCCTTCGTTCAGGTGCGCGCCGATGCGGCGATAGAACTCGCGCGTGAACAGGCTCGAGACGCCGCTCACCCAGGGGTTGGAGGGTTCGGATATCAGGATGTCGTAGCGCCGGTTGCGCGTCGCGAAGAAGGTCTTGGCGTCGTCGATCCAGATGCGGCCGCGCGGATCGAGGAAGGCGGCGTTGTTGCGCGGCGCGAAGCCGCGCGCCGCCTCGGCCATGGCGGCCTCGATCTCGACGGTTTCCACCGCTTCGAGCCGCAGGTCCTGCAGCAGCGTGTGCATCGTCAGCCCGGTGCCGATGCCGATCACGGCCGCCGTCTTCGCCTCGGGTTTGATCGCAAGCGGCACCGCGCCGGTGAGCACCATCGTGATTTCATCGGAGCCGCGCGCGCCCTGCGGATTCAGGTTGATCGAGCCGTCGGACTTGCCGTTGGTGCGGATGCTGGTCGCGTCCGCGTAACGCGCGAGGTGCACGGTGGCGGTCTTGCCGTCCTGCTTGAACAGGATCTCCGCGTCGAGCGAGCTGGAGAGCTCGCCGTGGCGGAATACCCCGGCGGTCATCTTGTTGGCGTTCAGCTCGAACAGCAGCGCGGCGGGGGCGAAGGCGATCACGCAAGCGGCCGCCGCAGCAGCGAACGCCGTTTTGCCGGGCGCAAAGCGGTACAGCAGCGCGAGGCCGAGGGCGGTGTCGATCAGCGCGCCCACGATCAGCGTGCCCTTCAACCCGAGCAGGGGCAGGCCGAGGTGCACCGCGAGCAGCACGCCGGCGATCGCGCCCAGCGTGTTGGCGGCGTAGACGCGGCCGATGGCGCGTTCGCCGCCGCCGCGCCGCATCAGTGCGCCGGTAATGAGCGGTAGCGTCATCCCGGCGCAGAACGTCGCCGGCAGCATCACGACGGCCGAGACGGCCTGACCGGCGAGGTTGAAAAAGGCGTAGCCCGCGTCGGTGCGCGCCAGGCCTTTCATGAAGTACTCCATGAGCTCGAAGCTGCGGTCGTAGACGGGCAGGGTGGCGAGGGCGAGCAGGCCCATCGCGAGCTGCACCCAGCCCAGCAAGCGCTCGGGATTCGCCGCGCTGTCCACCAGGCGCCGTACCGCCAGGCCGCCCAGCGCGAGGCCGAGGATGAAGGTCGAGAGCATCAATTCGAAGGAATGCGTGGAGGCGCCAAGCACCAGGGAGAGCATGCGGATCCAGCAGATTTCGTAGATGAACGAAGCCAGGCCGGTGAGCAGCGCGATCGACAGCAGCAGATCTGCCGCACCGGTTGCTTCGCCGCTGCGCGCCGGCAGCGGCGGTGCGGCGCCCGCCCGGCGCGCGAGGAGGGCGACCACGGCGGCCAGCACCAGATTGATGATCCCCGCTGTGCGCAGGGTCCCCGGCATTCCAACCCAGGCGATCAGTACGAAACCGCTCGTCAGAACGCCGGCGACGGCTCCAAGGCTGTTAGAGAAATAGAGCATTGAAATCGCTTCGCCGCGTGCCTGCGTCGTGCGCACCAGAGCCGCGCTCAGCAACGGGAAGGTGGCGCCCAGCAGGATCGATTGCGGCAGGATCAGCGCGCAGGCCACTGCCAGCTTTGCAGCGAGCGCAAGCCAATCGAGGCCCAGCGCAGGCAGCAGGCTTGTGTACGACCAATCGGTCGCCGCAACGAAAACCTCGTGGAAACCCAATCCACAGACGCCGATCGCGGCCTCGATCGCGGCGTAGGCGGCAAGCGGATTGCGGATGCGCGTGGAAATGCGCGCACAGTACGCCGCGCCCAGCGCCATGCCGCCCATGAACACGATCAGCACCAGCGATTGCGCGTAGGCGGCGTGCCCGAGGTAGAGCTTGAGATAATGCGTCCAGACGGATTCGTAAATCAGCCCGGCGAACCCGGAGGCGATGAACAAAGCGTAAAACGCATAGCGTGGCGCCATGCGGGCGCTTATATCATGCGGTTCCGATGCACGTCGCCGCCCGCCTCTCGACGTATTACTTCGCTTTCTTCGCGCACGCCGGCGCGTACGTGTCGTACTTTTCGCTCTACCTCGTCGGCCTCGGGCTCGCAGCGCAGGAGATCGCCTTCGCCCTGGCGATGCCGCAGCTGGCGCGCATCGTCGCGCCGGCGCTCTGGGGCTGGCTCGCCGACGCTTGGGGCGAGCGCTACCCGGGGGCGCGGCGGGCGATCGTGGTGTTCTCGGGCTGCGCGATGCTGGCGGGGTTCTGCGCGATCTTTTTCCAGCGCGGCGCGGGCGCGATCGCGTTCACGCTGCTGCTGATCGGCATTTTTTCCGCCGGCGCCGCGCCGCTGGTCGAAGCCATCACGTTTTCGGTCCTCAGGGACGGCATCGGCCAGTACGGGCCGATCCGCCTGTGGGGCTCGGTGGGCTTCATCCTCGCGGTGCTCGGCACGGGCGCCTGGCTCGACTACCACGATACGTCTTCGCTCAGCGTGATTGCGATCATGCTGTGCGCGGCGCTGTGCGCGGTTTCGCCGGCGATACCGGCCGGCGCGGCGCCGCACGCACAGCAGGGCGGCGAGCGTTTCGGCATGGTGCTGCGCCGGCCCGAGGTGCTGGCCTTCTTCGGCGCCTGCTTCTGCATGACCGCGGCGCACGGCACGATGTATGTCTTCTATTCGATCTACCTCGAGCAGGCGGGTTACTCCAAGACCGTCATCGGCATGCTCTGGACGCTGGGCGTGCTGGCGGAAATCCTGCTCTTCCTGCGCCTGCCGCAACTGCTGCGGCGCGTAAGCCTGCGCCTGCTGCTGCTGGCGAGTTTCGTCTGCGCGGTGGCGCGCTTTGCGGCCATCGGCTGGGGCGTGCACGAGTTGTGGCTGCTCGCGGCCGCCCAACTGCTGCACGCGGCGACCTTCGGCGCCTTCCATTCCGGCTGTGTCGCGGCGGTGCATCGCCTTTTCCCGGGCCGGCAGGCGGCGCGCGGTCAGGCGTTGTATTCCAGCATCGCCTACGGCTTGGGCGGCGCGGCCGGCTCGCTCGTCGCGGGCGCGACCTGGGAGCCGCTCGGCGCGCAGGCCAGTTTCGCGATCAGCGCCTTGTTCGCGCTGTGCGGTACGGCGCTCGTCGCGTGGAAGGTCCGGGTGTAAATTCGGGCGATGTCGAAACACTCGCTGTTCTTGCCTCTGCTCGTCCTGCTGGCCGCCTGCCAATCGGTCAGTACGACGCAACCCGGCGCCGTGGGTGTGGAGCGCAAGCAGAACATGATGGTCTCATCGGCGACGGTCAATCGCAGCGCCGAAAAAGCCTACTCGCAGGTCATCGCCGAGGCGCAGAAGAAGGGGCAGCTCAACCGCGACGCCAGGCAGTTGCAGCGGGTGCGCGCGGTCGCGGGCCGGCTGATACCCCAGACCGGCGCATTCCGGACCGATGCGCCCGGATGGCGCTGGGAAGTCAATGTCATCACCTCCAAGGACGTGAACGCCTGGTGCATGCCCGGCGGCAAGATCGCGTTCTACACCGGATTGATCGATCGCCTGCAAGCGACCGACGACGAAGTGGCGGCGGTGATGGGACACGAAATCGCGCACGCGCTGCGCGAGCACGGCCGCGAGCGCGCTTCGCAGGCGGTGGCGCAGGGCATCGGCATTTCGGTCGTGGGCGCCGTGCTCGGCATGTCGGGCGGCGCGCAGGACCTGACGCAGACCGTGCTTGATCTCACCTTCAACCTGCCCAATTCGCGCACCGATGAGGTTGAGGCCGATCGCATCGGCGTGGAGCTGGCGGCGCGCGGCGGCTATGATCCGCGCGCCGCGGTTACTCTGTGGGAGAAGATGAGCAAGACCGGAGGCTCGCAGGGGCCGAATTTTCTCTCCACGCACCCTTCGCATGCGAGCCGCATCAGCGATCTCAACGAGTATTTCGCGCGCGTCATGCCGTTGTATGAGGCGGCGCGCGCAAAACGCTGATTTGTTGTGGGATAATCCCGTGTTCTGTACGGCAAAAAGTACGCGCACAACGCCATGGGACGCACGCTTTACGACAAGCTTTGGGATAGCCACGCCGTGCACGTCGGCGAGGACGGCACGGCGCTGCTCTACATCGACCGGCACTTGGTGCACGAAGTCACCAGCCCGCAGGCTTTCGAGGGCCTGAAGCTCGCCGGCCGCAAGCCCTGGCGCATGTCTTCGGTAGTCGCTACCGCCGACCACAACACGCCCACGACGGGCTGGGAGCGCGGCATCGCCGGCATCGAGGATCCGACTTCGCGCATCCAGGTCGAAACGCTCGACGCCAACATGCGCGAGCACCCCGCCAAGGCGTATTTCCCGTTTCTCGACAAGCGCCAGGGGATCGTGCATGTCATCGGGCCGGAGCAGGGCGCAACGCTTCCTGGCATGACGGTGGTCTGCGGCGACTCGCATACCAGCACGCACGGCGCCTTCGCCTGCCTCGCGCACGGCATCGGCACTTCGGAAGTCGAGCACGTGCTCGCCACGCAGTGCCTGGTGACGAAGAAAATGAAGAACATGCGCGTCAGCGTCGAAGGCTCGCTCGGCCGCGGCGTGACGGCGAAAGATATCGTGCTCGCGGTCATCGGCCGTATCGGCATCGCCGGCGGGACCGGTTGCGCGATCGAGTTCGCCGGCAGCGCCATCCGCGCGCTGTCGATGGAAGGCCGCATGACCGTATGCAATATGGCGATCGAGGCGGGCGCACGCGCCGGCATGGTCGCCGTGGACGACACGACGGTCCAATACCTGAAGGGCCGTACGTTTTCGCCCACCGGTCCCGAATGGGACCAGGCGGTCGCCACCTGGAAAATGCTGGTCAGCGATGCAGACGCCAAGTTCGACCACGAGATCAGGCTCGATGCGCGCGACATCGCGCCGCAGGTCACCTGGGGCACGTCGCCGGAAATGGTGGTGACGGTGGAAGCCAGCGTGCCAGACCCGGACAAGGAAAAGGATCCGATCAAGCGCGAAGGCATGGAGCGCGCGCTCGTCTACATGGGCCTGAAGCCGCGCACGCCGATGCAGGACATCAGGCTCGACAAGGTGTTCATCGGTTCCTGCACCAATTCGCGCATCGAGGACCTGCGCGCCGCGGCCGCGGTGGCGAAGGGCAGGAAAGTCGCAGCGAGCATCAAGGTGGCGATGGTGGTGCCGGGTTCCGGACTGGTGAAGGCGCAGGCCGAAAAGGAGGGCCTGGACAAGGTATTCCGCGAGTCTGGCTTCGAGTGGCGCGAACCGGGCTGCTCGATGTGCCTGGCGATGAACGCCGATCGCCTCGAGCCGGGCGAGCGCTGCGCCTCCACTTCGAACCGCAATTTCGAGGGCCGGCAAGGCGCCGGCGGCCGCACCCACCTGGTGAGTCCCGCGATGGCGGCGGCGGCGGCGATCGCCGGCCACTTCGTCGACGTGCGGAGCTGGAGATAGCGATGGAAAAGTTCACCGTCCTCAACGGCCTGGTGGCGCCGCTCGACCGCGCCAATGTCGATACCGACGCCATCATCCCGAAGCAGTTCCTCAAATCCATCAAGCGCAGCGGCTACGGCCCGAACCTGTTCGACGCCTGGCGCTACCTCGACGTCGGCCAGCCGGGCATGGACAACGCCAAGCGCCCGCTGAATCCGGATTTCGTCCTCAACCAGGCGCGCTACAAGGGGGCCGAGATACTGCTTGCGCGCAAGAATTTCGGCTGCGGCAGTTCACGCGAGCATGCGCCCTGGGCGCTGGCGCAATACGGCTTCAAATGCGTCATCGCGCCGTCGTTTGGCGACATTTTCTACAACAACAGCTTCAAGAACGGCTTCCTGCCGGTGGCGCTCAGCGAGTCCGAGGTGGACAACCTGTTCTACGACAGCGCACTGCCGGGTTTCCGCCTGGTCGTCGACCTCGATCGCCAGACGGTGGCGACGAGCGACGGTTCGAAGTCCTACAAGTTCGAGGTCGACGCCTCGCGCCGCCATTCGCTGCTGAACGGCCTGGACGAGATCGGGACGACGTTGCGCCACGCCGATGCGATCCGCGCCTTCGAAGCGCGCCGCCAGGCGCAGTTTCCCTGGCTGTTCAGGTAGCGCGGCCATGAAGATCGCTGTGCTGCCGGGCGACGGCATCGGCAAGGAAATCATTGCCGAAACCCTCAAGGTGCTCGGGCGCCTCGGGCTGAAGTTCGAGTTCGAAGAGGCGCCGGTGGGAGGCGCGGGCTACGCGGCCTCGGGCCATCCACTGCCGCAGGAGACGCTCGCGCTGGCGAAGCAGGCCGATGCGATCCTGTTCGGCGCGGTGGGCGACCCGAAATACGACAACCTGGAATCCGCCAAGCGCCCGGAGCAGGCGATCCTGGGGCTGCGCAAGGCGCTCGAGCTGTTCGCCAACCTGCGGCCGGCGCAGGTCTACGAGGAACTCGCCGATGCCTCCTCGCTCAGGGCGGAGGTGGTCGCCGGGCTCGACATCCTGATCGTGCGCGAACTGACCGGCGACATCTACTTCGGCGAGCCCAAGGGCATCCGCGCGCACGCGAGCGGCGGGCGCGAAGGCTTCGACACCATGCGCTACAGCGAGGCGGAGATCCGCAGGATCGCGCGGGTCGCGTTCGAGGCGGCGCGCAAGCGCTCGAGGAAGGTCTGTTCGGTCGACAAGGCGAATGTCCTGGAGACATCGCGCCTTTGGCGAGAAGTCGTTACGCAAGAAGCAAAACAATTCGGCGACATCGCGCTCTCGCACATGTACGTCGACAACTGCGCCATGCAGCTGGTGCGCAATCCGAAGCAGTTCGACGTCATCGTTACCGGCAACCTGTTCGGCGACATCCTCTCCGACGAAGCGTCCATGCTCACCGGGTCGATCGGCATGCTGCCCTCGGCTTCGCTGGACGCGAACAACAAGGGCCTCTACGAGCCGATCCACGGCTCGGCGCCCGACATCGCCGGCAAGGGCATTGCCAACCCGCTCGCCACCATCCTTTCGGCGGCGCTGATGCTGCGCCATTCGCTCAACCAGGGTGCGGCGGCGCAAAGGCTCGAAGGCGCGGTGAAGAAAACGCTGCGTGACGGTTTCCGCACGGCCGACATATATACTGCGGGCAAGAGGAAGGTAAGCACCGCGGAGATGGCATCCGCGGTCGCGGAACGGCTGTAGAACCGGGAAGCAGTCATGTTGCGAGTCGGCATCGTTGGTTGGCGTGGCGTGGTGGGTTCGGTACTCGTGCAGAGGATGCGCGAGGAGAAGGATTTCGACCTGGTGGAACCCGTGTTTTTCTCCACGACGCAGGCGGGCGGCAAAGGCCCGGACATCGGCAAGCCCTGCGATCCCGTGTCGGGCGCTACCGATATCGAAGCGCTGAAGAAACTTCCGGTGATCATCTCCTGCCAGGGCGGCGATTACACCGAGGCCGTGTATCCGCAGCTGCGTGCCGCCGGGTGGCAGGGCTACTGGATCGACGCGGCGAAAACCCTGCGCATGAAGGACGACGCGGTGATCATTCTCGACCCGCTGAACCTGCCGGAAATCGAAAACGGGGTTGCGCGCGGCGCGAAGGATTTCATTGGCGCCAATTGCACCGTGGGCCTGATGCTGATGGGCATGGCCGGGTTGCTGCGGCGCGACCTCGTCGAATGGGTGACCTGCATGACCTACCAGGCCGCCTCCGGCGCGGGCGCCGCCGGCATGCGGGAACTGGCGCAGCAGATGGGACACCTGGGCGAAGTTGCAAAGCCTGTGGCGGCCGATCCGGCCGCGAGCGCGCTCGAAATCGACCGGCGCGTGACGGCGGCGATGCGCAACGGCGGGTTGCCGAAGACCGAATTCGGCCATTCGCTGGCGGCGAGCCTGCTGCCCTGGATCGACGCCGACCTCGGCAACGGGCAGAGCCGCGAGGAATGGAAAGCGCAGGCCGAGGGCAACAAGATCCTCGGCCGCAGCGAGCGGCCGATCCCGATCGACGGCATTTGCGTGCGTGTTGGCGCCATGCGCTGCCACAGCCAGGCGCTCACCATCAAGCTGAAGCGGAACGTGCCGCTCGGGGAAATCGAAGGCATGCTCGCCGAGGCCCACGACTGGGTGAAAGTCATTCCCAACCGGCGCGAGGAAACGCTCGC
This sequence comes from Nitrosomonadales bacterium, assembly GCA_005240145.1. Lineage (GTDB taxonomy): Bacteria > Pseudomonadota > Gammaproteobacteria > Burkholderiales > SG8-39 > RBG-16-66-20. Next base: position 17,142 of record SBAS01000031.1, on the reverse strand, counting down.
CGAACTGACGCCCGCCGCGGTCAGCGGCAAACTGTCGGTGCCGATCGGGCGCCTGCGCAAAATGCCGATGGGCGGGGAGTACCTCGCCGCATTTACCGTGGGCGATCAGCTGCTTTGGGGTGCGGCCGAACCGTTGCGCAGGATGGTGCGGATTCTGCTGGACGCGGGCGTGCGCTAGGGTCCTCCGCAGGTAGCATATTTTCCTTTCTTTCCAAGGCACTACCGCTACAAAATCGAGAAGGTCTCTCAGGTTGCAGGGCTAACGCCATGATGTTATGGTAGTCAGTCCCGGAAGAACGACTCAGGGTGCGCTCAGTGGGGAAAACAGTCACCGGTATCCGTATTGCCTTGGCGGCATTGCTTTGCGCGCCATTGCTGGCCTATTCGGCCGGGCTGGGCAGGCTCACAGTCAACTCGGTTCTTGGCCAGCCGCTCAGGGCTGAAATCGAGATCGTCTCGCTGCAGCCGGGCGAGGAAGACGCGCTGACGGCGCGCCTTGCCTCCATCGAGGCCTACCGCCAGGCCGGCATCGAGCTCAGTTCCTCGCTGACCAGCCTGCAGCTCGCCATCGACAAGCGCGGCGCGCGGCCCGTCATCCGCCTGACCACCATCCAGCCGGTCAACGAACCGTTCCTCGATGTGCTGATCGAATTGCAATGGGCGACCGGTCGCCTGGTGCGGGAATACACGTTCCTGCTCGATCCGCCGGAATACCGCGGGCCGGGTCCGGCCGCGCCGATCGCCGCGCCGGCGGCGAAACCGATTGCCGCCCCCACCCCTGCGCCGGCGAAACCCGCGCCGAGCGCGGCAGCGCGTCCCATTGCCGCTGCGCCGGCGGCGGCCGGCGCAAGGCAGGAAGAAGTCAGGAAGGGCGACACGCTGGGCGCCATCGCGCGCAAGTACAAGCCCGACGGTGTGACGCTCAACCAGATGCTGATCGCGTTGTATCGCGCCAACCAGGACGCGTTCATCCGCGGCAACATCAATCTGGTGCGCGCCGGGCGCATTCTCAATGTGCCGGATCGGGAGGCCATCGCGGCGCTCAATGCGGCCGAAGCCAACCAGCTGGTGCAGTCGCAGATGGCGGATTTCGCCGAATACAAGACGAAACTCGGCGCTGCGGTAGCGGCGGCGCCCGCGGCGCCGGTGCGCGAGCGTGAAGTCACCGGACGCATCACATCGAAACCCGCACCGAGCGCACCCGCCGAGCAAAAGGACCAGCTCAGGCTTTCCAAGGTCGATCCGGCGAAGCCGAGTTCGACCGCGACGCGCGCAGCGCGCGAGGACGACCGCGTGGCGCGCGAGCGTGCCCTCAAGGAATCGCAGTCGCGCGTCGGCGATCTGGAGAAAAACGTCTCCGACCTGCAAAAGCTGGTGGAACTGAAGAACCAGCAACTCGCGGAGCTGGAGAAGAAGGCGAGCGCGAAGCCCGCCGTTGCCGCACCTGCGCCCGCGCCTGCCCCCGCCGCAAAAGCCCCCGAACCTGCCAAGGCGGCGCCCGAAGCGCCGAAAGCGGCCGCAAAGGAGGCGCCTAAGGAAGCACCCAAGGAAGTTGCGAAAGAGGCGCCCAAAGAGGTTGCCAAAGAAGCTCCCAAAGAGGCTGCCAAGGAAGCGCCCAAGGAGGCGCCACAAGCGGCGGGGAAGGAAGCGCCCAAGCCCGGCGCCGAAGCGGCGAAAGCCGTGGCCAAGGCTGCGCCCAAGCCCCCTCCCGCACCGGAAAATAGCATCCTCGAGGAATTCCTCGACGAGCCGATCTACCTCGTTTTGGCGGGGGGCGTTGTCGTCTTTTTGATAGCGTATGCGGTATGGGCGCGGCGGCGCCAGAAAGCCTCGCAGTCGCAGTTCCAGGATAGCGTACTGGGCGCGGCGAGCGCGCAGCCGGGCGCCGCTTCAGTATTCAGCAACGCGGGCGCGGCAGCGCAGGCGCCCGATACGCCGCCGCCAGCGGCGGCACAGGCATCCGAGGCCTCCGTCAGCAGCGTCAGCGTTGGCGCGGCCGAAAGCGATGAAGTCGACCCGATCGCCGAAGCCGACGTCTACATGGCCTACGGCCGCGATGCCCAGGCCGAAGAGATCCTCAAGGAAGCACTCGGCAAGGACGCGAACCGCATTCCGGTGCACGCGAAACTGCTCGAGATTTACGCCAATCGCAAGGACGCCAAAAACTTCGAGCAGACCGCGCTCAAGGTGAAGAGCCTCAGCAACAGCGCCGGACCGGAGTGGGACAAGGCAATGGCGCTCGGCCACTCGATCGATCCGGGCAACGGCCTCTACGGCAGTGGTGGCGCTGAGGCCGCCGAGGCGGCGCCGTCGCTCGACTTCGATATCGGCGGCGGAGATGCGCCGGCTGGCGGCGGCGAGGCCAAGGCGGAATCGTCGGCATTGGATTTCGATCTTGGCGCGACAGCCGCGATATCCAAGAGCGACTTCGCGGCCGGCGGCACGCTGAAGATCGACTCCAAGGACGTGCAGGGTTCTACCGGCGGCGGGCTCGATTTCGATCTGGGCGGCGCCGAGGATGACGGCGACAAGACGATGCTCATGCCGCGAGGGGCGACGCCGGCGAAGGATCCGGATGCGACCGTCGCGATGGATTTCGACCTCAATCTCGATGTCGGCAGCGCCAAGCCTGAGGCCCCCGCAGTGGCCAATGCGGCGGCGGATGCGCCGCTCGACCTGGGTGGCCTGAGCTTCGATCTGGGCACGCCGGGCGGCGGCGCGGCCGGTGGCGCCGATCCGAAATGGCAGGAGGTCGCCACCAAACTGGACCTCGCCAAGGCGTACCAGGAAATGGGCGACAAAGACGGGGCGCGCGAGTTGCTGAACGAGGTGGTGAAGGAAGGCGACGCCGCGCAACAGGGCCAGGCACAGCAAATGCTCTCCAGCCTGGGCTAGCCGCAGCAGCGACTTAAAACTGGCCGCGGCGCGCAAGCGACCGCGGCTTTTTCGTTATGACGACGAGAATCGCACTGGCGATCGAGTACGACGGCAGCCGCTTCCTCGGCTGGCAGAGGCAGCCCGGCGGCGGCACGGTGCAGGACGCGCTCGAGACGGCGTTGAGCGGCATCGCCGACGCGCCTGTCGGCGTCACCTGCGCCGGCCGCACCGACCGCGGCGTGCACGCGCGCGCGCAGGTGGTCCATTTCGACACTGATGCGCAGCGGCCCGATTCGGCCTGGGTGCGCGGCGTGAACGCGATGCTGCCCGACGCCATGGCGGTGCTGTGGTCGCGGCGCGTCGCGCCGGATTTCCATGCGCGCTACGCGGCGCGCTCGCGTACCTACCGCTACGTACTGCTCAACCGTCCGGTGCGTCCGGCGCTTGCCGCGCGCTACGCGGGCTGGCACCACGCGCCGCTCGCCATCGAACCCATGAGGCAAGCCGCCGCGCTGCTGCTCGGCGAGCACGATTTTTCGGCCTTCCGCGCCGCCGAATGCCAGGCGAAGAGCCCGGTGCGCAGGCTGCATGAAATCGGCATCGAGCGCGATGGCGAAAGCATCGAGTTCCGGCTGCGCGCCAACGCCTGGCTGCAGCACATGGTGCGAAACATCGTCGGCACGCTGGTTTACGTCGGCAAAGGCAAGCATCCGCCGCAATGGGCGGGGAAGCTGCTCGAGTCGCGTGACCGGGCCCGCGCCGCGCCTACGTTCGGGCCCGAAGGTTTGTACCTGGAGGCAGTGGAATACGAGCCGCATTGGAACATTCCAGCAGTTGAAATTCAGAAATCCATGCTGCCTGTCGAATCATGAAGGATGACACTCGTGTCATGAGAACCCGCGTAAAAATCTGCGGTATCACCCGGACCGAAGACGCGCAGGCCGCGGCGCGCGCCGGCGCCGATGCGGTCGGGTTGAACTTCTATCCGCCGAGTCCTCGCTTCCTCAGCCTGGAATGGGCGCGGCAACTGGCCGGCGAAGTGTCGCCATTTGTGACCACGGTCGCCGTATTCGTCAATCCGGCGGCGGCGGAGGTGTACGCGGTTCTGGAGCGTGTGCGGCCCGCGATGCTGCAGTTCCACGGCGAGGAAGATCCGGTGTTTTGCGCCCAGTTCGGCGTGCCCTACCTCAAGGCGTGTAGAGTAAGAAGCGGGATTTCAACCGGGGTCCATTTGCTAGAATACCTGCGTCCATTTTCCTCTGCGGCAGGCTGGTTGCTCGACAGCCACGTCGAGGAATACGGCGGTGCCGGCGAGAGCTTCGACTGGTCGCTGGTTCCCGCCAGGCGCAGCCGCCCGCTGGTGCTGTCCGGCGGGTTGACGCGGGACAACGTAGGAGAGGCGATCCGGCGCGTTCGTCCCTGGGCTGTGGATGTGTCCAGTGGCGTCGAATCCTCCAGGGGCATCAAAGATGCGGCAAAGATTGGCGCATTCATCGCCGAGGTCAGAAATGCAGATGTATGACTTGCCCGACCCGCGCGGCCACTTTGGCCCCTATGGCGGCGTTTTCGTCGCCGAGACCCTGAGCCATGCGCTGGACGAACTGCGCGACGCTTACGCGCGCTGCCGCGGCAACGCGGCATTCATGGCCGAGTTCCATCACGAACTCAAGCATTACGTCGGCCGGCCGAGCCCGGTCTACCACGCGAAGCGCTGGTCGGAGCTGCTCGGCGGCGCGCAGATCTACCTCAAGCGCGAGGACCTGAACCACACCGGCGCGCACAAGATCAACAACACCATCGGCCAGGCGCTGCTCGCGCGCCACATGGGCAAGAAGCGCGTGATCGCGGAAACCGGCGCCGGCATGCACGGCGTGGCCTCGGCCACCGTCGCGGCGCGATTCGGCATGCAATGCGTCGTGTACATGGGCTCTGAGGACATCAAGCGCCAGGCGCAGAACGTCTATCGCATGAAGCTGCTCGGCGCCGAGGTGGTGGCCGTCGAATCGGGATCAAAGACGCTCAAGGACGCCCTGAACGAGGCGATGCGCGACTGGGTGACGAACGTGGAGGACACCTTCTACATCCTCGGTACGGTGGCCGGCCCGCACCCTTATCCGATGATGGTGCGCGATTTCCAGTCCGTTATCGGCGAGGAGTGCAAGCTGCAAATGCCCGAGATGACCGGGCGCCAGCCCGATGCGTTGATCGCCTGCGTGGGCGGCGGTTCGAACGCGATGGGCATGTTCTACCCCTACATCGGCGACGCGAAGGTGCGCCTGATCGGGGTCGAGGCGGCGGGCGAGGGCCTGGCGAGCGGCAAGCATGCGGCATCCCTGTGCGCGGGCAGGCCCGGCGTGCTGCATGGCAACCGCACCTACCTCCTGCAGGATGCCAACGGGCAGATCACGGAGACGCATTCGGTGTCCGCAGGCCTGGATTACCCCGGTGTCGGGCCCGAGCACGCCTGGCTGAAGGACCAGGGGCGCGCCGAGTACGTGGCAATCACGGACGACGAAGCGCTGCAGGCCTTCAGCGACCTGTGCCGCTACGAAGGCATCATTCCCGCGCTCGAATCGGCGCATGCCGTGGCCTACGCCGCGAAGCTCGCGCCGTCGATGCCGAAAGCGAAGACGCTGCTGGTCAACCTTTCCGGCCGCGGCGACAAGGACATGCAGACGGTCGCCGACCGGATGGGAATCAAGCTCTGATGTCGCGCATCGCCGGGCGCTTCGCGGAACTGAAGGCCGTCGGGCGCAAGGCCCTGATCATGTTCGTCACCGCGGGTGATCCGGCGCCGTCACTCACGGTACCGCTCATGCATGCGCTGGCCGAGTCGGGTGCCGACATTCTCGAGATCGGTGTGCCGTTTTCCGACCCGATGGCCGATGGCCCCGTGATTCAGCGCGCCTCCGAGCGCGCATTGAAGCACGGCGTGGGCCTCTCCGATGTTTTGCATTCTGTATCTTCTTTCAGAAAACAAAACTCCAAAACGCCCGTGGTGCTGATGGGCTATGCCAATCCGATCGAGGCGATGGGCGTCGAGAAATTCGTCGCCGCCGCGAAGGCGGCGGGCGTCGACGGCCTGATCGTGGTCGACTACCCGCCCGAGGAGTGCGGCCCGTTCGTCGAGCTGTGCGGCAAGGCGGGCATCGACTGCATCTTCCTTCTGGCGCCGACCTCTACCGACGCGCGCATTATCGAAGTGGCGCGCGTCGCCAGCGGCTTTGTTTATTACGTGTCGCTGCGCGGCGTGACCGGGGCGGGACATATTGATTCCGACGAGGTACTCGCGCGGCTGCCGAAGATCCGAGCTGCGACCCGCTTGCCGGTGGGCGTGGGCTTCGGCATCCGCGACGCCGAATCGGCGCGCCGCATCTCGCGCGGGGCGGACGCCGTGGTGATCGCGAGCCGCCTGATCCAGGAGCTTGAAGCGGTGCCGCCGGCGCAGGCAGTGGAGTGCGCCCGGGCGTTCGTGAAGCCGATCCGCGAGGCGATGGACGCATGAGCTGGCTGCAAAAGCTCCTGCCGCCGAAGATCCAGCGCGGCTCCGGCCCGCGCAAGCAGGTCCCGGAAGGCCTGTGGACCAAGTGCCCGGCGTGCAGCGCGGTGCTCTACAGCACCGACCTGGAGAAGAACCTCAACGTCTGCCCGAAATGCGGCGACCACCAGCGCATCGGCGCGCGCGCGCGGCTCGACGGCCTGCTCGATCCGGAAGGCAGGTTCGAAATCGGCGCCGAGGTCCTGCCCGTGGACAGCCTCAAGTTCAAGGACCTGCGCAAGTACCCGGAACGGCTGCAGGAGGCGCAGGACACGACCGGCGAAACCGACGCGCTGATCGTGCTGCAGGGATCGATCAAGTCGCTCGGCGTGGTCTGCGCGGCGTTCGAATTCGACTTCATGGGCGGCTCGATGGGATCGGTGGTGGGCGAGCGCTTCGTGCGCGGCGTGCGCGTCGCCATCGAGCAGAAGATGCCCTACGTCTGCTTTACCTCGACCGGCGGCGCGCGCATGCAGGAAGGCCTGCTCTCGCTGGGCCAGATGGCGAAAACGACCGCCTCGCTGACCGAACTCGGCCTGCGCAAGCTGCCGTTCATCACCGTGCTGACCGATCCCACCATGGGCGGGGTCTCGGCGAGTTTCGCCATGATCGGCGACATCGTCATCGCCGAACCCAAGGCCCTGATCGGCTTCGCCGGCCCGCGCGTGATCGAGCAGACTGTGCGCCAGAAGCTGCCCGAAGGGTTCCAGCGCGCCGAGTTCCTGCTCGAGAAGGGGGCGATCGACATGATCGTCGACCGCAGGCAGATGCGCGAGCGGCTGCATACCCTGCTCGCGCTGCTGCTGGGAAGGCCTTCCGACCAAAGCTCGTGAACCTGAAAAAGACGCTCCCTTCGTGAGCGTGCGGTCGCTCCCTGACTGGCTCGCCTTCATCGAGCGCCAGCACCCGCAGCCGATCGCCCTCGGCCTGGATCGCGTGCGCGAAGTTTTCTCCAGGCTGAATATCGCGCTTTCCTGCCCTGTCCTGACCGTTGGCGGCACCAATGGCAAGGGCTCCACCTGCGCGATGCTGGAGGCTGTCCTGCAGGCGGGCGGCTACCGTACCGGCCTGTATACCTCGCCGCACCTGCTGCGCTACAACGAGCGCGTGCGCATCGGCGGTCGCGAGGTCGCGGACGAAGCGTTGACGGAGGCGTTTGCGGCGCTCGAAGCCGCGCGCGGCGGGGTGCCGCTGACCTATTTCGAATTCGGCACCCTGTCGGCGCTGCTGGTTTTCGCGCGCGAGAAACTCGATGCCCTGGTACTGGAAGTCGGCCTGGGCGGGCGGCTCGACGCGGTGAACGTGCTCGACGCCGATTGCGCGGTGCTCACCAGCATCGGCATCGACCATGTCGAGTATCTCGGCGCGACCCGCGAGGACATCGGGCGTGAGAAGGCCGGCATCTTCAGGAGGCAGAGGCCGGCAGTGGTTGCCGAGCCTCAAATACCCAGGAGCGTTCTGGAAGAAATTCAGAAAACGAACTGCAAAGCCCTGTTGTTGGGGCGTGACTTCGGCTATGTGCCGCAGGGCACGCAGTGGTCATATTGGGGCCCCGCCGGCAAGCGCTCGGGTCTGGCACACCCCGCCTTGCGCGGCGCAATGCAGTTGCGCAACGCGAGCGCGGCGTTCGCCGCCCTCGACAGCCTGCGCGAGCGCTTGCCGATCGCCATGCAGGACGTGCGCCGCGCGCTCGCCGAGGTCGCCCTGCCGGGCAGGTTCCAGGTGCTGCCCGGCCGCCCGCAGGTGGTGCTGGATGTGGCGCATAACCCGGAAGCGGCCGCCGTGCTCGCCGCCAATCTGGGCGAGAGCGGCTTCTCGCCGCAGACGATCGGCGTGTTCGGCATGCTCAAGGACAAGGATATTGCCGGCGTGGTGCGTGCCGCCGCGCCGCGCATCACGCGCTGGCATCTGGCGACATTGCCCGGATCGAGAGGTGCTGAATCTTCCCATCTGAAAAAGGTTCTTGCCGACGAAAAGATTCAGGCCCCGGCATTCGAGCACCCGAACGTCGCGGCGGCGCTCGCCGCGGCAAGGAAAGAAGCTGCCGAGAATGATAAAATCGTCGTCTTCGGCTCCTTTCTCACGGTAGCCGGCGCCTATGGCTGAAAACGAAGACGTCAATACGCTCAAGCGCCGCGGCCGCCGCCGGCTGGTTGGCGCCATCGCGCTCGTGCTTGCAGCCGTGATCGTGCTGCCCATGGTGTTCGAACCCGAGCAAAAGGGCAGCGCGCCTCCGGTGAGCGTGCGCATTCCGGGCGAGGACGAGGCCGGATTCACTCCCAAGGTCACGCCCAAGTCGGCACCCCTCCAGGAGAACAAGGGCGCCGAGAAAGCGGCAGAAAAGGCGCCGGAGAAGGCGCCCGAGCCTGCAGCAGCGAAGCCCGAGCCGAAGATCGAAGTCGCGGTGACCAAGGGCAGCGACAAGCCTGCCGCCGAGGCGGAGCAAAAGCGCGCCGCGGCGGCCCTGAGCGGCGAGCAGTTCGTGGTGCAGGTGGGTGCGTTCGCGGATGCCGACAAGATCAAGGAAGTAACGGGGAAACTGGCGGCCGCCAAGATTGCGCATTACACGGAGCAGATCCCTATCAAGAGCGGCATGCTGACGCGGGTGCGCGCGGGGCCGTTCGGCAACCGCGATGCCGCGGAGAAGGTGCTGCAGCAGCTGAAAGACCTCGGTTTGCCCGGCAGACTCGCCGCCAAATCCTGACATGACCTGGCTCGATTACGCCCTCATCGGCGTTTTCGCGGCTTCCCTCGCGCTCGGTGCGTGGCGGGGGCTGGTGCGCGAAGTCCTGTCGATCCTGGGCTGGATCATCGCGTTCCTTGCCGCGAACCTCCTCGCCGGCCCTCTCGGTCCCGAAATGCCGCAGGCGATCCCGACCCCGGAACTGCGCGTCGCAACCGCCTTCGTGGCGGTGTTCGTGGTTGCGCTCGTCGCGACCTCGCTCGTGGCGCTGCTGCTGTCCAAGATCGTGAAGGCGGTAGGCCTGGGCGGCGTCGATCGCATGCTCGGCGCGCTCTTTGGCGCCGCGCGCGGTGCGCTCATTGTCCTGGCCGCGGCCCTGCTCGCGGGGCTGACCAGCGCGCCGCGGCAGCCGTTCTGGCGCGATTCGCTCAGCGGCCCGGTGCTGGTGCAGGCGGCGCAGACGTTGAAACCTCTGCTTCCGCAAACGTTTGCGGAGCGCTTGCGCTATGATTAGCCCTTAGCGCTAGGAGCAATCTCCGATGTGCGGCATTCTGGGCATAGTCGCTCGCTCTCCCGTCAACCAGCTGCTCTACGACGGCATGCTGCTGCTGCAGCACCGCGGCCAGGACGCCGCCGGCATCGTCACCAGCGAGCACAATTCCTTCCACATGCAGAAGGGCACCGGCATGGTGCGCGACGTGTTTCGTACCCGCAACATGCGCTCCCTGCCGGGCAACATGGGCATCGCGCATTGCCGCTACCCCACCGCAGGCTCGGCATCCAATTCGGCCGAGGCGCAGCCGCTCTACGTCAATTCGCCGTTCGGCATCGTGCTCGGCCACAACGGCAACCTAATCAATTCCGACAAGCTGAAGGAGGAGATGTTCCGGCAGGACCTGCGGCACATCAACACCAACTCCGATTCCGAGGTGCTGCTGAACGTGCTCGCGCACGAGCTCGAGAACGCGTCTGTCACGCTGCGGCTCGACCCGCAGACGATATTCGCCGCGGTGTCGAACGTGCATCGGCGCGTGCGCGGCGCCTACGCCGTTATCGCCATGATCGCCGGTCACGGCGTGCTCGCGTTCCGCGATCCCTACGGCATCCGTCCGGCCGTGATCGGCTACAACGAAACCCCCGAGGGGGTCGAATACATGGTGTCCTCGGAATCGGTCGCCGTCGAGGCGCTCGGCTTCCGCGTGCTGCGCGACGTGGTGCCGGGCGAGGCGGTGTTCATCGACGAAGACGGCAACTTCTTCAGCCAGCAGTGCGCCGACAAGACGGGCCTGAATCCCTGCATCTTCGAATACGTCTACCTGGCGCGGCCCGATTCGCTCATCGACGGCGCCTCGGTCTACGAAGCGCGCCTGCATATGGGCGAGAAGCTGGCCGAGAAGATCAAGCGCCAGTACCAGCACCTGCAGATCGACGTCGTGATCCCGATTCCGGATTCGAGCCGGCCTTCCGCCTTACAGCTTGCGGCGGGCCTCGGCGTACCCTACCGCGAGGGCTTCGTGAAGAACCGCTACATAGGCCGCACCTTCATCATGCCGGGCCAGGAAGTGCGCACCCGCTCGGTGCGCCAGAAGCTCAATGTCATCGGCATGGAGTTCAAGGGCAAGAACGTGCTGCTGGTGGACGATTCCATCGTGCGCGGCACCACCAGCCGCGAAATCGTGACGATGGCGCGCGAATCGGGCGCGCGCAAGGTGTTCTTCGCCTCGGCCGCGCCGCCGGTGCGCTATCCGAACGTCTATGGCATCGACATGCCGACCCGCGCCGAGCTGATCGCCGCCCACCGCAGCGAGGACGAGGTAGCAGCGGAGATCGGCGCCGACGCGCTCATCTACCAGGACCTGGCGGCGCTGCAGGACGCCGTGCGGATGACCAACCCGAAACTTTCCACCTTCGAGACGTCGTGCTTCGACGGGGTCTACGTCACCGGCGACGTGACCAGCGACTACCTGCACATCATCGAGTCGCGCCGCGACGCGCAGCGCGACAGTGGGGACGACGAGGGCGCCCAGCTCGACCTCAACCTGGCGGCAACAGGCTGAATTTGGTATAATCCTTTCTTACGCGCCGATTTGAGCCAGCTTGCGGGCGCGCTATAAATTCAGCTAAAGCGTGCCGAAACCCGGTCCGCTTAAGAGAGAAAGGATCGGGTTTTTTTATGGCCAAAGGGTTTGAGATTTCCACACTCGGCGTGCGCGCCGGTACCACGCGCAGCCAGTTCAACGAACATTCCGAAGCGCTCTACCTCACCTCGAGCTTCCTCTTCGAGAACGCGGCGCAAGCTGCCGAACGCTTCACCGGCGGCGCGGGTTTGTCTGGCACGGGGTTCGTCTACTCGCGCTTCACCAATCCGACGGTGGCGATGTTCCAGGACCGCCTCGCCGCGCTCGAAGGCGCTTCCGCCTGCGTCGCGACGGCCTCGGGCATGTCGGCGATTCTCGCCACCTCGATGGCGCTGCTCAAGGCCGGCGACCACGTGGTGTGCTCGAACGCGGTGTTCGGCTCCACGGTGCAGCTCTACGTCACGATCTTCGCGCGCTTCGGCGTCGAGACCACGTTTGTATCGCCGACCGACATCGGCGAGTGGCAGCGCGCGTTGCGGCCGAATACCCGGCTGCTGTTCCTCGAATCGCCCTCCAACCCGCTCGGGGAAGTCTCCGACATCGCCGCGCTTGCCGCCCTGGCGAAGAAATCCGGCGCGGCGCTGGTGGTGGACAACGCCTTGTGCACGCCGGTGCTGCAGCGGCCGCTGGAATTCGGTGCCGACCTGGTGATCCATTCGGCGACCAAGTACCTCGACGGGCAGGGCAGGGTGCTCGGCGGCGCGGTTCTGGGCGCGAAGGGGCCCGCCATGGACGCGGTGTTCGGTTTCCTGCGCACCGCGGGGCCGTCCCTGTCGCCGTTCAATGCCTGGGTGATCCTGAAGGGCATGGAGACGCTGGAAATCCGCATGCTCGCGCAGTCGGAGCGCGCGCTCGAACTCGCGCGCTGGCTGGAGAAGCATCCGAACGTCACGCGCGTCTACTACCCGGGGCTTGAATCCCACCCCCAGCACGCACTTGCGATGCGCCAGCAGCGCACCGGCGGCGCTTTGGTGTCCTTCGAGGTGAAAGGCGGCCGCGCCGAGGCCTGGAAGGTGATCGATTCGACCGAGCTCATCTCGATCACCGGCAACCTGGGCGACGTGAGAACCACCATTACCCATCCGGCAACCACCACCCATGGCCGCATCTCGCCCGAAGCGCGCGCCGCCGCCGGCATCACGGAAGGATTGATCCGCGTTGCGGTAGGCCTGGAGGCGGTGGCAGACCTCAAGGCGGACCTGTCCGCCGGCCTTGCCTGATCAGAAGCTGACCAGGCGCGGTCCGACGTCGTCCAGGGCCAGGTAGCCGCCGCGCCCGTACCAGTCGGGCAGCACCCAGCGCTCGCAGCGCGCGCCGTCGACCTGGTGTTCGTGGCGGGCCGGACGATGGGTGTGGCCGTGGATCATGTGCCGCAACTTGAGGTGGCGGAACACCTCGCGCACCGCCTTCTGGTTCACATCCATGATCTCCGCGGGCTTGGCGGCGATGACTTCCTTGCTCTTCTCGCGCAGGCCTTGGATGGTTTTTCTTCTTTCGAGGAGTTTCGTTGAAAGGAATTCGCGCTGCCATTCAGCCGAGCGCGCGGTCAGGCGCCAGGCCTGGTAGTCGTGGTCGTCGGTGCAAAGCGTGTCGCCGTGCAGCAATGCCAGGCGTTTGCCCGCGAACTTGATGACGCTTGGGTCATCCAGGAGTTGCGCGCCGCTGGCGGCGAGGAACGCCTTGCCGACCAGGAAATCCCGGTTGCCGTGCATGAGCGCGACGCGCACGCCGCTGTCGGCCAGCGTCTTGAAAGCAGCAGCAACGTCACGCGCGAGCGGGTCGCCCGCAGCGTCGCTCAGCTCGTCGTCGCCGGCCCAGTACTCGAACAGGTCGCCCAGCACGTAGAGGACCCGGGCGCGCGCGGCCTCGTCGGCGATGAACCTGAAGAACTGCTCGTTGGCCTCCGGGCGCTCCGCCGACAGGTGCAGGTCGGAGACGAAGAGCGCCTGCTGACTCACAACCGAGCCGGCATCACTTCTTGTCCGCCACCAGCGTGGCCGACTCGATGATCACCATCTGCCTGGGAACATCGGTGGGGAACGGTCCACCCGATCCCGTGGGCGACTTGGAGATCTTCGTCACCACGTCCATGCCCGAAACGACCTTACCGAACACCGCGTAGCCCCAGCCGTCCTGCGCGTTGGCGGCGTCGAGGAAGTCGTTGTACTTGCCGTTGATGAAGAACTGCGAGGAGGCCGAATGCGGCGCGTTGGTGCGCGCCATGGCGATGGTGCCGAGTTCGTTCTTGAGGCCGTTCTTGGCCTCGTTCGGAATCGATTCGCGCGTCGCCTTTTCCTTGTAGTTCTTGTCGTAGCCGCCGCCCTGGATCATGAAATTGTCGATGACGCGGTGGAAAATCATGCCGTTGTAGTGGCCGTCCTTGACGTATTGCAGGAAGTTGGCGACCGTCTTGGGCGCCTTGGCCGGGTAGAGCTCGAGCCGGATGGTGCCGGCGCTGGTCTTCAGGTCGACCTGCGGGTCGGCGCCCAGCGCGCCCGGGCTCGCCGCGGTCGCCGAAAGTATCACCAGGGGCTTCCAGAAATCCATCAGTTTCATAGGGCGCCTTCATAGAGGATGCGCCAGCGCCCGGCATCCTTGACCCAGTACTGGCGCTTGCGCATCGTGTTGGAAAGATTGCTCGAGCGGTAGTCCTGGTCGAAGTTGACGACGACGAAGTTCTCGCGCGGATACTGCAGCATCGCGACGCGCGACGCCGTGACCTTGATCCAGGCCTTGCCGCCATTGACCTTGCGCTTGTGCGCCGACCAGGCGGCGAGATCCTGGTCGCCCGAACTGAAGCGCGCGGCGTAATGCGACAGATAGCGCTCCGTGTCGCGGCTCTCCCAGCCGGCGCGCCACGCCTCGAACGCATCGGCGAGCCCCTTGCGTTCTGCCTCGAGAACGGAGGCGTCGGTCCATTCGATGTCGTCGGCGATGATCACCGGGGTGAGGCCGATCTGGACGGTGCGGCCGACCGCCTCGAGATCGGCGTTCGCGAGCACGATACAGCCGTCGCTCGCGCGCGGCGCGCGGCTGTAGGTGTCCTTGGGCGTGCCGTGCAGCCAGATGCCGTGGCCGTTGCGGCCGAGCCGCTTGTCCCAGGCGTTCGGATAGTTGATCGGGTAGGCACCGGCGCCGTAGAAATCGGTGAGCTTCTGCCGCGGCAGGTTGGCGGTGACGTGGTACACGCCGATCGGCGTCTTCTGGTCGCCTTCGCGCGCCTTGTCGATGCCGTTCTTGCCCAGCGAAACGTAGTAGTCGGCGATGAACTGGGGGCGGCCGCCGACGTTCTCGAACACATAGAGGCGCGAGCGGCGCGAGTCGACGAGTAGCGCGTGCTTCTGCTCGGCATTCATCTGCAGGATGTAGCGCGGCACGCGCTCGGCATTGGGGCGGTCGCGATGCGCGCGCAGGCGCAGCAGGGCCTCGGCGCGCAGGTCTTCGACTTTTTCCCTCGGTACGGTCTTGGCAACGTTGCCGAAGGTCTCGAGCGGCCGCGCGCGCGCCATCAGCAGGTCGCCGCGGATGAGGTGAGCGAGGCGGAAATTCGGCTGTGCCGCGATCAGGGCCTCGACGCGCTGCGTGGCGAGGTCCATGCGGTTGGCTTCGATCGCCTCCAGCACGCCCGACAACGCCTTTTCTGGACCCGCGGCGTAAGCACCGCAGGCAACGAGGAGAAGGGCGGCGGTGGCCAGGCGCAGGAAGGCGCTAGGCAGGGATGTCAATTGCCGACCCTCTCCTGCTGGATGAGCCAGCGCCCGTTGCTCCTGGCGAGCGTCAACGTCTTGATGGTGCTGGTGGATTTGAGGACGTCGGAACGGTAGCCCTGGCGGAACGTAACGCTGGCCTGGCCCTCGGCCGGGACGCTTACTTTGGGAGCTTCCACCGTCACGGCGATGCCCTTTGGCGCGCTAATGCGCTGGCGGCGCGTTTTCTCCCAGTCGGCGCGCGATTCGCCGGCTGGGGTCTTGAACTCCTTGCTGTAGAAAGCGAGGTAGCCATCGACGTCCTTGGCCGACCATGCCTTGGCCCAGGCGTTGACCGTGTCGAGTATGTCCGCATTGCCTGCATTCGACGCGGCTGGCTTGGCGGGCTCGGCCGCAGCAACCACAACGGGGGCCTTGCCTTGGCCGGCTCTTTCGGCGCCACCGCGGCCACCGCAATCGCCACCGGCTTGGCGGGCGCCGCGCCGCCCACCAGATCGCGCACAAGCGCGAGCTTGTTCTTGGCGCCGGGGTTGGCGGAGTCGATCTGCAGCGCCTTGTCGTAAGCCTGGCTCGCAAGCTTGGCGTAGACGTCGCCCAGGTTTTCGTAGGCGGTGGCGTAGCTCGGATGCGTACGGATCGACTGCTCGAGCGCGCCGCGCGCCTTGTCGTACTGGCCCTGCGAGGCGTAGATCACCGCGAGATTGTTGTAGGGCTCGGGAAGATCCGGAAAGTCCTTCGTCAGCGCGAGTAAAATATCCGTCGCGTCCTTGGTGTTGCCCTGTTCGGCGAAGATGAGGCCTTTGAGAAAACGCGCCTGCGCGTCCTTTGGTCTCGAAGCGAGCACTTTGTTGACGCGCTCGAGCGCCTGCTGGTGCTGGCCCGACCTGAGCAGCTTGCTCGCCTCCTGCACGTCGTCCGCGAGCGCTGCGGTGGAGGCCACGACCAGCGCGGCGAACAGTGCGGCCAGCGCCTGGCGCAGGTCGGAAAAGTTCGTCATTGTGTTATAGTTTTCAAGGCCCTACAGTATCTTGCTCATTCTAGACTAAGCCTCGTCGGTTAACAACTTGCTTCGCTTATACAACTCCCTCGCGCGGGAAAAGCAGGAATTCGTCTCGCTGCGCCCGGGCGAAGTGCGCATGTACGTCTGCGGCATGACGGTCTACGACTACTGCCACATCGGCCACGGCCGCATGATGGTGGCGTTCGACCTGGTGCGGCGCTGGCTGCGCGCGAGCGGTTATCGCGTCATCTATGTGCGCAATATTACGGATATCGACGACAAAATCATCAAGCGCGCGGTGGAGAACGGCGAAACCATCGGCGCGCTGAGTGAGCGCTACATCGGCTACATGGACGAGGATGTCGGCGCCCTGGGGGTGGAGAAGCCCGACCACGAGCCGCGCGCCACCCAGTACGTGCCGCAGATGCTCGACATGATCGGCCGGCTGGAGAAAAACGGCCTAGCCTACCTTGCGGCAGACGGCGACGTGAATTTCGCCGTGCGCAAGTTTCCGGGCTACGGCAGGCTTTCGGGCAAGTCGCTCGACGACCTGCGTGCCGGCGAACGCGTCGAGGTGGGCGCCGCAAAGCGCGATCCGCTCGACTTCGTGCTGTGGAAGCGCTCCAAGCCCACGGAGCCGACCTGGCGCTCGCCCTGGGGGGATGGTCGCCCGGGCTGGGCGATCGAATGCTCGGCGATGGGATGCTCGCTGCTCGGCGAATCGTTCGACATCCACGGCGGCGGCCAGGACCTGCAGTTCCCGCACCACGAGAACGAGATCGCGCAGTCCGAAGGCGCCAACGGCAAACCCTTCGTCAGGTACTGGCTGCACAACGGCTTCGTCCAGGTCGACGACACCAAGATGTCGAAGTCGCTCGACAATTTCTTCACCATCCGCGACATCCTCAAGGCGTTCGACGCCGAGGTGGTGCGCTTTTTCCTCGTGCGCGCCCACTACCGCACGGCGATGAACTATTCCGGGGCGCTGCTGAACGATGCCAAGGCCGGGCTGACCCGGCTTTACACGGCATTGAAAGGTTTTTCAGGTCCGGCAACGATAGATTGGGAAGAAGCGCATGCCCGTCGGTTTAAGGCCGCGATGGACGACGACATCAATACCGCGGAGGCGGTGGCGGAACTCTTCAATCTCGCCGGCGAGATCGGGCGCGGCAACCAGGCGCTCGCGCCGCAGCTGAAGG
>SBAS01000113.1 GCA_005240145.1 Nitrosomonadales bacterium | reverse complement strand
GCGCGCCCACCGGAAACTGGAATTCACCTGGCCGGAAACCAGCGACCCGGGCAGCCTATTTATCCTGCCGCGGCAGCAGCTCGACGTCAGGACTTGATCCTCACCGCCGCTTCGAAAAGGGCGTAGAGCTCCTGCTGCCAGTTTCCTTCATGCTCCACTGCTGTCTGCACGAGTACGGTTTGCGTCGGCAGGTCGATGAAAACGCGCTGGCCATGATGGCCGTTGAAAACCACCTGCGTTCCGTCGGCGCGCGCGTGCCACAGGAAAAGCTTGTAACCCCCTAGCAGGCCGGGCCGCGCTGCCCCATATCGCACCTGACGGTCGGCGTCGGTCCAGCGCGTGCATTCGTCGATCCAGCCTTCGCTTACGATTTGCGCGCCATTGGCGCGCCCACGTTGCGCAACCAGCATGCCGAGCCGGGCCCAATCCCGTAGTCGCGCGGCGAAACCTACGCAGTTGAATTCGTTGCGCTCCGCGTCGGTCGACCAGGTCGCGTCGGCCTCCGCCCCCAGCGGGCGCCAGAGCGCTTCCTGAGCGAACTGCGACAGCGACTGGCCGGTGACCTGGCGAATCACCATGCCTATCGTTAGCGGGCACAGTTCGTTGTAATTGAAGAAGCGTCCCTGCTCTTCACGCCGGCGGTTCCAGCCCGTTACCGTGTGCCGGATGCTGGAAAACGTGTCCTTTGCTCCGAGGAAGGCAGACGGATAGATGAGCGCATTGTCGCGGTCGTGCAGGATTTCCGCGCCGCTCGACATGTTGCCGAGGTTGCGCAGCGTCGTCTGGCCGTGCAGCGTGCCCTTCAGCTCGGGAACGTAGCGATCTGTCGTGTCGTCGAGCGAGGCGACCAGTTTGCGGTCCAGGCAGATGCCGAGCAGCAGGGACGTAACGCTTTTCGCCATCGACCAGCTGGTCAGGCGCATCGACGCGGTCCGCCCGAACCGGTAGCTCTCGTGCCAGATCTCGCCCTTGCGTGCGACGAGAAGTCCCGTAACGGGCCAGTTATCGAGATAGTCGCGGGGAGTGCGCGACGTGAACCCCCACTTGATGTCATCGCGCAGCGCAACGGTGAACGGCAGAGGTTTGTCGCCGGCGCGGATGACATGGTGCGGCAGCATCGATTCGAAGCCGCCCGAGTAGTTGCCCACGCGGTGGGTGGTGGCGCGATTGAATCCGCCACCCCAACCCGTGGGATACCCCTTGTCAGCTCCCCACTTATCGGCCTGCGCAGCTGCAAAGCGCGGCACCCCCGGCATGAGCGCAAGCGCGGTCGCCTGCAGGAAGTCTCGTCGTTTCAAGAGAAGGTGGGGTGACCGATGGGACTCGAACCCACAACAACCGGAATCACAATCCGGGACTCTACCATTGAGCTACGGCCACCATTGCTGCTGCGAATTTTACAAATCTTCTGGCCTGCCCGGCGGGACTCGAACCCACAACCCCCAGCTTAGAAGGCTGGTGCTCTATCCGGTTGAGCTACGGGCAGATCGTAAGCTTTCCGCCGTGCAGCTCACCCCGCAGTTCACCTTCACGTGCCGGGGCAGGACTGGTCGGGGTGGAGAGATTTGAACTCCCGACATCCTGCTCCCAAAGCAGGCGCGCTACCAGGCTGCGCTACACCCCGAAAATCGGGCGCCAATGATACTCTTTTTTTGGCTTGCGGCAGAGGTGCATTTCTGCTACAAAGCCTACCTTCATTTTTTGGTTGATGCCGAAATGCCAGTGAAATTGAAGAAAAACAGCTTCGCGCCCTCCGCCCCGAAGAAAGGCGAGGAGTACATGAACGCGAAGCAGCGTTCCCATTTCCGCAAGATTCTCGAGAACCTCAAATCCGAGCTCTCGGAGGAGATCGACCGCACCGTGCACACGATGCAGGACGAGGCGACCGTGTTCGCGGACCCGAACGACCGCGCCAGCCAGGAATCCGACATGGCGCTGGAACTGCGCAACCGCGACCGCGAGCGAAAGCTCATCAAGAAGATCGACGAGACCATCGCGCGCATCGACGCCAACGAATACGGCTACTGCGAGAGCTGCGGCGTCGAGATCGGCCTCAAGCGCCTGGAAGCACGCCCCACCGCCACGCTCTGCATCGATTGCAAGACCCTCGACGAGATGCGCGAGCGGCAGGTGGCAAAGTAAGGCCTGAAGTAAAACCTTCTAGTTCTGCTTCGCCGCTTCCGGCGTGCCGACGGCCTTCATCGACAGGCGCACTCTGCCTTTGTCGTCGGCCTCGAGCACCTTGACCTTCACGACCTGGCCTTCTTTCAGGTGGTCTGACACGGCATTGACGCGCTCGTTGCTGATCTGCGAGATGTGCAGCAGGCCATCGCGGCCCGGCAGCAGCTGCACGATGGCGCCGAAGTCGAGCAGGCGCAGCACCGGACCCTCGTAGATCTTGCCGACTTCGACGTCGGCGGTGATGTCCTTGATGCGCTTGAGCGCGGCTTCGCCGCCCTCGGGCGAGACGCAGGCGATGGAGATCATGCCATCGTCCTCGATCTCGATGGTGGTGCCGGTCTCCTCCTGGATGCCGCGGATCACGACGCCGCCCTTGCCGATGACGTCGCGGATCTTGTCCGGGTTGATCTTGATCTTGAGGATGCGCGGCGCGAAGCTGGAGAGCTCGGAACGCGAGCCGCCCATCGCCTGCTTCATCTGCTCGAGGATGTGCAACCGCGCTTCACGCGCCTGGTCGAGCGCCACTTTCATGATGCCCTTGTTGATGGACTCGATCTTGAGGTCCATCTGCAGCGCGGTGACGCCGTTGGTGGTGCCCGCGACCTTGAAATCCATGTCGCCCAGGTGGTCCTCATCGCCGAGGATGTCGGTGAGCACCGCAAAGCGGTTGCCTTCCTTGATGAGGCCCATGGCGATGCCCGCGACGTGCTCCTTGATCGGCACCCCGGCGTCCATCAGCGCAAGGCTGCCGCCGCACACCGACGCCATCGACGAGGAACCGTTCGATTCGGTGATCTCCGAGACGATGCGCAGCGAGTAGCCGAAATCCGTGGCCGGCGGCAGCATGCCGACCAGCGCGCGCTTGGCGAGGCGGCCGTGGCCGATCTCGCGGCGCTTGGTGAAGCCGAATCGGCCGGTTTCGCCGGTCGAGTACGGCGGGAAGTTGTAGTGGAACATGAAACGGTCGCGGTACTCGCCCGCCAGCGCGTCGATGATCTGCTCGTCGCGCCCGGTGCCCAGGGTCACGGTGACCAGCGCCTGAGTTTCGCCACGCGTGAACAGAGCCGAGCCGTGGGTGCGGGGCAGCACGCCGGTGCGGATGCTGATCGGCCGCACAGTGCGCGTGTCGCGGCCGTCGATGCGCGGCTCGCCGTCGAGGATTTTGTTGCGCACGATCTTCGACTCCAGCGCGAAGCTCAGGTCATTCACCGTATTGGCGTCCGGGCCACCCTCGGTACCCACGCCGCAGGTTTCATGGATGCGCTTGGAGAGCGCCTTGAGTGTCTCCTGGCGCGAGCCCTTCTGGCGAATGTCGAAAGCCTTGCGCATGTCGCCTTCGAACATGTCGGTGATCTTCGCGGCCAGCGCTTCGTCCTTGGCCGGCGCCTTCCAGTCCCAGGCGGGCTTGGCTGCCACCTCCGCGAGCTCTTCGATGGCAGTGATCGCGGCCTGCATCTGCTCGTGGCCGTGGACCACGGCGCCCAGCATCACGTCCTCCGGCAGTTCCAGAGCTTCTGACTCCACCATCAGCACGCCTTGCGCCGTACCGGCGACCACCAGGTTCAGGCCGGATTCCTTCAGCTGCGACATGGTCGGGTTGGTTACATACTGGCCATTGACGTAGCCAACGCGCACGGCGCCGATCGGACCGCTGAACGGCACGCCCGAGAGCGTCATCGCCGCCGACACCGCGATCATCGCCGGGATGTCCGCGTCCACTTCGGGATTGAGCGAAAGGACCTGCGCCACGACCTGCACTTCGTTGTAAAAGCCATCCGGAAACAGCGGCCGGATAGGACGGTCGATGAGGCGCGAGGTGAGGATCTCCTTCTCGCTGGGGCGGCCTTCGCGCTTGAAGAAGCCGCCCGGGATCTTGCCCGCGGCATAGGTCTTCTCGGCGTAATCCACGGTGAGCGGGAAGAAGCTCTGGCCGGGCTTGGCTGATTTCGAGGCCGTCACCGCGGCGAGGACTACGGTGTCGTCCACCGTGCAGAGTACGGCGCCGTGCGCCTGGCGCGCGATTTCCCCGGTCTCCAGCGTGACCTGCTGCGTGCCGAGGGTGAAGGTTTTCTTGATCGGATTCAAAGGGATTCCTTTGTGTGGGGACGCAAGAACGAAACGCTCATCGATGCGATGAGCGTTTCGTGTTACGGCATTCGGTGAATGGAACGGGCAGCGCGCGAATTACTTGCGCAGCCCGAGCTGCTCGATCAGCGAACGGTACTTGTCCGCGTCCTTGCGCTTCAGGTAGTCGAGAAGCGTGCGGCGCTGGCTGACCATCTTCAGCAGACCGCGGCGCGAATGAAAATCCTTGACATGGGACTTGAAATGCTCGGCGAGGCCGTTGATGCGCTCGGTGAGCAGCGCGATCTGCACTTCCGGGGAACCGGTATCGCTGGCGGACCGCTGGTGCTGCTTGACCACCTGCGCTTTTTGCGCAACCTGCAGACTCATACGCTCTTCTCTCTTTTGGGCTCGGTATGTGAGGCGGGCATTCTAGCGATATTGCCGCTGCCGTACAAGTTTTTCGTGGTATTTCAGACCCTTGCAATCAATCTGGCGGGGCGCAATTCGTCCCCCGGACCACCTTCGCCCACGCCCAGCAGCACGCCCGCTTTGCCGTAGACGCGGCAGGGACCATGGCCGGCCGAAGCGTGTGCGACGGCCTGGCCGTTGAGGAAGCGTTCTACGAGGTCCTCGGGCAGGTCCAGGCGTGGCAGGCCCTCCAGCAGGCTGTCGGGCGGCAGGAGCCAGGCGCGGCGTGCCTGCTCGCCAAGCGCCTGGAGTTCGTCCAGCGCCACGGCCTGGTCCAGGCGAAAGCCGGCGACCGCTGTACGGCACAGGCTGTCCAGGTGCGCCACCGTGCCCAGCGCCAGACCCAGGTCGACGGCCAGCTGCCGCACGTAGGTCCCCTTGCTGCACTTGATGCGCAATAGCAGCAGGTCGCCGGCGTTCTCCAGCAGCTCGAGTTCGTGCACCGTCACATGCCGGGCGGCTCGCTCCACCGTGCGTCCTTGGCGGGCGATCTCGTACAACGGCTGGCCGGCTTGCTTGAGGGCCGAGTGCATCGGCGGTACCTGCGTGATCGCGCCGCGAAAGCGCTGCAGCGCGAGCGCGAGCCGCGCGCCGTCCACGTTCACGGGCTGGCGTTCGATGACCGGCCCCTCGGCGTCGCCGGTTGCCGTGGACACCCCGAGCCGGACCCTCGCGCGATATTCCTTGATGGCATCGAGGCCGAATTGCGCGAACTTGGTGGCTTCGCCGAAAAGAAGCGGCAGCAGTCCCGAGGCCAGCGGGTCGAGCGTACCGGCGTGGCCGGCCTTCTCCGCGTTCAGCAACCGCTTGACGGCCTGCAGCACCGCACTGGAACTCGGCCCGACGGGTTTATCGAGCAGCAGCACTCCGTTCAGCTTGAGCCGCTGCATGCTGCGCGCTACCGCTTCGGCGGAATGACGCTGTCGATGAGCCGCGAGAGCCGGTCGCCGCGCTCCACCGACTCGTCGTAGACGAAGCGCAGCTCCGGCGTGGTGTACAGCGTCATGCGGCGGGACAGTTGTGAGCGCAAGAACCCCGCGGCGCGCTGCAGGGCGCGGGCTGTTTCTTCTTTATGTTCTGAATTCAAAAGCGTGAAAAAAACTTTCGCATGCGACAGATCCGGGGCAACGTCAACCGACGTCAGTGTCACCATCCCGACGCGCGGATCACGCACCTCGTGGCGCAGCAGGTCGGCGAGTTCGCGCTGGATCAGGTCGGCCACCTTGCGCGGCCGCCCCCGGCTCATAGCGTGCGCGCGACCTCGAGGATCTCGAACACCTCGAACTGGTCACCTTCCTTGAGTTCCTGGAAGGTCTTGAGCGACATGCCGCACTCGAAGCCGGACTTCACCTCGCGCACGTCGTCCTTGAAGCGCTTGAGCGAATCGATTTCGCCGCTGTGGATGACCACGCTGTCGCGCAGCACGCGCACCTGCGCGGCACGCTTGACCAGTCCATCCTGCACGTAGCAGCCCGCCACCGTGCCCACCTTGGAGATGCGGAATACCTGGCGCACCTCGACCAGGCCGATGATGCTTTCCTTGCGCTCCGGCGGCAGCAGTCCGGTCAGGGCCGCCTTCACTTCCTCGACGGCGTCGTAAATGATGTTGTAGTAGCGCACGTCCACGCCCGAGGATTCAATCAGCTTGCGCGCGGTCGCATCGGCGCGCGCGTTGAAGCCGATGATCACCGCGCCGGAGGCCAGCGCGAGGTTGACATCCGACTCGGTGATGCCGCCGACGCCGGCGTGCACCACGCTCACCTTGACTTCCTCGGTCGCGAGGCGCGTCAGGGCATGCGCCAGGGCTTCCTGCGACCCCTGCACGTCGGCCTTGATCAGGAGGGCCAGGGTCTTCTTGCCGCCGGGACCCGCACCGCCCTCGCCCATGTTGCTGAACATATTCTCGAGGTTCGCGGCGCGCTGCTTGGAGAGCTTGACCTCGCGGTACTTGCCCTGGCGGAAGAGCGCGACCTCGCGCGCCTTTTTCTCGTCCGCGAGCACGACCATTTCTTCGCCCGCGCGCGGCACGTCGGACAGGCCCTGGATCTCGACGGGAATCGAGGGACCGGCGCTCTGCACCGGCTTGCCATTCTCGTCGAGCATTGCGCGCACGCGTCCGTACACCGCGCCCGCAACCACCACGTCACCACGCTTGAGAGTCCCCGACTGCACCAACAGGGTCGCCACCGGGCCGCGGCCCTTGTCCAGGCGCGCCTCGATGACCACGCCCTTGGCGGGCGCATTGACCGGCGCCTTGAGTTCCAATACCTCCGCCTGAAGAAGGATCTGCTCCAGCAGCGCGTCGATGCCGGCGCCGGTCTTCGCCGACACCGGAACCACCGGCGATTCACCGCCGAGGTCTTCGGGCACCACGCCGTGCTGCAGCAGGTCGTTCTTGACCTTCTCCGGGTTGGCCTCGTGCTTGTCTATTTTGTTGATCGCCACCACCAGAGGCACATTGGCCGCCTTGGCATGGGCGATCGCCTCTATGGTCTGCGGCATCGCGCCATCGTCCGCCGCAACGACCAGCACCACGATGTCGGTCGCCTTCGCGCCGCGCGCGCGCATCGCCGTAAATGCCTCGTGTCCGGGCGTGTCGAGGAAGGTGATGACGCCACGGGGTGTTTCGACGTGATAGGCGCCGATATGCTGCGTGATGCCGCCCGCCTCCCCTGCCGCCACCTTGGTGGTGCGGATGTAGTCGAGTAGCGAAGTCTTGCCGTGGTCAACGTGGCCCATCACGGTTACTACCGGGGGCCGCGCCACCGCGTCGGCAGCCGGCCCGGTCGTGTCATCGACGAGGAAAGCCTCGGGATCCTCGAGCCTGGCCGCGCGCGCCGTGTGGCCCATGTCCTGCACCACGATCATCGCCGTCTCCTGGTCGAGGACCTGGTTGATCGTCGCCATCGAGCCCAGCTTCATCAGCGTCTTGATGACTTCGACCGCCTTGACCGACATGCGGTGCGCGAGTTCCCCCACCGTGATGGTCTCCGGCACCGCGATGTCGCGCACCACGGGCTCGGTCGGCTGCGCAAACGCCGGCTCTCCGGTTCCCGTTGCCGCCGGCCGGTGGCGTGCGCCGCCACGCCCATGCCAGCCGCCCACGCCGCCGCCCATGTCGCCGCGGGTCTTGATGCCGCGCCGGCGGACGGAATCATCGCGCAGGATAGTGGTCTGCTTGACCTTCTTGGCCTTCTTGTCGGTTTTGGGTTCGCCCGCCTTGGGCGCGTGCAGGGTGCTGTCCTTGGCGGCGACATCGGGCGCCGGCGCAGGCGGCGCGGCGCGCTCGGCCTGCTTCTGCTGCGTCTCGCGCTTCTCGCGCTCCTGCTTCTCCCGCAGTTCGTTCGCCTGGATATCCGACAGTTGCTGCTGGCGCCTGTGCTCTTCCTGGCGCAGTTGCAGCTCCTTGGGGTCCAGGCCACCCAGCGGCGCAGCGGCGGGCGCAGGGGCGGGGGCGGGGGCGGGAGCCGGCGCGACAGGCTGCGGCATCTCGGCGGCGCTCGCCGCCGCAGCCAGCTCGGAGGGATCGCGCTTGACGAAGACGCGCTTCTTGCGCACTTCGACCTGGATGGTGCGCGCCTTGCCGGTAGCGTCGGATTTCTTGATCTCGCTGGTGTGCTTGCGCGTCAGCGTGATCTTGCTCTTGGGATCGACCGAGCCGTGCGACTTGCGCAGGTATTCGAGCAACCTCGCCTTGTCCTGCTCCGTGAGCGAATCATCGCCGATGCGCTTCTCCACGCCGGCGGCGCGCAGCTGCTCGAGCAGCACCGAAGGCGGCACCTTCAGTTCGCTCGCAAACTGGGCTACGCTGGTCTGCGCCACGTTAGTGCGTACCTTTCACTTCCACCGCCGCGGGCTTTGCGGCCGCGGCAGCCGCGGTGCCCGCGGCCCCAGTCTCCTCGGCAAACCAGTGCGCGCGCGCCGCCATGATCAGGCTCTTGGCGCGCTCTTCGTCCATGCCGGTCAGCTCGGAAAGTTCGTCCACCGCGAGGTCCGCGAGGTCGTCGCGGCTCTTCACGCCCTGCGCCGCGAGCTTGGCGGCGAGCTGGTTGTCCATCCCTTCGAGCTGCAGCAGGTCCTGCTGCACGCGGTCGATGCTCTCCTCGCTCGCGATCGCCTGCACCAGCAGAGCGTTGCGCGCGCGGTTGCGCAGCTCGTTCACCGTTTTCTCGTCGAAGGCGTCGATCTCCATCATCTCGGTGATCGGCACATAGGCGATTTCCTCCAGCGAGGAGAAACCTTCCTGCGCCAGGATGTCGGCCACTTCCTCATCCACGTCGAGCTTCTCCATGAACAGCTTCTTGACGCGGCTGCCCTCTTCTTCCTGTTTCTTGGTGGACTCGTCCTGCGTCATGAGGTTGATGGTCCAGCCCGTGAGCTCGGAGGCGAGCCTGACGTTCTGCCCGCTGCGGCCGATCGCGATGGCGAGGTTCTCCTCTTCCACCGCCACGTCCATGGCGTGCTTTTCCTCGTCCACCAGGATCGAGCTCACCTCGGCGGGCGCCAGCGCGCCGATGACGAAGGTAGCAGGATCGGCCGACCACAGCACGATGTCGACGCGCTCTCCGGCCAGTTCCTGGGTCACGGCCTGCACGCGCGAACCGCGCATGCCGACGCAGGTGCCGATCGGGTCGATGCGCCGGTCGTTGGTATGCACCGCGATCTTGGCGCGCACGCCAGGGTCGCGCGCCGCCGACTTGATCTCGAGCAGCTTTTCCTCGATCTCCGGCACCTCGAGTTCGAACAGCTTCATGATGAACTGCGGCGCGGTGCGCGACAGGATGAGCTGCGGGCCGCGCGCGCCGCGGTCGATTTTCGCCACCCAGGCGCGCACGCGGTCGCCGACGCGCAGGTTTTCCTTCGGGATCATGTTCTCGCGCGGCAGCTGGGCTTCCAGTCGCCCGGATTCCACGATCGCACTGCCGCGCTCCATGCGCTTGACCGTGCCGGTGACCAGTTGCTCGTCCCGCGCCAGGAAGTCGTTCAGGATCTGCTCGCGCTCCGCATCCCGAATCCGCTGCAGGATCACCTGCTTGGCGGTCTGCGCGCCGATGCGGCCGAACGGCACGTTCTCGATCTGTTCCTCGATGACGTCGTCCAGCTTGGCGTCGGGCTTGCGGTCCTGCGCCTCTTCGACCGACAGCATCTGCGCGTTGATCCAGTCGGGGGCATCGTCAGGCAGCACTCTCCAGCGGCGGTAGGCCTGGTAGGCGCCCGTGTCGCGGTTGATTTCGACGCGCACGTCGACATCCTCGGTGAAGCGTTTCTTGGTGGCGGAGGCAAGCGCGAGCTCAAGCGCGCCGAAAACCACGTCGCGATTGACGTTTTTCTCGCGCGCGAGCGCGTCGACCAGCAGCAGAATTTCCCGGCTCATCTCTTTCCCTTTGCTTGCAGGTCCGGCACCAGCCGGGCCCGAACAATTTCATCCAGCTTCAACGCCACCTCGCGCCCCTCGACCTCGAGCGTGGCCACACCGCCCGCCTCGCCGCGCAGCAGGCCGGTGAAGCGCTTGCGGCCGCTCTCGTCCCGGGTCCGCATCTTCACGTCCACCTTGCTGCCCGCGAACCGGGTGAAATCGGCCGGCTTGCACAGCGGCCGGTCCAGCCCCGGCGAGGACACTTCCAGCCGGTCGTAGTCGATACCCTCGACCTCCAGCACCCGCGACAGCTGCCTGCTCACCTCGGCGCAATCATCCACCGTGATGCCCGGCCCGGAACCTGCGGGCCGGTCGATGAAAATGGACAGTTGCCGCCCCCCGCCGGATGCCCTCGCATCCACCAGTTCGAACCCCATGCCTTCCAGGGTCAGCTGCACCACTTTCGCCATCGCCGCCATGCTTTTCCAAGCGTGCAAACAAAAAATGGGCCGAGGCCCATTTGCATCTGAAACGGCTTGAAGTTTAACAGCTTTTCGCTGTTTTTACAATCTCGGCGACCACTTCGGCGCCGAGCTCGCGCGCTCGTCCCGGTGGCAGGTCAAGCGGCAGGCAGACAGGACCATAGCGCACCCGCATGAGGCGACTGACACGAGACCCTGCCGCCTCCACCAGGCGCCGCACTTCCCGGTTGCGGCCTTCGGCGAGCACGACGCGGTACCAGCGATTGGTTCCTTCGCTTTTTCTATTTTGAATTGACTCCACAAGCAGAAACCTTGCAGGCCCGTCCTCGAGTTCGATCCCTCCAAGAAGCCGCTGGATCGCCGCCGCATCCAGCCCGCCCTGCACGCGGACTTCGTACTCGCGCTCGATCTCCCGGCGCGGATGCATAAGCTGGTTCGCCAGTTCGCCCGAATCGGTGAATAGCAGCAGTCCGGCGGAATTCAGATCGAGCCGGCCGATCGACACCCAGCGACCGGGGCTGAGCTTGGGCAGTTTGTCGAAGACGGTGGCGCGGCCGTCGGGATCGCTGCGCGTCACCAGCTCGCCGACCGGCTTGTTGTAGACGATGACGCGCGGATGCGCCTTGTGCACGCTGAACTTTATTTCCTTGCCGTCGAGGAGTACAAGGTCGCCCGGGGCCGCGCGATCGCCCAGCTTCGCGAGCTGACCCCGCACCGTTACCCTGCCCGCGCTGATCCAGGTTTCGATCAGCCGGCGCGAGCCGAAGCCCGCGGCGGCGAGCAGCTTCTGCAGGCGTTCGCCAGCAGCGGTGCTACTCGGCGACGCTGCTGGC
>SBAS01000016.1 GCA_005240145.1 Nitrosomonadales bacterium | reverse complement strand
GGTGCGGGTGCGGGTGCGGGTGCGGGTGCGCGTGCGGGTGCGGGTGCGGGTGCGGGTGCGCGTGCGGGTGCGGGTGCGGGTGAGGGTGCGCGTGCGGGTGCGGGTGCGGGTGAGGGTGAGGGCGTGGCCGCGGCGAGGCGCTCCCCGGCGCGCAGCGTCGCGAGCTTGCGCTCCGCTTCGCGGCGCCCGGCCTGCGCCTGCTCGAGGGTCTGCTTGGCGGCGGCGGCCGCCCCGGACTGCGTCGAGAGCGCCGCTTCCAGCTGCCGATTCTCCACCGCGAGGTAAATGATCAACTCCTGCAGGAGATCAAAAGCGAGGGCTCCGCCCGCCATGCCTCCGGCGAGCAGCACGCCGACGTAGACCAGAAACGCGCGCAGCAGCCGCCTGGGGGCGGGTGAGGCGGCCTCGGCGGCCGTCGCTCCCGCGTCGGAGCGCCCGCCCGCGCGGTCCTTCCTCGAGCCGGCGTCGCCCTCCCCGGCTTCGGCCGCCGCAACGCCCCCGGCGGCCTTGCGCAGCCACTGCAGCAACGCGATGCCAGGGTCGAGCACGGCAAGTATCGCCGCGCTCAGCCTGGCGCGCAGCACGCGATTGGCGTGCCCCGCAAGCGTCTCCTCCACGGCTGGTTCCTCGGCCTGGCGTGGTGCGGCCCGCGGCGCTGCGCGCGCCGGGGCGTTGGGCTTGGGCGTGTTCAAGCAAGACCTCGGCTAGACCCGCACCGCGCGCGTGCCGCCGGCGCTGAGCCGCGCGAACACGTGCGAAGCGATGTCCCCGAGCGGCAGGACCTCGTCCACCGCCCCCAGCGCGATCGCCTCGCGCGGCATGCCGAATACCACGCAGCTCGCCTCGTCCTGCGCGATGTTCCAGGCGCCCGCCTGCCGCAGCTCCAGCATTGCCTGCGCGCCGTCCTTGCCCATGCCGGTCAGCATGATGCCGATCGCGTTCGCGCCGGCCCACCGCGCGCCGGAGCTGAACAACACCTCCACCGAGGGGCGATGGCGATTGACCGGCGGCTCATCCGAGAGCTGCGTGTGGTAATTGGCGCCGCTGCGGCTCACGCTCAGGTGCCGGTCCCCCGGCGCGATGTAGGCGTGCCCCGGCAGCACGCGGTCGCCGTGCGATGCCTCCTTGACCGCTATCCGGCACAGGCTGTCGAGGCGGTCGGCGAAACTTTTCGTGAATCCTGCCGGCATGTGCTGCGTCACCAGCGTACCGGGGCAGTCGGGCGGGAAATCGAGCAGCATCTCGCGCAGGGCCTCGGTGCCGCCGGTGGAGGAGCCGACGAGAATGAGCTTTTCCGTACCGGAGTAGCCGGAGCGCTCGATCGGCTTGCGCGCGGCGCCCGCGGTCTTGCGCCGGACGCGGGCGCGCGCCGCGATGCGGATCTTGTCCACGATGTCGCCAGCCGAGCCGTTGAGACCCTCGGCGATGCCGAACTTCGCCTTGGTGACGAAATCCACCGCGCCCAGTTCTAGCGCCTTCATGGTCACCTCGGCGCCGCGCTCGGTGAGCGAAGACACCATCAGCACCGGCATCGGCCGCAGGCGCATCAGCCGGTCGAGGAATTCGATGCCGTCCATTTTCGGCATTTCCACGTCCAGCGTCAGCACGTCCGGGTCGAGCGCGCGAATCATCTCGCGCGCCACCAGCGGGTTGGGCGCCGCGCCGACCGCGCGCATGTCGGGCTGGCTGTCGACGATGGCGGTCATCAGGCTGCGCACCAGCGCCGAATCGTCGATGATCAGCACCTTGGTCTTGCCCGCGGGAGTGGCTGCTGCGGCCATGGTCATCGCCTCACCCGAACAATTCGACGTCGCCGCCGCCCGCGCCGCTCACCGTCGAGATGCGCGCGTTGTAGTCGCGTTCGCGCTCGAGCAGCGTCTCGTTATGCAGGCGCATCAGCTTCCTCACCAGCGCCCGCCCCGTCGCGGGAAAGAAGTACAGCTTGCGCGGATAGGCATCCAGCAGGTCCTGCGCCACCACCCGGATGCTCTCGGTGGCGAGGAACTCCCGCACGAAGGCGGCGTTGCGCTCGCCCACCGTGTTGGTGCTGAAGCCGCGCAACACGTTGCCGCCGCCGAACACCTTGGCTTCCAGGCGTTCGCGCCGCCCGCCGGTCTTGAGGATCTGGTTGATGAGCACCTCCATCGCGTAGACGCCGTAGCGCGCGGGCAGCCCCGTCGCGTCGCCGCCGGCCTCCGGCAGCATGAAGTGGTTCATGCCGCCGACCCCGTTGGCGTAGTCGCGGATGCACGCCGCGACGCACGAGCCGAGCACCGTGACCAGCAGCCGGTCGTGCTGGCAGACGTAGAACTCGCCGGGCAGCAGCTTGACGGCCTCGCGCTTGAACTGGGCGTCGTAGTAGTGGTTGGTTGCCTCGCATTCGAGGAGCGCGCTATCCAATTCAATTCCCCTCCCCGCACCCGGCGAGCCGGTAGGCGGTGCGGCCGCAGGGCTCAAACAGGTCGCGGGCCCACAGCAGATTCTCCGAGTGGCCGATGAACAGGATTCCCCTGGGCTCGAGGCGCGCCGCGATCCGCTCCATGATGCCGCGCTGCGTCGGCTTGTCGAAATAGATCATCACGTTGCGGCAGAAAATGGCGGCGAATTTTTCCGTCATCGGCCAGGCGGGTTGCAACAGATTGAACTGACGGAAGCTCACCATGTCGCGCAACTCCTTTTTCACCCGCGCCAGGCCGGAGTTGGAGCCCGTGCCGCGCTGGAAATGGCGCTGCACCAGGTCCCGATCGAGCCTGGCGACGTTGTCGTCGCGATACACGCCGCGCCGCGCGGTTTCGAGCACCTGGGTGTCGATGTCGGTCGCCAGGATGCGCGCCGTCGGCGCCGATGCATCCCGAGCGTCCCTGGCGCTCATCGCCATGCTGTAGGGCTCCTCCCCGGTCGAGCAGGCGGCGCTCCACAGCGCGACCTGCTTGCCGGACGGGGTCGCCGCCAGAAGGTCGGCGAGCATCTCGAAGTGATGCGCCTCGCGGAAAAACGAGGTGAGGTTGGTGGTCAGCGCGTTGACGAAATCCTGCCATTCGCCGCTCTCCTCGGTCTCCAGCAGATCGAGATAAGCGGCGAAGCTCGACAGTTCGCGCTCGCGCAACCGCCTGGCGAGGCGGCTGTACACCATGTTGCGCTTGCTCTCGTTGAGCGAAATGCCGGCATGCGCATGGATCAGCCTGCAGACCCGGGAAAAGTCCCGGTCCGAGAGGTCGAACTCACGGCCGGAGTCGGCCATGGCCAGCACGGCAGTCACGTCAGGATCCTCGTGGTCACGCCATTGCCACCGCTGGCCTGGCCTTGCGCTCGACCTTCGCCACGTTCCTCGGCACGGGTTTATGCTCCACCGCCAGCGCCGGCACCGCCTCGCGCGCGTCCTCGGCCAGCTTGAACACGCTTACCGCCTGCGCGAGAGTGCGCGCCTGCTCCTGCATCGATTCGGCGGCGGCCGCCGCCTGCTCCACCAGCGCCGCGTTCTGCTGCGTGGCCTGGTCCATCTGCGTCACCGCCTGGTTCACCTGCTCGATGCCCGAGCTCTGCTCCTGGCTCGCCGCCGAGATCTCCGCCATGATGTCGGTCACGCGCTTCACCGCGGCGACGATCTCATCCATGGTCTTGCCCGCCTGGTCCACCAGCTTGCTGCCGTCCTCGACTTTGCTCACCGAGTCCCCGATCAGGGTCTTGATCTCTTTCGCCGCCGCCGCGCTTCTTTGCGCGAGGGTGCGCACTTCGGTCGCCACCACCGCGAAGCCGCGCCCCTGCTCGCCCGCCCTGGCGGCTTCCACCGCAGCGTTGAGCGCCAGGATGTTGGTCTGGAACGCAATGCCGTCGATCACGCTGATGATGTCCACGATCTTCTTCGAGCTCTCGTTGATCGAGGACATGGTGCTGACCACCTGCCCGACCACCTGGCCACCCTTCACCGCCACAGCCGAGGCCCCCGCCGCCAGTTGATTGGCTTGCTTCGCGTTCTCCGCGTTCTGCTTCACGGTGCTCGTGAGTTCTTCCATCGAGCTCGCCGTCTCCTCCAGAGAACTCGCCTGCTCCTCCGTTCGGCTCGACAGGTCCGCGTTCCCGGAGGCGATTTCCTTCGTGGCCGTGGTAATGGCGTCGGTGCTGCCGCGCCGGTGACCTCCTGGACGCTTGCGCGCATGTGCGCGATCGCCTCATTGAGCTTGCGGCTCATGACCGTGATCTCGTCATTGCCACGCGCCGCGGTTCGAACGCTCAGGTCGCCCTTGGCCAGGGCGTCGACAACCGGCGAAATGGCGGCGATTGGCCTGCTGATGGCCCGGAGGATCAGCCAGGCGAGGAACGCGCCCGTGCCCACCGCGATGAACAGGAGGATCACCGCGATGCGGGCGGCTTGCTCGGTGCTGCCGACGACCGCGTCGCCGGCCTTGCGGGCGAGCACCTGCTGGCTCGCCACGACCCCTTGGATCAGCGTGGACGCCGTTTCCGCTCCCGCGCGGCTCTTGGCAAGCATCGAATTGCCGAGGACGCGGTTGTCATCCAGATAGGCATTCGTCGCCTCCTGCATGAACTTGACGATCTCGTCCGCGTGGCGCCGGATCGCGGCCACCGACTTGGGGTCGACCGCCTCCAGGGATTTCAGGTGTCGCGCCAGTTCGCCATGCTGCTTCTTGGCCTGGTCTTCGGACTCGTTGAGCTGGCTGGCCGCGAAATCGGTCAGCCAGTACTTAAACTCGCCAAAGGTCTTCGCCGCCGCGTTGGCCGAATCGGACTTCTCCAGGACCGCACGCTGCGCGGCGATGGCCTCTCCCGCGCTGACGATGTTGACCCGCAGGTACCACAGCGAGCCGCCCATCAGGATCAGAAGCAGGAGGTTGCCGAAGACGATCTTGCTTCGGATCGTCGAGAAAAAGCGGCCGATACCCGTCATGACGTGATTCTCCTGTGCTTGAAATTCCCTTACTTGGCGTAGATGGCGATACTGATCGCGCCGCCGAGCTCGTCGAGCTTGGCCCCCTCTTTCTTACCGCCACTGATGTCCGTGGCCCCCTTGGGGTCGCCGTGGCAGGCAAGGCAGGAGGCGCCGTAGTACTCAGGAAGAATGAGCCGGAAGGCGGTCTTGCCCTTGTGTTCGCCCACTTCACCGTAGCCCTTGCCCTTCACCCAGCCGCTCGCCTTGAACTTGCTCTCGATCACCTGGTCCTCCCAGACGTCGGGCATGTTCGAACGGTTGCGCACATACGCCTTCGGCGCGGTGAGCTTGATGTCGGCGGCGCCATCGGCGTTCCTGCGGAAACCGTCGGCGACCTGCTTGCCGAAGACGGCGGGCAGGAAGCCTTTGAAATCCATGCCCTGCTTGTTGATCAGCGGCTGCGCCTTGTCCATCACCTGCTTCACCGAGTCGAGCATGGCCACCGTGAGCTTGCCTTCGACGCTGGCGCGGTCGACGTTGACATCCTTGCCGGCGGCCTTCTTGTAGTTTTCCTTGGCGGCGGCCACGACCTTGTCGCCCGTGAGTCCCTTGTCGCCCTTCGAGGCGTCGTTGATGAGCTGCTGGTTGTCCGAAATCACGGCGCGGGCCGCGCGGAAGAGGGTGGTGAGGCTCTGCGCCAACGCTTCCTGCGCCGGATCCGCGCTAGCGACACCGTGGTAGCCGCTCGTGCCGATCATGATCGCCGCGCCCACCAGGGCCGATCTCTTCATTCTGCCTGTCCAGTTCCTGTTCATGGCGTTCTCCTTTGTCTGGTCTTGCCCAATAGGGTGTGCGCTCTGAGCGCTTGCACCGGCTTCTGTCTACTACGGCCCGTCTGGCCCATTCTTTAAGCGTTTTAGAACTCTTCCCAGGCTTCCTCGCTGGAGTCTGCGGTGATCGCGACCATCACTGCGACAACGGCCCCGAACCCGATCCCAAGACGGGTGCCAGTCTTCATGTTCGAAAGCATGATTTAGCCTTTTCGTAAGTTTGATGCTGCGTCCCGGCGTGGTCGCTATTGCACCGTCGCCTGTTCCACCAGCGCCATCTCGGCGCCGCCCATCAGCTTCTCGATGTCCACCAGGATCAGCATGCGGTCGTCCATGGTTCCGAGTCCCGTGATGTAGGAAGTGTCGAAGCTCGAGGCCGAGAAATCCGGCGCCGGGCGGATGCGCTCGGCAGCGAGTTGAATCACGTCCGATACCCCGTCCACGACCATGCCGACGACTCGCTTGGCGACGTTCAGGATGATCACCACCGTGAACTGGTCGTAGTTGGCTTCACCGAGGTTGAACTTGATGCGCATGTCGACCACCGGCACGATGATGCCGCGCAGGTTGACCACGCCCTTGATGAATTCGGGCGCATTCGCGATCTTGGTCACCGCCTCGTAGCAGCGGATCTCCTGCACCTTCAGGATCTCGATGCCGTACTCCTCCTTGCCCAGGGTGAAGGTCAGGTATTCGTTGCTGTGCTGCGCCGCCATTGCCGCAGCCGGTGCGCTTGTTGCGTGTCTCGCTGCTTGTGCCATTTAGGTTCTCCGTTCATGCCGCTACGCGCAGTTCGGGCCGCATGCCCCGCACCAGCAGGCCGGCATCGATGATCAACGCAACCTTGCCATCGCCCATGATGGTGGCCCCCGATACGCCCGGCACCTTGCGGTAGTTGGTCTCCAGACTCTTGATCACCACCTGGTGCTGCCCGACGAGTTCGTCGACGTGCAGCGCCCTTTTCACGCCGTCGGACTCGAGAATCACCATGATTCCCTGCCCGCTATCGGCAGATCCCGGCTGGATATTGAATATTTCGTGCAATTTCAGGACCGGCAGGTACTCGCCGCGCACATGCACCACGGTGCCCTGGCCGCGCACCGTCTTCACGTCCGAGGCGGCCGGCTGCAGGGATTCGAGGATGTGGTTGAGCGGGATGATGAAGAGCTGGTCGCTTACCTTGACCGACAGGCCGTCGAGGATCGCTAGGGTCAGCGGCAGGCGGATGGAGATCCGCGTGCCTGCGCCGAGGCTGGAGTCGATCTCGACGCTGCCGCCCAGCGCCTGGATGTTGCGCCTGACGACATCCATGCCGACGCCGCGCCCGGAGACATCGGTGACCACTTCCGCGGTCGAGAAACCCGCCGCGAAGATGAGCTGCCAGACGTCCTGGTCGGGCATCGTGTCGGAAACGTGCATGCCCTGGCTGCGCGCCTTGGCGAGGATGCGCTCGCGCGACAGGCCGGCGCCATCATCCGAGACCTCGATGACGATATTGCCGCCCTGGTGAAAGGCGCGCAGCGTGATGGTGCCCTTCTCGGGCTTGCCCGCCGCGCGGCGTTTTTCCGGCGACTCGATGCCGTGGTCGATGGAATTGCGCACGAGATGATTCAAGGGATCGGCGATCTTTTCGATCAGACTCCGGTCCAGTTCGGTGGTCTCGCCGACGGTCTTCAGTTCGACTTCCTTGTTCAGCTTGGCGGCGAGATCCCGCACCACGCGCGGGAAACGGCTGAAGACGAACGAGATCGGCATCATGCGGATCGACATCACCGATTCCTGCAGGTCGCGCGTGTTGCGGTCGAGCTGCGCCAGGCCATTCAGCAGCCGTTCGTGCTGTACCGGGTCAAGCTGGGTGGCGGTCTGGGTCAGCATCGCCTGCGTGATCACCAGTTCGCCGGCGAGGTTGATGAGGTGGTCGACCTTCTCGACGCCCACCCGGATCGAGGTCGCATCGGCGGCCGCGGCCTTGTCCGAATCGCGGCGGCCCAGGTTCACCAGCGCGGCCGCCCCGGCGGGCCCGTCCGTCGCGCGCCGCATCGGGAAAGACTCCGCGGTGGCGGCCTCGGGGGCCGGCGCCACGATTGCGGCGTGAAACGCGTCGAAGAATCCATAGCCTGGATCCGGGGCCTCGGGTTCGATCTTCAATGCCGCGGGATCGACGCTGAACGCCAGCGCATCCCAGAGGACCGTTTCGGGGTATCCGCTCGCCAGGCGCCAGACGTACGTTCCGGCCGTGGTGCCGGGTGCCGGCCCGGCGAGCGTCTCGAGTTCGCCGAACCCGGAGAGATTGTTGCGCAGGTTTTCGAGCGCCGCCGTGGTGGCGGTCTCAGGCAGCGCGAACTGGATCTGGTAACAGACCGCCGCCGGCTTCGCGGCCGGGGGGGGGAAAAGGGGCCAGGCTCGAAGAATTAATCGAGCCTGGCCCCTTTTTCGCCTTTTTCGATGTCCCGCCCGCGAGGCGCTTGAGGGCGGCGCACACCGTTTCCGAGAGCGCGGGATCGGCCTTGCCATCGCCGCGATGCCCGGACAGCTGGCCGGTGATCACGTCGCGCGCCTTCAGGAACACGTCGACCATTTCCGAGGTCAGGGCGAGCTCGCCCTTGCGCAGGCGGTCGAGCAGCGACTCGAGCACATGCGTCACTTCGGTCATGTCGGTGAAGCCGAAGGTGCTGGCGCCACCCTTGATGGAGTGCGCGACGCGGAAGATGGCGTTTAATTCCTCGCTGTCCGGCGCCGCCAGGTTCACCTTGAGCAGCAGCGTCTCCATTTCCGCCAGCAGCTCCGCGCTCTCCTCGAAGAACACCTGGTAGAACTGGGTCATGTCCACCGTCACGATCCGCTCCTGCGTGCGCGCCTCATGCAGTGCACTCTAGCCGCGGCGCCCCGGGGCGGAAGTCCCGAATACACGGGCAATTTCACGCCAGTTCCTGTTCCGGCCGGCATTCGGTCTCATCGATGACCTGGCCGTCGGCGTGCACCGATTCGAGCGCGAGGCCATTTCCCGTCAACATCGCCTGCAATAGGTAGAGGTTCTCCTCTTTGTCGTCGACAACAAGGATGCGCGTCATCCCGGGCCCCGCAGGTGGCGCGCGACGTTGGCAACGGAGTCGGCAGGTGGAAGTGCATATAATGCGTGCTTGGACTGAGCCACGGAGCGCGCGGTGGACCTCACGCTGAAGACGATCGTAGAGTTTCGCGAGGAGGTGCGCGATTTCCGAATCGAAACACGCAAGACGCTCGCCGAGCATTCGCATCGACTGAATGTCATAGACGCCTCGATCGCCAGCCTCAAGGTCGATTTCGGCATATTGCTCAGTTTGTGCCGGTGTTGAACGAGCGGCTGGACCTGCTCGAAGCGCGCGTGGCGGCGCTCGAAGCCCGCAGTTGACGAGCGGCCGCAAATCCGGCCGCGGCCCCGCCGCTCTCACGCCATCGACCACCGACATGCGGATCGTGACTGCCTCGCAAGTGGCACTCGACGTCCGCGACGAAGCGGTCCGGTACAACTTCCATGCCGCTGGAGCCTATTCCGGCCGGCATTCGGTCTCATCGATGACCTGGCCGTCGGCGTGCACCGCCTCGAGCACCACCGGAAAGCGCCACAGGCGCGCGAGGTGCGCGAGTACCTCGCGCGCCTCCTTGTCGAGCGGCCGGCCGCGGTGCCGCTGGTGGCGCAGCCGCAGCGAACGGTCGGCGTCGCGTTCGTAGCGCATCACCTGGATGTCGGGCAGCAGGTTGTCGCGGTCGTACTGGCGCGCGAGCAGCTGGCGCAGCCGCCGGTACCCCTGCTCGTTGTGGATCGAGTCCACGAGCAACGCGTCGCGTTCCTCGTGGTCGGCGACCGCGAACAGGCGCAGCTCGCGCATCAGGTGCGGCGAGAGGAACTGGGCGATGAACGATTCGTCCTTGTAGTTGCGCATCGCGAAATCGAGCACCCGCAGCCAGTCGCCGCCGGCGATCTGCGGGAACCATTCCCGGTCCTCGGCATCCGGGCGCTCGCAGATGCGGCGGATGTCGCTCATCATCTGGAAGCCGAGCGCGTAGGGATTGAGGCCGCCATAGCCGCGCTCGTCGAACCCCCGCTGCGCCACCACGTTGGTGTGGGACTTCAGCACCTCGAGCATGAAGCCGTCGGTGGCGAGACCCTTGTCGTACAGCCGGTTGAGCAGGGTGTAGTGCCAGAACGTCGCCCAACCCTCGTTCATGACCTTGGTCTGCGACTGCGGGTAGAAGTACTGCGCCATCTTGCGTACGATGCGCACCAGTTCGCGCTGCCAACCCTCGAGGCGCGGCGGGCCTCGCGCGCGCGGTGGTGGTCGCCGCCCCCGCCGACTCGCCCGCGCTTCTGCGCCTGCAAGGCGCCGCCTATGCCGCCACGCTGGCGGAGCACTTCCGCGCCGCCGGGCGCCACGTGCTGCTGTTGATGGACTCGCTCACCCGCTACGCCATGGCGCAGCGCGAAATCGCGCTCGCCATCGGCGAACCGCCGGCGACCAAGGGCTATCCGCCATCGGTGTTCGCCAAGCTGCCGCTGCTGGTCGAGCGCGCCGGCAACGCCGAGGCCGGCGGCGGCTCGATCACCGCGTTCTACACCGTGCTGACCGAGGGCGACGACCCGCAGGACCCTGTCGGCGACGCGGCGCGCGCCATCCTCGACGGCCACATCGTGCTCTCGCGCGCGCTCGCCGATCAGGGCCATTATCCGGCGATCGACGTCGAGGCCTCGATCTCGCGCGCGATGCCCTCCCTGGTCGCGCCCGAGGTGCAGCTGCGCGCGCGGCGCTTCAAGTCCCTGTATGCGCGCTACCAGCGCAACCGCGACCTGATCGTGGTTGGCGCCTACACCCCGGGCAACGACCCGGTGCTGGACGAAGCCGTGACACTGTGTCCGGCGATGGAGGCCTTCCTGCAGCAGGACATCCACGAGCGCTCGCCGCTCGCCGAGAGCCACGCCCGGCTCGCTGCGCTGCTCGCTGGGCAGGCCGGCGTACAACCCGGCCCGCAAACCTGAGGAGCCCGGACATGGCGCAAGCGACCGCACTGGACAGCCTGATCGAATTCGCACGCGGCCAGCGCGACGACGCGCTCTCGCGCCTCGCCGCCTCGTTGTCGGCCGCGCGCGCGCTCAAGGACCAGCTCGCGCTGCTCACCGCTTACCGCAGCGAATATGCCGCACGGCTTGCCGCCACGTTGCGCTCGGGGCTGACGGTGGAGCAGCTGCGCGGCTTTCGCCTCTTCATCGACAAACTCGACCTTGCAATCGCGCACCAGCAGCAGGTGATGCACTCGCAATCCGAGCAGCAGCAGCTGCACCGCGCCGATTGGGCGCAAAGGGAGTCGAGGCTGCAGGGCTACGCCACCCTGCGCGGGCGCCGCCAGGCGGTGGCGGCGGCGCGCTCGCGCCGCGAGGAGCAGCGCGGCGGCGACGAACAGGGCCGGCGCGCCGCGGCACGCACGACGGAAGACTAGCAAACAACGAGGAACGGACCCCGCCATGATTACGCCCCAACCGGCTATCGCGCCGAATCCCGCCGGCAACGGCCGCAACACCGCCGATGCCGCGCGCGCGCGCGCCTCCGGCGATGAGAGCAATGACGCCGCGGCGAACGGCCTGGACTTCGCCGCGCTGATGGCCGGGTTCATCGCCGACTCCCCGCCAAAAGCGGCCGCAAGCGCTGATGCGGGCGCGCTGGAGGCGCAAGCCGCGGCTGCGGCGCTTGTGGGCCGCGAGGACCAGCCCGCCAGCGCCGGCATCGGCCCTGCCGAGCCGATAGCAGGCGCGATAGCGCTCGAATACGCGTTCGCCCCGCCCGCGCCGGCCGCATCCAGAACCGACGCCGCGCCGCAGGCCGATGCGCCGATACAGGGCAGCAGCGGCGCCAAATCCGCCGGCTGGCGGGACCCGAGCATCACCTCCTCCCGCACGGCTGCCGATACGCCGGGTGCCCGCGCTCCGGGCGAGGAATCACGCGCCGCCAAGCTGCCGGGCAAGCCTGCCGCCTTCGCGGCCGAGGCGCCACGGCCCCCCGCCAGCGCCTCGCCCTTCGACGGTTCCGCGCCGCTCGCCGCGCCTGCAGCGGCGCTCCCCGCACTTTCGCCGCCGGCGGCCGGCGAGGCGCAAGCCGCGCGCCACCTGGAGCTCCAGGGGCTGCACCTGCAGCTGCAGCCGCGCGCGAGCGAGCACGCGCTCGCCTCCGCGGCACATGCCGCGCGCCTCGACGCCCCGCTCGGATCGGCGCGCTGGCGCGAGGACCTCGCCGGGCACATCAGCGTGATGCTGCGCGACGCGACGACGCAGGCGGAGATTCGCGTTGCGCCGCCGGAACTCGGTCCGATCCAGGCGCGCGTCTCGGTGGATAACGGCGTCGCCACCGTTTCGCTCAGCGCCCCGGCGCCCGCGACGCGCGATGCGCTTGAAGCGGCGCTCACGACGCTGCGCGAGCGTCTCGCCGAAAGCGGCATCGCGCTCGGCGAAACCAGCGTATCGGAGGATCACCCGAGGCGCTTCGAAGAACGCGCGCCGCTCCCGGATGGGCGAGCAGCGCGAAGCGGGGACCCCGCAGAGCGAGGCGATGATCCCGCGGGACGCGGCGCGGAGCGCGATGCGCCGGGCCGCATCGCACGCCTCGAGGGGCTGGTGGATCTGTATGCCTGAGCGTGCGTCATGCGCGGATTTCCCCGCCTATTCGTCGCTTCGAAGCGCGCACCGGCTCGCGATAATGATGCCATTCATCACAACCTGAACCAGGAACTCCGCCGTGGCAGTGACCGCTGCGCCCGCCAAGAGCGCCTCCGCGCAAAGCAAGAGTGCGCCGCCTGCCGCAAAGGGCGCGGCTCCGGCCAAAGGCACCGCGCCTGAGACGCCGGCCGGCGGCGCATCAAAACACAGCAAGCGCTCGACCTTGCTCAAGCCGCTGCTGGCCGCGCTGCTGGTGAGCGGCGCCGGCGCCGGCGCCTGGTTCGGCGGCTTGCGCAATCATCCTGCGCTGGCGTTCGAACCCAAGGCGGCGGACGCGGCGCCGCGCAAGAGCACGCCGACTTTCCTGCCGATCGATGCGTTCACGGTCAACCTGCTCGACACCGACCGCGAGCGCTACCTGCAGCTGGCCATCGTCATCGAACTGAACGACGCGAAGATGCTCGACGCGGTGAAGCAGAAGCTGCCGATCATCCGCAGCCAGATCCTGATGCAGCTCGCCAACAAGCGCATGGCGGACCTGCTCGGCATGCAGGCCAAGGAAAAACTCGCCATGGACATCGTCCAGCGCACGCGCCTGACGGTGGAATCCGAAGCCGCCGACAAGGGCGTCGAGCGGGTGCACTTCTCGCAGTTCATCATTCAATAGCCGGCGCGCCATGGCACAGGATTTCCTTTCCCAGGACGAGGTCGACGCGCTGCTCAAGGGCGTCAACGGCGAGGTGGAAGCCGCGCCCGCCGAGGCGCCGGCCGCCGGCGTGCGCTCCTACGACATCGCGCGCCAGGAACGCATCGTGCGCGGGCGCATGCCGACGCTCGACGTCATCAACGACCGCTTTGCGCGCCTGATGCGCAACGCCATGTTCAACTTCATGCGCCGCAACCCGGAAATCTCGGTCGGCGGCGTGCGCGTCATCAAGTTCGGCGAGTTCGTGCGCAACCTGGTGGTGCCCACCAACCTGAACATCGTCCAGTTGAAGCCGCTGCGCGGCAGCGCGCTGTTCGTGTTCGACCCCGGCCTGGTGTTCTCGATCATCGACAGCCTGTTCGGCGGCAGCGGCCGCGTCAAAACCCGCGTCGAGGGGCGCGACTTCACCCTCACCGAGCAGCGCATCATCCAGCGCCTGCTCGCGGTCGTCATCGAGGCCTACGAGACCTCCTGGAGCCCGGTGTACCCGCTCACTTTCGAGTACGTGCGCTCGGAGATGCACACG
The DNA here is from genome assembly GCA_005240145.1 of Nitrosomonadales bacterium. Lineage (GTDB taxonomy): Bacteria > Pseudomonadota > Gammaproteobacteria > Burkholderiales > SG8-39 > RBG-16-66-20. The sequence continues at coordinate 5,907 of SBAS01000016.1, read as the reverse complement.
CAGTTCGCCAACATCGCGACGCCCAACGAGATCGTCGTCGTCACCACCTACCCGATCGATCTCGGCTCGGGCAGTGGCCAGCTGCATATCTGCATCCCCTACGCCGCCATCGAGCCGATCCGCGAACGGCTCGCCAGCAGCACGCAGGGCGACCACATGGGGCCGGACAAGCGCTGGCTGCGCATGCTCTCCAGGCAGGTGCAGCTTGCCGAAGTGGAGCTCAAAGTGAACCTTGCCAGCATTCCGCTACGCGTGAGCGAGCTGCTGGGCATGAAAGTGGGCGACGTGGTCGGCTTCGATCCACCCGAAACGGTGAGCGCCGAGATCGATGGCGTGCCGATCTTCGAATGCCGCTACGGCGTGCTCAACCGGCAGTACTCGGTCAAGATCGAGCGCGTCATCGCCATCCCGTCGCAGGACAACAACCTTGGAGAAGAATGTGCCGCCTGATCCCGAGCAAGTCGCCGCTGACGACTGGTCCGCCGCGATGGCCGAGCAGGCCGTCGCCGCGCCTCCTCGCCCGCCGACCCGGCCAGTGTTCGAGAAGCTGGCCCCCTCCGGAGAGGGCACGGCCCCAGCCCACGACATCGACCTCATCATGGACATTCCGGTGAGCCTGACGGTCGAACTGGGACGCACCAAGATTCCGATCCGCCATATCCTGCAGCTGGCGCAGGGCAGCGTGGTCGAACTCGACGGCCTGGCCGGCGAGCCGATGGACGTGCTGGTGAACGGCTGCCTGATCGCGCAAGGCGAAGTGGTGGTGGTCAACGACAAGTTCGGCATCCGGCTCACCGATATCGTGACCCCGTCGGAACGCCTGCGCAAACTCAACCGATGAGTGAAACCGCGACCTTGCTCGCTGTCCTGCTGCTCGCCGCGGGAGCGACCTGGCTGGTCGCGCGCGCGGCGCGGCCGCGCCTGGCCAACTCGCCTTTGCTGCGCGTCATCGCCGCGGTGCACGTGGGCCCGCGCGAGCGCGTGGTCATCGTCGAGGCCGGGGAGGCCTGGCTGGTGCTGGGGGTGGCGCCCGGCCGCGTGAATTCGATCCACACGCTGGCGCGCGACGCATCCGCGCTGCCCGAGCCGCAGCGGCCGTTCGCCGACTGGTTGCGCAAAGTGACCGAAAAACATGGCTCTCGCTGAGCTCACCGCCCTGACCAGCGTGCCTGCGCCCGGCGGCGGGCAGGTCTACTCGCTGCCGATCCAGACCCTGCTTGCCCTGTCGGCGCTCGCCTTCCTGCCCGCGCTGCTGCTGCTGATGACCGGATTTACGCGCATCGTGATCGTGCTCTCGCTGCTGCGCCACGCCCTGGGCACGCAGAGTGCTCCGCCCAACCAGGTACTGGTGGGCCTCGCGCTGTTCCTTACCCTGGTGGTGATGAGCCCGGTGATCGACCGCATCTACGTCGACGCCTACCAGCCCTTCAGCGAGAACCGCATCGGCTTCAATACCGCGCTCGAGCGCGCCGAAAAGCCCCTGCGCGCGTTCATGCTGCGCCAGACGCGCGACGCGGACCTGGCCCTGTTCGCGCGGCTGGCGCGCAGTGAAGCGCCTCTCAAGCCGGAAACAGCGCCACTGCGGGTGCTGGTGCCGGCCTTCGTCACCAGCGAATTGAAGACCGCGTTCCAGATCGGCTTCCTGATTTTCGTGCCGTTCCTGGTCATCGACATGATCGTCGCGAGCGTGCTGACCTCGATGGGCATGATGATGATGTCGCCGACGCTCATTTCGCTGCCGTTCAAGCTGATGCTGTTCGTGCTGGTCGACGGCTGGAACCTGCTGCTCGGGTCGCTGGTGGCGAGTTTCGGCGCCTGAATGCCTGAGCGCATCGCCAGGTGAGCCCATGACCAGCGCCGAAGGCGTGCTCACGATCGTGGTGCAAGCGCTGCACGTCATGCTGCTCGCCTCGGCCCCGGCGCTGGGCGCGGCGCTGGCTACCGGCCTCGTGGTCAGCGTCCTGCAGGCCGCCACCCAGATCAACGAAATGACGCTGGCGTTCATCCCCAAGCTGATCGCCGTATTCGCCGCCCTCGCCATTGGCGGCCCGTGGATGCTCGCGCTGCTCACCGACTACATCAGGCGCCTGTTCGGCGCTATCCCGGGCCTGATAGGTTGAAGCCCCGCGCATGATCGAAGTAACGTCGGCGCAGTTGCACGCTTGGGCAGGCGCGCTGCTGTTTCCGTTCATCCGCATCATGGCGGCGATTTTTTCGGCGCCGATCCTCGGCAACAGATCGATCCCGATCCGCCTGCGCGTCGGGCTGGCGCTGTTACTCGCCTTTGCCGCCGCCAGCGTCGCGCCCATGTCGGTGCCGCTCGATTCGCCCCACGCCTTCGCCTACGCGATACGCGAAACACTGATCGGCGCCTCGCTCGGCCTCCTGCTGCAGCTGGTGTTCGCCGCCGCCACACTCGCCGGCGACGCCATCGGCCTGCAGATGGGCCTCGGTTTCGCTTTTTTCGTCGATCCCCAGAGCAGCGCCCAGAGCCCCCTCGTCGGCAGTCTGTACGCGACCATCGCCGGCTTGCTGTTCCTTGCGCTCGACATCCACCTGCTGGTGATCGGCGGGCTGATGGAATCCTTTCGCGTGCTGCCGATCGATGCGCCGCTCCATACCAGCCTCGGGTTGAATGCCGTGGCGGCCGCCGGCGGCGAGATGTTCCGCCTCGCGCTGTCGATGGCACTGCCGGCGCTCGCCGCGCTGCTGCTCGCCAATCTGGCGCTGAGCGTGCTCGCGCGCACCGCGCCGCAACTCAACCTGTTCGCGGTGGGCTTTCCGGCCACCCTGATCGTCGGCGCGCTGGTGCTCGGACCTACCCTGCCGGGCGCGGTCGAGGCGATCTCGCGCGCACTCACGAACTGGCCCAACCTGCGCTAGGAAAAAGGGGCCAGGCTCGAATTTCTAGAAGCGCAGCGCTTCGGCCAGGGACCTGACTTCCACGGCCGAGTTCTCCAGCGTATCGCTGAGGGATTCGTCCTCCATCATCATGTCGATGGTGCCGGCTGCCTGTTCACGGTTCCTGCCCCGCTCCTGGCGCAGGGGCGATTTCACGCTCGCCAGCTGATCGGAGAGCAACAGCGTGTCGCCGAGCGTCGCGGGCGGGTACGACAGGTAGCCTGTCCACAGCGTTTCGATGGCGGCGACCACGGGCTCGGGTATGGACAGAGCCTGCAGTACGGCGCGGCCGATTTCGCGCTCGGGCGAGCGTTTCGCGCCCGGATCGCCCTCCTCCAGATCCTCGCCCAGCCAATCCCATGGATCCCCCTCCAGCAAACCCGGGAAATCCTTCGCGCGGGAGATGAGGTAGAAGCCGCCAATTTCGTGAACCATGCCGGCAAAGAGAGCGGTCTCCGGATCCTGCCGCGTGATCAGGGAGGCGATCACTTTGGCGAGCGCCGCGACGCCGGCGCTGTGCTCCCACAGGCGCAGCGCCAGCTCGCGATGCGCCGGCTCGGCCGGCATGCCCGCCATCTGGCGGACCACCAGCGCGGTGGCAAGGCTGCGCACCGTGCGAAAGCCAAGCAGCGTGACGGCGGCGCGGACATCGGTCAGCGCACGCCCGGACCGGTTGTAGGCCGCGGAATTGGCGACCGCCACCACCCGCGCCGAGAGCAGCGGCTCGGTCTGGATCAGGCGCGCGGCCGCCACCAGTTCGCAATCCGGATCCTCCAGCGCGTCACGCACGCGCAGGGCGACCGTAGCGGAGGTGGGAAACACCAGTTCGCCCCGCGCCGCCTCCGTAGTGAGGATTCTCAGCGGTTCAAGCCTGTCCATGCCCTCAGCGCGCCGCGAGTTGCGTCGGCGCTCCGATGCTGGCGGAGACGCCGCGCGGTCGGCTCTGCAGCTCTTTCCACATGCCGGCCGGGTCGCTGTCGAAGATGATCTTCGGATCTGCCTCGAGCACGGTCCAGAACGAATTCTTCAGCTCCGCTTGCAGCTCGCCGGGCTGCCACACGACCACGCCCACGTAGAAGCGCGCGTCGTCGGGCGAGGATTCGATCACGCGGTCCACCGTATCCGCGGCAACGGCCAGGTACAGCCCGTCGGCGAGCGTGAGCGCGTCCCGTCCCGGGCTCGATTTGCGCTTGACCAGCGCCACGAGCGCGTCCATCGACATCGGGCCGCCGAAGAACACCGTCCCCTTTACGCTGCGCGAGGGCTCGTGCGCGGGAAAGAGGCTCTCCAGGGTGCGCTCCGTCGGCCGGTTGATGATCAGCCCGACGTGAAACCCGTCCGGACCGGGGGCAACGAGCAGCACGCTCTGGGAAAAGACCGGATCCCGGGCGAGGGTCGGATTTGCGACCAGCAGCACGACGCGTTCCTCGTGCGTCTGCGCGAGCGCAGCACGGGGGGCGAGTAGTGCAGCGGCAAGCGAGGCACAGAGCAAAGCGGTCACGAAGCGTAAGTTGAGCATGGCAGTCTCCTTTTCTTACACATACCAATCAATCGGCACTGCCAGACTACAGTTGAGCGCGCGAACGCAATATGGGAAAAAGAACGCGATTTCGGCGTCAGACTCGCCACCCGCACCGCGTGACGCACACGCGGTAGGAAATTTACCTACGGCCGGATGCGGGTTTCGCGTCGCGACGGCTGTGTCCCCTGCACCGGTCGCGAGTCCGCGCACCGCCGACAGGATCGATCCGATTTGTGGCGCGGCTCAGGGGCGCGCGGCGACGGGGGAAAGCGAATAGTCGAATTTGAGGGACCCGGAGGATGCGGCCGCAGCCAGCGGCGCGACCGGCGCGGCGATGGTTTCCTCCTCGCGCGAGGCGATGGTTTCTTCCTCGCGCGAGGCAATGAACGAAGTTCCGTACGCGGCGGGCGGCCCGAATTTCCAGGTGCAGAATACGCCCGCGGCGAGGAACGCGGCGCTCGCGTAGGTCCAGCCCCGGCGTTTGCGCGGCACGATGGCAATCGCCTCTGCCGGGGTGTACCGGGCAGGCATCGATGCCGCCGCCGCAGCGGCCTGCGCTTCGAACGCGGCGCGTTCCACGATCTTCGCGGCGCGGCGCGCATTCGACTCCCGGATCGCGGCCTGTTCGGCGCGCAGGCATTTGCGTGCCGCGAGCGCTTCAGCGACCCGCGCGCGTGCCGCCGCCTGCGCAGCTTCGCCCGCCTCGCTCGCGAGGCGCAGCGCCTGCGCAGCGCCTCGCCGCTGGCGACGCAGGGCGGCGATTCTGTGCGCGTTGGCAGCGTGGGCAGCGGCTATTTCAGCCTCGAGCGCTGCCGCGATTTCGATTCTTTCCCGCTCGGTTTGCGCGGCCGTGCGCGCCTGCTCGCCCGCCGCGTGCTCCGCGCTCGCGCGCGCAGCCGCGGCCTGGGCGAGATGCGCCTGCTCATTGATGCGGGCAATCGCGGCATCCGCGGCGCGCGCTTCTTCCTCCATGCGCGCGCGCTCGCCTGCCTGCGCCTCGCGCTCGAGCGCGAGGCGGCGGCCGGCTGCTGCATGCCGCTCGCGCTCGGCCTGCGCGCGCTCGGCGACGATGCAGGCGAGCGCCTGCTCCAGCTCGCGCCGCGCAATCGCGCCGGCGAGTGCTTCAGCTTGCGCCTGCTCGGCACTGCGCGCCGCGTCGGTTGCTTCGCGCTCTTCCTCCAGCCGGCGCCGGGCCAGGTCTTCGGCCGCCGCGTGCGCGCGCACACGCGCTTCAAGCTCCCCGGCGAACTCGGCTTCGGCGGCGGCCCGCGCCCGTGCGGCCGCCGTCTCGAGAGCTTCGGCCGCCTGGCGCCCGCTTGCCGCTTCGCGCTCCATCGCCTGCGCCTCGTGCAGCCGCGCCGATTGCTGCGCCCGCGCCGCCGCATCCATTCCCGCCCGCGTTGCCAGCCGATGCGCTTCGCGCTCGGCTGGCAACGCGGGCGGGAATGGATGCGGCGGCGCGGGCGCAGCAATCGGCGCGGCTG
>SBAS01000108.1 GCA_005240145.1 Nitrosomonadales bacterium | reverse complement strand
GCAGGCCGGCCTGCTGCCAGGCGGTGTAGCCGCCGGCAAGGTTGTGCACGCTGTCGAAGCCTTTCTTGCGCAGCGTCGCCACCGCGCCGCCGGCGCGATTGCCGTCGCCGCAATGCAGGATCAGCGGCTTCGTCTTGTGCTTGTCGAGTTCGCCGGCGCGCTGCTCGAGATCGGCAAGCGGGATGTTCCTCGCGCCGAGGATGTGGCCCTTGCCGTACTCCTCGCTGCTGCGCAGGTCGATGACGAGCGCATCGCTGCGGTTGATGAGTTGCGTCGCGGCGAGCGTATTGACCCAGGGTCCGCCGGCGCTGCGGCGCACGAGCGGCCAGATCAGCATGCCGCCGGAAATGAGCGCCACCACGATGATGAAGATGTTCTTGTTGATGAATTCCATAGTCATGCGCGCATTATAATTCAGCGCATGCACAAGCTCGTGCTGCTGCGCCATGGTGAATCGGGCTGGAACCGCGAAAACCGCTTTACCGGCTGGACCGACGTCGATCTATCGGCGCAGGGCCTCGAGGAAGCGCGCAGCGCGGGCCGCCTCCTCAAGAGCGAAGGCTACGCCTTCGACATCGCCTACACCTCGGTGCTCAAGCGCGCGATCCGCACGCTGCATCTCGCGTTGGAGGAACTCGACCAGCTCTGGCTCCCCGTGGCCAAGGACTGGCGCCTGAACGAGCGCCATTACGGCGCGCTGCAAGGCCTCAACAAGGCCGAGACGGCGGCGAAGTTCGGCGAGGCGCAGGTGCTCGTCTGGCGCCGCAGCTACGACACGCCGCCGCCGGCGCTGGAACCCGGCGACCCGCGCCATGAAAGCCGCGACCCGCGCTACACCGGGATCGCCGTCCCCAGGACCGAATGCCTGAAGGACACGGTGGCGCGCGTGATTCCGTTCTGGAATGACAGCATCGCGCCGGCGCTGCGCGCGGGCCGCCGCGTGCTCGTCGCCGCGCACGGCAACTCGCTGCGCGCGCTGATCAAGCACCTCGATGGCGTGTCAGATGCGGACATCGTCGCGCTGAACGTACCGACGGGCGTGCCGCTGGTCTACGAACTCGACGACGGGCTGCGGGCGCTCCGGCACTACTACCTCGGCGACGCGGGGGAAATAGCCAAGCGGGTCGCCGCGGTGGCCGCGCAGGGAAAAGCCAAAACCTGAACAAAGTCCTGCTCCTCGCGTTTCTGCTCGCCGCGGCAACGGCGCAGGCTGCGACGCGGGAAGAGGACCTCGCCGCACTGCGCGCGCGCATCGATTCGCTCAGGACGGAACTCGAAGAGCGCGAATCCGACCGGCGCGAGGCGCGCGATGCGCTGCGCGCCTCCGAAGTCGCCATCTCGGACGCCAACCGCGCACTGCGCGCGCTGGAAGGCGAGGCGATCGCGGCGCGCGCCGCGATCGCCGGGTTCGGCGCGCGCCGGGCCGAGGCGGAACGCGCGCAGGAATCCGGCCAGAGCGCGCTCGCTCGTCTGCTCGCCGCGCGCGCGGTCGCGGGCATCGCCGGCGCGACGCCCGAGTTCGTGCGGCTCGCGCTCTCGGGGGAGGACCTCGCGGACGCGGCGCGCAAGCTGCACTACCTGACCTACATCTCGCGCGCGGCAGCGCAGATGATCGAATCCCACCGCCTCGGGCTGGCGGAAATCACCCGCCTGAAATCCGCTTCGGAGGCCAAGGCGCTCGAACTGGCGGCGCTCGAAGCGCGCTCGCGCCACGACCGCGGGGAGCTGCTGCGCGAACGGCGCGAACACCGCCGCCTGCTCGAGCGCATCGCGCTCGAGATCCGCAGCGCGAAGAAACGCATCCAGGTGCTGGTGGCGGACGAATCGCGCCTCGCGCGCCTGGTGCAGGAAATCGGCAAAGTGCTGGCGGCGCGGCCCGGCGCCGGCTATGCGCGCGTGACCGCGGTACCCGAGGCGGGCTCGGTCGCCGCGGACAGCGTGTTTTCAACCCTCAAGGGTCGGTTGCTCCTGCCGGTGCGCGGGGAACTTGCGGGGCGCTTCGGTACTCTACGCAACGAGGGGGGTGTTTCCGCCAAAGGTGTCTTCATCCGCGCCCCGGAAGGTGAACAAGTGCGTGCGGTGGGCGCCGGCCGCGTGGTCTATGCCGATTGGATGCGGGGATTCGGCAACCTGCTGATCGTGGACCATGGCGAGGCCTATCTGTCGATCTACGGCAATAACGAATCCTTACTCAAACAGACGGGGGATGCGGTTACGCTAGGCGAGCCTCTGGCAACGGTCGGACAGAGCGGGGGCAACGAGCAAACAGGTCTATACTTTGAATTACGGCATCTGGGCCGGCCTTTCGACCCCCTATCGTGGGTGAAACTTAAATGAGCGGAAGATTCAAGAATTTCGGCTTGATCGCACTGGGCGTGGTGGCCGGAATACTGGTCAGCCTGAACTTCCAGGCGATCGGGCAACTCGCCACGCGCTCGCCGCTGCCGGTCGAGGAGCTGCGCTCCTTCACCGAGGTGTTCGGTGCGATCAAGCAGAACTACGTCGAGCCGGTCGAAGACAAGAAGCTCATCACCGAAGCGATCAACGGCATGCTCGCCGGCCTCGATCCGCACTCGGCCTACCTGGACGCCGAAGCGTTCCGGGAGCTGCAGGTCGGCACGCAGGGCCAGTTCGGCGGCCTGGGCATCGAAGTCAGCATGGAAGACGGCCTCGTCAAGGTAGTGTCGCCGATTGAAGACACCCCCGCGTTCCGCGCCGGGGTCAAACCCGGCGACCTGATCGTCAAGCTGGACGACACGCAGGTCAAGGGCATGACGCTCAACGACGCGGTCAAGCGCATGCGCGGCAAGGCGGGCACGCAGATCACGCTCACCATCGCACGCAAGGGCGAGCCGCAGCCGATCGTGGTCACGCTGACGCGCGCGGTGATCCGGGTGCAGAGCGTGAAATCCAAGATGTTCGAGCCCGGCTATGCCTGGGTTCGCGTCGCGCAGTTCCAGGAAGCCACGCCGGAGAGCCTCGCGCGCCATCTCGATACGCTGTTCAAGCAGGGGCCGATCAAGGGCCTGGTGCTCGACCTGCGCAACGATCCGGGCGGCCTGCTGTACGGCGCGGTCGCCATCTCGGCCGCCTTCCTGCCGACCAAGGCGCTGGTCGTCTCGACCGACGGCCGCACGGAAGATGCGCGCAAGAAGTACTACGCGACCAACGACGACTACCTGCGCGGCGCCAAGGACGACATGATGAAGAACCTGCCCGCCGCGGTGAAGACCGTGCCGATGGTGGTGCTGGTGAACGGCGGCTCGGCCTCGGCTTCGGAAATCGTCGCCGGCGCGCTGCAGGATCACAAGCGCGCCACCCTGATCGGCACGCAGACCTTCGGCAAGGGCTCGGTGCAAACCATCATGCCCCTGGGCAACAACACCGCCATCAAGCTCACCACTGCGCGCTATTACACGCCGAGCGGCCGCTCGATCCAGGCCAAAGGCATCACGCCCGACCTGATCATCGACGAACCCGGCGCGACGCTCGCCGCGCGCGTGCGCGAAGCGGACCTCAGCCGGCACCTCGGTAACGGCGAAAAGGATCCCGCCAAGGCTGGCGCGCCGCAGGCGAAACCCGCCCCGGCGCCATCGCCCGCGACCTCCGAGCCGCCCAAGCCGATCGAACTGGGATCGAAGGAGGATTTCCAGCTCGTGCAGTCCGTCGCGTTCTTGAAAGGCGGGCCGGTCAAGGGCCAGGCGCCCTCGGTTGCGCAGACCAAGCCGGCCGCGAAGCCGAACTGAACGACCAGCAGCTTCTCCGCTACAGCCGCCACATCCTGCTCGAGGAAGTCGGGATCGAGGGCCAGGAGCGGCTGCGCAGTTCACATGCATTGATCGTCGGCGCGGGCGGCCTCGGCTGCCCCGCGGCGCTCTACCTCGCCGCCAGCGGCGTCGGCACGCTCAGCATTGCCGACGGCGACAAGGTAGATCTGACGAATCTGCAGCGGCAGATTCTCTATACGACAAGATCGGTGGGAAGGCCGAAAGTCGAAGTGGCCAAAGAAGAGCTGCTGGCCCTCAATCCCGACGTCCACTTGATTTCACTGCAGGAAAGACTTTCAACAGAAAATCTTGAACCCATCGTCGCCGCAGCCGACGTCATCCTCGACTGCTCCGACAACTTCGCCACGCGCCACGCGCTCAACCGCGCCTGCGTGACGCTGAAGAAGCCCTTGGTCTCCGGCGCCGCGATCCGCTTCGATGCGCAAGTCGCCGTCTTCGACCTGCGCAAGGCCGATGCGCCCTGCTACGCCTGCCTTTTTCCCGAGGACGGCGAGGCCGAGGAAGTGCAGTGCTCCACCATGGGCGTGTTCGCGCCGCTCACCGGCGTCGTCGGTGCGCTGCAGGCGATGGAAGCGGTGAAGCTGCTCAGCGGCGCCGGCGTAACGCCGAACGGCAGGCTGCTGCTGCTGGACGCCAAACAATCCGAGTGGCGGACCGTGCGGGTCAAGCGCGATCCCGCTTGCACAGTCTGCTCAGTGCGCTGACGGTTAATGGGCACGAATGCCGGAAATCCATCTTTGTCACCTACGTTCGCGTATCCGGCCTCGCGCTGGCTGCGCAGGGCAAGCACGAAGACCGTGTCTATCTCTCCGATCCCCGGTTCTGACGCGACGGCGCGACGCAAATGGTAAAAGGGGGCTCATGGAACGTCGCACTGGCATCGTCGGGTTGCTTTGCCGACCCGTCAGCGATCGGTCGCGAGGTGGGCGACGCAGTCGCCGCGCGTGACGCGGCCGGGGTGGCGTTTGCATACCAGCAAGCCGTCGCGCTTGAAGTGGCAGGGGACCGGGTCACGCGCGGGATTGTCGGGAAATACCACCTGGCCGCAGGGCTGGCCCGCCGTCACCGTTTCGCCGAGTTCGCAGAACGCCTCGAACAGGCCCGGCTCCGGAGCGTAGACGTAATAGTCCTTGCCCTTGAGCTCGACCAGGCGCGTCGGGCCGTCATGCTGGATCTTCCAGTCCTTGAGCACGCCGGCATGGGCGAGCAGGTTGCGCACGCCGCGCTCGACGAGCTTCACGCCGCTGATCGACACGCGCGCGCAGCCGCCGAATTCGCCGCCCAGCGCGACGACGCCGTTGGCAATCGCCGAAGCGGCGGCGAGGCGATTGTCGGGGGAATAGGCCCAGACGAAGCTGAGCGGCGCGCCGAAGGCGTGGAGTGCCGCGAGCGCCCTGCGGTTAAGCTCCTCGTCGGGCCCCAGCCGCGCCGAGCAGAACGGCATGTAGTCCAGCGATGAGCCGCCCGAATGCAGGTCGTGATGGTAGTCGGCCATCGGGTAGAGCGTGGTGTTGATGTAATGCGCGATGGCGAAGGTCGGGGTGCCCTCGGGGTCGCCGGGAAAGGCGCGGTTGAGATTGCCGCCGTCGAGCGGCGAGACGCGCGCGCCGTCCATCGCCGCCGGCAGGTTGGCCGCTGGCATGACAATGACGCGGCCCTTGATCTGCCCTGGCTCGAGCGACCTGATCAGCTTGGTGAGCACGATCTGGCCCTCGTACTCGTCGCCGTGGTTGCCGGCCATCAGGAAGACCGTCGGGCCCTCGCCGTTGCGGATCACCGCGACAGGGATCGCGATCGTGCCGTAGGCAGAGCGCGTGACCGAGTGCGGCAGGTGCAGGAAACCGACCTGCTTGCCCTCCCGCTCGTAGTCGATCTCGGTCCAGATCAGGCTGTTCTTCTGCGTCGCGGTGTTCATCAGCATCCCTGTGGAATGAAACCCGCGCAATGTTGCATCGGCGCGGGCAGCGCCGCAAGCGAACGGGAAATTGAAATCACCTTGTTCGCTCGCCTCGACTGTAGCGCCCGAGCTGCCGACGATCAATCCCGGCGCTTGAATTGCGCGCCGGCCACCGCATTGGTACCCTTGTTGGGAATCTCTGCGTCACCGGCGGATGCCCAGAACTGGCCCACGCGTCCGGTTCGCCTGGTGGTGCCGTATGCGCCCGGCGGGCTCGGCGCGCGCAGGATTCGAGTAACCTCATCGATCGTCTTTCGTTCCGAGGCCCGGCCATGACCCACGTGCTTCACCGCAACTCGCGCGCCAACTATCCGGTCGTCGTCGCGGGCGACGGTTGCTACCTGATCGACGCGGATGGCAAGCGCTATCTGGACGGCTGCGGCGGCGCGGCGGTGTCCTGCCTCGGGCACACCGATCGCTCCGTGATCGATGCGGTCAAGGGCCAGCTCGACCGCATGCCCTACTCGCACACCACGTTCTTCAGCAGCGAGCCGGCGGAGGCGCTGGCCGACGAGCTGGTGCGCCATGCGCCGGCCGGTTTCGAGCGGGTTTTCTTCGTCTCCGGCGGCTCGGAGGCGATGGAGGCCGCACTCAAGCTCGCTCGCCAGTATTTCCTCGAGATCGGCGAGCCGCAACGAAAGCGCATCATCTCCCGCCTGCAGAGTTATCACGGCAACACCCTGGGCGCGCTCGCCGTCGGTGGCAACCTCGCGCGCCGGCGGCAGTTCCAGCCGCTGCTGATGGATGTAAGTCACGTCTCGCCCTGCTATGCGTATCGCGGCCTCCAGCCTGACGAGACGCAGGAGGGTTACGCCCAGCGGCTCGCGCGCGAGCTGGAGGCCGAGATCCAGCGCCTCGGGCCGGACTCGGTGATCGCGTTCGTGGCCGAGCCGGTGGTCGGCGCCACCCTCGGTGCCGTTCCGGCGGTGCCGGGGTACTTCCGCCTGGTGCGCGAAGTCTGCGACCGCTACGGCATCCTGCTCATTCTGGACGAGGTCATGTGCGGCATGGGCCGCACCGGCTCGCTCTACGCCTGCGAGCAGGAGGGCATCGTGCCCGACATCGTGTGCATCGCAAAGGGGCTGGGCGCGGGCTATCAGCCGATCGGCGCCACCCTGGTCCGGGATCGTGTCCACGATGCGATCAGTCGCGGGTCGGGAACCTTCCAGCACGGCCACACCTACATCGGCCACGCGGCCGCCTGTGCCGGGGCGCTGGCGGTGCAGAGAGTGTTGCGCGAGCGCGGGCTCGTCGGGCGCGTGCGGGAGCTGGGCCCGGGGCTGGAGGCGCGGTTGCGCGAGCGCTTCGGCGGCCACCCGCACGTCGGCGACATCCGTGGCCGCGGGCTCTTCTGGGGCATCGAGCTGGTCGAGGACCGCGCGACCAAGCGAGCGTTCGATCCCGCCCGGAAGATCCATGCCCGGCTCAAGGCGGCTGCGATGGAAGCGGGTCTTCTCTGCTACCCGATGGGCGGCACGATCGACGGCGAGCGCGGTGACCACGTCCTGCTCGCGCCGCCCTACGTCGTTACCGAGACGCAGCTCGACGAACTGGTCGACAAGCTCGCGCGCGCCTTCGACGCGGTGCTCCCGGGCAATGCGGGATCCTTAACGCCTTTGCAATCGACCGTTCGCGATGCGGCTGCCACAGGCCTTGCGGCCGCAAGTGAGGACTCGTCTGCGTGATACTCTCCGCCGAACGGGGGCAGTAGTGTCCCTCACGCTCGAGGAAGAGACGCCATGACTGTACGCACTGTTCTTGCCCGGCTCCGGGAGTGCCTCTCGCTGGAGCTGCTTGCGGCCTGCGCCGTGTCGGCATGCCTCGCGCTCTCGCAGAGCGCACAGGCGCAGAAGCAGAGCGCCACGCTGATATTCGGGCAGGAAGCGCCCCCGCCGACCCTCGACCCGCATTTCTCTACGTCGGTGTCGACGCGCAACATCGCAATGCACATCTTCGAGCAGCTGGTGACGCGCGACGATGCCAACGCGGTGATCCCGGAACTGGCGGAGAGCTGGACGATCAGCCCCGACGGCCTCACCTACACGTTCAAGATCCGTGGCGGCCTCAAGTTCCACAACGGCAAGACGATGACCTCGGCCGACGTGAAGGCCTCGTTCGAGCGCTACAAGCGGATGGCGATCGCGAAGGTCACGCTCGCTCCGGTGGTCTCGATGGCTGCGCCGGACCCGGCGACTTTCGTGATCAAGCTCGACAAACGCCAACCGGTGTTCCTCGACGAACTGTCGGCCTTCGTCGTGCCGATCGCCATCATTCCTTCCGAGCAGGCCGAGCGCGAAGGCGGCAAACTGGAGCTGATCGGCACCGGTCCGATGCAGTTCGTCGAATGGATACCGGACAGCCACATCCGGCTGAAGCGCTTCGAGGATTACAGGCCCGATACCCGTTACAAGGGCTCGGCGGGTTTCGGCGGCCAGAAGAAGGTCTGGTTCAACAGCGTGGACTTCAAGATCGTCAAGGAGCCGGGCGCGAGAGTGGCGGGTCTGGAGTCGGGGCAGTTGCAGATCATCGAAGACCTGCCGACCGAGTCGGCCAAGCGCCTGGCCGGCAACAAGAACATCGTCATCCATGACCTGAAGAACAACTGGCTGCACGGAGCGTGGGTCAATCATCATCGCGCGCCCACCAGCGACCTGCGCGTCAGGCGCGCGATCCAGATCGCGCTGGACATGGAGGAGATCATGGAGATCTCCACCGACGGGGCTTACACGCTTCAGCCAGGCCTGCAGTATCCAGGCAATCCCTACTACGTGAAAAACGGCGAGGCGCTCTACAACGCCAAGGATCCCAAGAAGGCCATGGCGCTGCTCAAAGAGGCCGGCTACAAAGGCGAAAAACTGGTCATCATCACGAACTCCAGCTACCAGAGCATTTACAAAGCGGCCCAGGTCGTCGCCGAGCAGTTGAAGGCCATCGGCATCAAGGTCAGGGTCGACGTGTTCGACTGGGCCACCGCGCTAACGCACCGCCGCAACAAGGAGGCCTGGAACCTGTGGTTTACCGGCCAGGGCACCGGGCCCGCAGTCGGGCCGTTCTCGGCCCTGAAGGATGTGGTCTCGCCGCAACTCAACCAGTTCGTGGCGGACCCCACCGTGGACAAGCTGTTCAGCGAACTGATCGCGGGCGAGACCTTCGACACGCGCAAGGCGACCTTCGGCAAGTTCCAGGAACGGGTCTACGACCAGGTGCTGTTCCTCAAATTCGGCGATCTGACCCGCAAGCAGGCGACGCGCTCCAACGTCAAGGGCTTCGCTCCGTACCGGATTCCCCGCCTGTCTAACGTATGGGTCGAGGGCTGAGAACGGAACCGGCTCGCGCGACCGGCCGCCGGTAACCCCGGCCAGGACAACGCTTTCGCATGATCGAATTCGTGCTGCGCAGGCTGCTGGCCGCCTTGCCGGTGCTGCTGCTGGTCAGCCTCATCTCGGCGTCCATCATGGAACTGGTGCCCGGCGACCCGGCAGCGTTGATCGCCGGGCAGGGCGCCACCAACATCGAGATCGCCAATATCCGCGAGCAACTGGGCCTGAACCGGTCCTTTGTCGCGCGGCTCGGCGGGTGGTATCACGACCTCGCCCGCGGCGACCTGGGCAACTCGATCCTGCTGAACCGCCCGGTCACGCAGGCCATTGCAGAGCGCTTGCCGGTGACCCTCGCGCTGGCCGGGTTTGCGCTGCTCCTGACCGTAGCCGTGGGCCTGCCCTGCGGCGTGGTCGCCGCGGTCTACGCCAATACCTGGATCGACCAGGCGGTCCTGACCTTTGCGCTGATCGGCGTATCGGTGCCGAACTTCTGGCTCGGCCTGATGATGATCGTGCTGTTCGGCGTCATGCTGGACTGGCTGCCGGCCGGCGGCTACGTGCCGTTTTCCGACGATCCGCTCGGCTGGGTCCGCTGTCTCATCCTGCCCGGAATTTCGCTTGCCCTGCTGCAGGTGGGGCTGCTCGCGCGCATTACGCGCGCAACCATGCTGGAAGTCCTGCAGCAGGACTACGTCCGCACGGCGCGCGCGAAAGGACTGCCCTTCATTTCCGTGGTCGGCAAGCATGCGTTGAAGAACGTCATGGTTCCGGTCATAACCGTGATCGGCATCAGCTTTGGCCTGCTGCTCTCCGGTTCGGTCGTGATCGAAACCGTCTATTCGATTCCGGGCATGGGACGCCTGCTCGCCAACGCGGTGTTCGGGCGGGATTACCCCCTGATCCAGGGCGGCCTGCTGCTGACGGCGGCCGTGCTGGTGCTGTTGAACGTGGCCGTCGACGTGCTCTACGCCGTGGTCGACCCGCGGGTGAAGTATGACCGGCGCTGAAGCGGCGGCAGTGGCGGGCGAAGAAGCGCCGGGCGCTTTGGACAAACCGGTGTCGCTGTGGCGGCGCCTGCGCAGGCATCGGCTGTGCATGACCGGCGCCGTAATCTTCGGTTGCGTGCTGTTGCTGGCGCTTTTCGCGGACCTGCTCCAGGTCCTGCCGCCTGAAAAGATGCAGGTGCGGCTGCGGTTCAAGACGCCGGACTTTCCCTATCCGCTGGGCACCGACAACTATGGTCGCGATATCTGGAGCCGGCTGGTACACGGCGCGCGCCTTTCGCTCTCGATCGGATTCGCCGTGGCGCTCGTGACCGGGATTACGGGTACGCTGATCGGTGTTGCGGCAGGGTACTTCAAGCGTCTCGACAGCCCGCTGATGCGCTCGATGGACGCGCTGATGGCGTTTCCCGCCATCCTGCTCGCGATCGCCATAGCCGCGGCCCTGGGCCCCTCCGCCAGCAACGCCGTGATCGCGCTGTCCGTCGTCTACACGCCGCGCACCGCGCGCATCGTGCGCTCTACCGTGTTGGTGGTCCGGGAGATGGATTACGTGCAGGCCGCCCGGGCCTGCGGCGGTGTAGACCTCTGGATCATCTGGAGGCACGTGCTGCCGAATTGCATGGCGCCCCTGCTGGTGCAGCTGACCTTCATTTTCGCCTACGCCATCCTGGCCGAAGCCGTGCTGAGTTTTCTCGGCGTCGGCCCGCCGCCGCCGGCGCCGACCTGGGGCAGCATGATCGCAGAAGGCAAGGACTACCTGCGCGAAGCGCCGCACATCTGCCTGATCCCGGGCATGGCGGTCGCGCTTGTCTGTCTGGGCATCAACCTGCTCGGCGACGGCCTGCGCGATGTCCTCGATCCGCGCCTGCGGGTGCAGATTGGCTGAGCCGCTGCTTGTCATCGAGGACCTTCGCGTGGTCTTCGGCCCGCAGGGCGCAGAGCACGTTGCGGTCGATGGGGTGAGCCTGACTCTTGCGCCGGGTGAAGTGCTGGGTGTCGTCGGCGAGTCCGGTTGCGGCAAGACCCTCACGGCGCTGTCCATCCTCGGGCTGGTGCCCAGTCCACCGGGCCGCATCGCCGGCGGGCGCATCCTGTTGCACGGCCAGGATCTCGTCGGCACCAGCGACTCGGTCATGAACCGAATCCGCGGCAAACAGATTTCGATGATCTTCCAGGAGCCGATGACCGCTTTGAACCCGGTCTTTCGCGTCGGCGAACAGATCGCCGAGACGCTGCGCGTGCACGACGGGCTCGGCCGCGCCGAAGCACGCGCGCGCGCATTGCAGTTGATCGAAAGAGTCGGCATCGGCAACCCGCGCGAGCGGCTGGACCAGTATCCGCACGAACTGTCCGGCGGCATGCGCCAGCGCATCATGATCGCGATCGCGCTCGCCTGCCGGCCCGCGATCCTGATTGCCGACGAGCCGACAACGGCGCTCGACGTCACCATCCAGGCGCAGATCCTTCTGTTGCTGAAGGATCTGCAGCGCGAGATGGGCATGGCTGTGATGCTGATCACGCACGACCTGGGCGTCGTCGCGCAGGTCGTGGACCGCATCGCCGTGATGTATGCCGGGCGGATCGTCGAGGAAGGCAGCGTCGATGCCGTGTTCGAACATCCTTCCCACCCGTACACGCGGCAGCTGATGCAAAGCATTCCTTCGATCGATCTCCAGCAGGAGCGATTGCAGACGATCCCCGGGATGGTGCCGAACCTCGCGAATCTGCCGCCGGGCTGCCGGTTCCATCCGCGTTGCCAGGATGCGCGACCCGCCTGCCGCGAGGGCACGCCCGCCGCCTTCGAAGTCGCAGCCGGCCATCGCGCCGCGTGCATTGCGTTGAACGGATACCGTCATGCCGGCTGAGCCGTTGCTGCAGGTCCGCGGCCTGGTCAAGCATTTTCCGATCATGCGCGGCGCGCTGCTGCCTCGCCTCGCCGGCTCGGTGCGGGCCGTGGACGGCCTGGACTTCGACATCGCGGCCGGCGAGACGCTCGGCCTGGTGGGCGAAAGCGGTTGCGGCAAGACCACGACCGGCCGCCTGGTGCTGCGCATGATCGAACCGGGTGCCGGCACGATCCGCTTCGCCGGCGAGGATCTGACCGGCCTTGCGCCCGCGGCGATGCGGCAACGGCGCCAGCAGATGCAGATCATTTTCCAGGATCCCTACGCGTCGCTGGATCCGCGCATGACGGTGAGCGAGATCGTCGACGAGCCGCTGCGGATACACCGCACCGGCGGGCGCACGGCTCGCGCCAGGCGCGTTGCCGAATTGCTCGACGTGGTCGGCTTGCGCAAGGAGTACGCCAACCGCTATCCGCACGAATTCTCCGGCGGCCAGCGCCAGCGCATCGGCATCGCGCGGGCGCTGGCGCTGCAGCCGCGTTTCATCGTCTGCGACGAACCGGTGTCCGCGCTGGACGTCTCGATCCAGGCGCAGATCATCAACCTGATGGTCGACCTGCAGAAGAGCTTCGGCCTGGCCTATCTGTTCATCGCGCACGACCTGGCGGTGGTAAAGCACGTCGCCGATCGCGTGGCCGTGATGTATCTGGGCCGCATCGTCGAAATTGCGGACAAGCGGGCGCTCTACGGCGCGCCGCAACACCCCTACACGCAAGCGCTGCTGGCGGCGGTGCCGATCCCCCGGCCCTCGGCGCGCCAGGCGCTGGTTCCTCTCAAGGGCGAGATTCCAAGCCCCAGTAATCCGCCATCGGGTTGTCACTTTCACACCCGTTGTGCCCTTGCCCAGGAACGCTGCCGTCTCGAAACACCAGCGCTGCGCCAGGTGGCGAACGGCCACCAGGCTGCCTGCCATCTGCTGACACCCGTACCATAGAAGCGTGAAGGAGTGCGTCATGAAACCCGCCTATGAATTCCGCAGCGACAACTGCGGACGCGCCGCGCCCGAATTGATCGAGGCGCTGGCCGCGGCCAACACCGGCACCGATCTGGGCTATGGCGGCGATGCGCTGACCGCATCGCTGCAGGTGCGGCTCGCCGAGGTGTTCGAGACGCCGGTGCGCGTCTTCCCGGTGCCTACGGGTACGGCCGCCAACGCGTTGGCGCTGGCCGCATCCGCCACGCCTTTCGGTGCCGTGTATTGCGCTCCCGAGGCGCACATCAATACGTCGGAAGGCAATGCGACCGGCTTCTTCGGCAGCGGCACCAAGCTGGTCACGCTTGCCGGCACGCACGGCAAGGTCGGCCCCGGCGGGCTCGAGGGCGCAATCGCGGCAGCGGGCGTGGGCCTGGCGCACAGGAGCCAGCCCGCGGCCGTCAACCTGGTGCAGGCCACGGATCTGGGCGCGGTCTACAGCATCGACGAGATCGCCGCGCTAGGCGATGTGGCCCATGCGCATGGCCTCAAGGTGCACATGGATGGCGCCCGCTTCGCCAACGCGCTGGTTCGGCTGGGATGCACACCGGCGCAGGGGTCGTGGCGGGCTGGCGTCGACGTCCTTTCACTTGGTGTCACCAAGAACGGCGGGCTGCTCGCCGATGCGATCGTCGTGTTCGCGCCGGAGACGGCTTCGAGCATCGGCTTTCATCTGCGCCGGGCCGGCACCGTGTGGTCCAAGATGCGCTTCGCCTCCGCGCAGATCCTCGCCTATGTGAAGGATGATCTGTGGCTGCGGCTCGCGCGCCAGGCCAATGATGCGGCTGCCCGGCTTGCCGAACAGATCAGGCCACTGGCCGGCGTCACGCTCATCGCGCCGGTCGAGGCCAACGAGTTGTTCGTCGACATGCCGCCGGCAATGATCGCCGCATTGCAGTCCGAAGGGTTCCTGTTCCAGCGCCGGGGTCCGCGCCTGGCCAGGTTCGTATGCCGCTGGGATACCAGCGATGACGAAATCGCCGCACTGTCCGGCTGCATGGGGAGACTTGCGGCGAAGGAGGCGGCCTGAATGTCACGCGTCCTGCGCGTAGGCGGCGCCCAGTTCGGTCCAATTCGCGAAGGATGACCCGACGCCGCGGCGCTTTCTCCCGCTCGACGATGCACGCTCTTCGTCATCCCCGCCAGGACATCCATTACTGGAAATGCGATCGCCCCGCCGCGTTCTACGGCCTGCTCGGACGATCGAGCGAGCACGCGCCCACCGCCATCGAACCGCTGCTGGCCGGCGCGCTGGCCCGGACGTTTTCCGGCGAACGCATCGAACTGCTCCCCGCAGCCGGGCAGGGCAACCACGTGACGTTCACGGCGACGATCGGCGGCCGCGACGCCTTCGTCCGCGTCGAGGACGGGCCCGATGGAGATGATTACATGGAGGTCGAAGCGCGCGTCCTGCGCGAGGTGGCGCGCCTCGGAATCCCCACGCCCGCGGTGCTCGCGGTCGACGCCTCGCGGCGCGACGTTCCCTTTGCGTGGCAGGTGCTCGAGCGCGTGCCGCACGTTGATCTGAACCGTCACTTGATGGAAGGCCGCCTCGATCTCGCACGGATTGCGCCCGAGATCGGGAAAAGCATCGCCCGCTGGCAGGTGATCGCGCCGGCCGGATTCGGGCCGTTCGACGTGGCCCGGTTGCGTGAGTCGGGGGAATTGCGTGGTTACCATGAAGCCTACGCAGACTATTTCCAGGCGAGGCTCGATGAGCACCTGATTTTCCTCGCGCAGCGGAATTTTCTCTCCGCTGCGCAGCGGCGGGAAATCAGCCAGGCGATCGACGGGCACGCCGCCTTGCTCGAACTGGCGGAGGCCTGCCTCGTCCACAAAGACCTCGCGCTTTGGAACATCCTGGGCCCGGCCGATCGCATCGCCGCGTTCATCGACTGGAACGACGCGGCCGGCGGCGACCCGATGGATGATGTCTCGCTGCTCGGCTGCTTTCACGATGGCGCCACGCTCGGGCAGGTGCTCGCGGGTTACGCGACCGTGCGGCCGCTGCCGGCGGAGCATCGTCGCCGCTTCTGGCTGCATCTTTTGCGCAACATGATCTGGAAGGCGGTCATTCGCGTGGGCGCGGGCTACTTCGATCGCACGAGCGGTTTCTTCCTGATCGGCGCCGGCTCCAGTGGCGCCGGTCTCCGCGCGTTCACGCTCGCACGCATCGACGCGGCCATGCATGGCCTGCGTTCGGATGCCGATCCCTGCTCCTTGCGATGACTGCAAACTCCCTCAACCCTCCTGAAAGGACTCGCCATGCCGCCACCCGTCGCGTCGTTCTTCTCCCGCTCCTACGCCGAGGCACGGGAGAAATTCCTCGAGGCCGCCGAGGCGGCGGGCGCGCAGCTGGTCGACAGCCACAAGCATCCGCTCAAGGGCCCGGACGGCGGCGCGCTCGCCACCGACGTCGCCTGGCTCGGGCCGCGCGAGGCGAAGAAGCTGCTGGTGCTGAACTCCTCGACCCACGGCATCGAGGGCTATTGCGGCTCGGGCTGCCAGATCTCCTGGCTGCAGAACCGCCACTACCACCGCGACGGCACGCCCGACGTCGCGGCCCTCCTCATCCACGCGTTCAACCCGCACGGCTTCGCGCATGGCCGGCGCGTCACCGAAGACAACGTCGACCTCAACCGCAATTTCGTGGATTTCTCGAAGCCGCTGCCCCGCAACCCCGACTACGAGGCGCTGCAGGAGCACGTGAACCCGCGCGATTGGACGCCGGCGGTGCTCACCGCCGCCGACGCGGCAGTCGCGAAGTTCTACGGCATGCCCAACACCGATTTCGTGCCCAAGGCGATCCATCGCGGGCAATACGTCAACGCGAAAGGCACCTTCTACGGCGGCGCGCAACCGAGCTGGTCGCGCCGAACGATGGAGGCGATCGCGACGAAATGGATGCGCGGCGCGAGCGATCTGTGTCTGGTCGACTACCACACCGGCCTCGGCCCGCTCGGCTTCGGCGACCTGTATTTCGGCGGGCGCGCCTCGGAGGGCATGGCGCGGCGATGGTTCGACCACGTCACGCCGACGCTCGAGGATATCGAAGCGGCAAAGCAGGATCCCTCCAGGCACCTCCCCGGCAGCATCGCCGGCACGCTCTCGGAGGCGGTCTGGAATTCGCTCGCCGGCGTGCGCGTCACCGCCGGCGGGATCGAGTACGGCACGCTGCCCGTGCGCGACGTGCTCGGCTCGCTGCGCGCCGACAACTGGCTCTACGCCCACGGCGACCCCGCCTCGGCGCAGGGTCAGGAGATCAAGGCCAAGGTCCGCGAGGCGTTCTACCCCTCGGTCCCCGAGTGGAAGGTCATGGTGACCAGCCGCTCGAACGACGTCCTGCGCCAGGCGCTCGCGGGGCTGGCGCGGGCCTGATCGCGGGTTCGGCCGGCGTCGTTGAGGGCGATGACGCGCATCGGGCCCTTGCACTTCGGGCATTCAAGCGGATCGACTTCGTTGACCTTGTGAATCAGACGCGCCCAGGTCGAGCGCACGCGCGCGGCGTCGCGTACATCGCGATCAAGCCGCCAGGAAGCGCCGCTGCGCGGCGTAGCTGTCGGTGGGTTTCTTGCTGAAGCCGGATTTCGCGTAGTGGTCCAGGCAGCCGATCAGGTAGCGCACCAGCAAGCCCGCCTGCGCGGTGACATCGGCATCCGACGGCTTCTGGCCGCCCTCGCCGGTCGCGCGCAGCGCCTGCTTGAGCGTGGCCTCGAAGCGGTCGTAGAACTGGTTCATGCGCGCCTGCAGGCGCTCGTGCTCGCCCACCAGCGCGTCGCCGGTCATGACGCGCACCATGCCCGGGTTCTTCTCGGCGAACGAGAGCAGCATCTCGACCAGCTTGGCGGCCTGCTTGCGGCCGTCGGCTTCGTCCTGCGCGATCTTGTTGGCCACCGAGAAGACCGAAGTCTCGATGAACTCGATCAGGCCCTCGTACATCTGCGCCTTGGAGGCGAAATGGCGATACAGCGCGGCCTCCGAGACGTCGAGCTTCTCGGCGAGCGCTGCAGTCGTGATCTTTCCCCACTTCGGCTGCTCGAGCATCTGGGCCAGCGCCTTCAGGATCTCGAGCCGCCGCTCTCCCTTGACGCGCGGCATCGGTAAATTCTACGACTTAATGGGAGTGGCGGAATACCAGCCGGGGCAGTTCCGTGACCGATTTGACCCGCAGATCGGCAAACGGCGCGCGGCGGGCCTCGCCGCTCACCCAGACGGTTGACATGCCGAGCCTTTTCGCCGCCCGCAGGTTCTCCGGCATGTCGTCGATCAGCGCGCAACGGTGCGGATCGAGATTGTGCGCGCGCAGCAGCACCTGGAAACCCTGCAGCGAGGGCTTGGGCCGGTAGCGCGTGCTTTCGATCGCATACACCGCATCGAAGTGGCGCGCCACGCCGAGCGCGCGCACGATTTGCTCGACATAGTGCAGCGGCGCGTTGGAGAACACCAGCTTCCTGCCGGCCAGGCGGGCGAGCGCGTGATCGAGCGCGTGTTCGCGCACGACCATCGAGGCCAAGTCCGCGAACTGATGCGTCTCGCGCAGGAAGTGCTTCGGATCATGCCCATAGTGGCGCACCACGCCACGCAAGGTCGTGCCGTAGCGTTGCCAGAAGAAGCGCCGCAATTCGTTCGCTCCTTCCTGGTCAAGCCCGAAGTGGCGCATCAGGTAATCGTTCATCTGGGCGTGCATCGACGGAAAGATGTGCGGCCGCGCGTCGTGCAGCGTGTTGTCGAGGTCGAAGATCCACACCCGCCGGGAGGGCGGGAATTTCAAGATGCGCATTACTTGCTGCGGATCAGGGTGCCGACCCCGGTTTCGGTCAGCACTTCGAGCAGCAGCGCGTGCGGCACGCGCCCGTCGATGATGTGGCAGGACTTGACGCCGGCGCGCGCGGCATCGAGCACCGAGGCGATCTTCGGCAGCATGCCGCCCGAGATCACGCCCTTGGCGACCAGGTCGTCGACTTTCTTCGGCGTCAGGCCGGAGAGCAGCTTGCCGTCCTTGTCGAGCACGCCGGGCGTGTTGGTGAGCACGATCAGCTTTTCCGCGCGCAGGATCTCGGCGAGCTTCCCCGCCACCAGGTCGGCGTTGATGTTGTAGGTGGTGCCGTCGGCGCCGGTGGCGATCGGCGCCACCACCGGGATGAACCCGGCCTGCTCCAGCGCGCCGATCACCAGCGGATCGATCGAGTCGATCTCGCCCACCTGGCCGATGTCGATCTTCGACTTGTCCTTGTCCGAGGGCAGCATCAACTTGCGCGCGCGGATGAAGGCGCCGTCCTGGCCGGTAAGGCCGACGGCCTTGCCGCCCGCCTGGTTGATGAGCTCGACGACTTCCTTGTTCACCTGGCCGCCGAGCACCATCTCGACCACGTCCATGGTCGCCGCGTCGGTGACGCGCATGCCCTGCACGAAAGTGCCCTTCATGCCCAGGCGCGCAAGCGCGGTCTCGATCTGCGGCCCGCCGCCGTGAACCACCACCGGGTTCATGCCGACCAGCTTCAGCAGCACCACGTCGCGCGCGAAATCCGCCTTGAGGATTTCGTCGGTCATGGCGTTGCCGCCGAACTTGACGACGATGGTCTTGCCGTGGAAGCGCTGGATGGCGGGCAGCGCTTCGACGAGGATCCGCGCCTTTTCGGCCGATTGCGAACTGTGGTTGTGGGGGGCGTTCATGGCGCCCCCGATACTACAGAAAAATCTTAAGATGAGGTCCCGGTTACTGAATTCAACCCCACTGTCCACCACCGCAGATTTCCGCAAGCAGGTCGAGGGCCTGCGCCCCTACCTGCTGCGCTATGCCACGCTGCAGCTGCGGGATACGGCCGCTGCGGAAGACGCGGTGCAGGAGGCGCTGCTCGCGGCGCTCGAGGATTGCCTGCGCGCGCTGCCTGAGCGCACCGCCCGGGCCTTCATGATGCGCGAACACCTGGGCCTGGAAAAGAACTGATTCGGAAAAACATGATCCTGTCCTGCAAGGAATCCACCCGCCTGCTGTCGCAGGCCGCCGACCGCGAGCTCGAGTTCGGCGAGCGGGTCGCCTTGCGCCTGCACCTCGCGATCTGCAAGGGCTGCAGGAATGCAGACGCGCAATTCAGGTTCCTGCGCGCGGCCGTGCAGCAACTATCCCTGGATGACGGCTAAGAAAACGCCGCTTGAGTCGCCCTGCGCGCGCTGCGGCGCGGGCTTCACCTGCGGCATGCAGGCCGGGGAGGAACCGTGCTGGTGCGCGTCGCTGCCGCCGCTCGCACCCGTGCCGGGACGCGCCTGCCTGTGCCGGGGCTGCCTGGAAGACGAATTGAAGAACGCGGACTACTTGGCCGGAACGGCGTCGCTCAAGCGGTAGAAGATGCCGGCCGGGTCATCCTTCAGCACCGAAAGCTTGCCGGTCAGCACGACGGCTTCCATGCCGTAAGCCAGCGGCTTCTTCGCTTTCACCTCGACCATGGTCTCAGGCCCCCCGGGCATGCAGAAGGCGCAGCTCGAAGGCATCGAAGAGAGGATGAAGTGCGACTGCTTGTCGCCCATTTCCAGCGGCAGCATGAAGCCCTGCACTTTGACTTCCTTCGCATTCAGCGCCGCGACGCCGGCCGAGAACTGCGGCAGGTAGCGGTCCTTCAATTTCACCAGTTCGACCTGCGCCAGCAGCTTCCAGGAAACCACGTCCTTGCGGTCGGGCAGCGTTTGCGCCGCGACGCTTGCCGCGGCAAGCAGGGCGATGGCGAGGAACGTGTGGGCAACGCGCTGCATTAACTTATTATCATCCTTCTGCCAGAACCAGCGCAACGTCGGCCCGGTAGGCGCGCCAGGCGGGCAGAAGCGCCGCGGCGATGCCGACCGCCACGGCGAGGGCGAGCAACCAGGGTTCCTGCGGGTCCCATACCCAGCCCGTAAGCGGAGTCTGCTGCGCCGCCTGCAGCGCCAGGCCCAGCACTTCGGTGCACACATGCCCGAGCACGATGCCCGCAAGGCCGCCGAGCAGCGCGAGCGCCACCCCTTCCAGCAGCATCAGGCCCGTCAGCTTGGCGCGCGAGGCGCCCAGCATGCGCATCACCGCGAGGTCGTAGCGCCGCTCTTCGAGCGCGTTCAAGAGCGCGATGAACACCGACAATCCCGCCGCGAGCACCAGCACCAGACCGAATGCGCGCATCACCTCCACGCCGACACCGATCATGCGAAAGAGGCGCGCGCTCTCGTAGGCCGGGGAAGCCGCCTGCAGCGCGGTGCCCGCGTTCACCTGGCGCGGCAGCGTGGCCGCGGCGAGGGGCGAGGCATACTGTATGAGGAGCGCGGTGATCTCCCTGCGCTCCGGTTTCACGCCGCCGTGCTCGTGCACTTCCCACACCGACTCGACGCTCGTCAGCACGAGGCGATCGAGCACGCTGCCGCCCGGCGCCAGCACGCCCACCACCTTGAAGGGCTCCTCTTCGTGCGCCTCGCCGCCGGCGCCGAGGCCATGCGCGCCCGTGAACGTCGCGCCGACGGCGAGGCCGGTTTTCGCCGCCACTTCGGCGCCGAGCACTACTTCCATCGATTCGTCCCAGAGGCGGCCGGAGGCGAGGCGCGCGCCGTAGTGCGCCGGATAGTCCCTGCTCGCGCCGACGATGCGGAATCCCCGATAGCTGTCGCCCAGGGCAAGCGGAATGGCCTTCTTCACCGCGGGATGGCGCGACAACGCTTGCGCGGCCTCGAGCGGGATGTTGCCGGTGGGCGCATCGAGGTGGAACACCGCCGAGAGCACCAGCTGCATCGGGCTGCCCTTGGCGCCGGCCACCAGGTCGATGCCGCGCGCGTCGCGCCCCATGCGCTCTTCGAGCTGCCCGGTGGCGAGCAGCAGCAGCGTGATGGTGGCGATCCCCAGCGCAAGCAGCAGCAGGTTGAGCGCCGTGGCGAGCGGCCGCGCGCGCAGGTAGGCAAAACTGATGCTGGCGAGGTTCACGCGGGTGAAAGTCCTAGTTGCAGCCGTTTATCGAAGCGCGCCCTGGCGCGCTGGTCGTGCGTCGCCACGATCAGGGTTGCACCGCACTCCCTGGATTGATCCTGCAGAAGCTGCAAGGCAGAAAAACAATTCGCATCGTCGAGGTTCGCCGTCGGCTCGTCGGCGAGCAGCAGCTTCGGCCGGTTCATCACCGCGCGCGCGATCGCCACGCGCTGGGCCTGGCCGTGGGACAACTGAGCAGGTTTGGCGTTTACCTTGTCTTTTAGCTCCAGTTGTTCGAGCAACGCTTCCGCACGCGCCCTCTTAATGGGTAGACCCGCAAGGTAGGGTGCCAGAAGCAAGTTCTCCAGAACATTCAAGCTGGCCACCAAATGGAGTTTCTGCGGCACGATGCCGATGGTGCGGCCGCGCCAGCGATCGAGCGCCGCGCCCTGCAGTGCGGCGAGCGCCTGGCCGCCGACTTCGATCTCGCCCGCGCTGGGCTTGAGCAGCCCGGCGAGGAGATTCAACAGTGTGGTTTTGCCGCTGCCCGAGACACCGAGCACCAGCCAGTGCTCGCCGGCGGCAGCCTCGAAACGCTCCAGCGCCAGCACTTCAGCCGTGCTGGGCAGGACAGCGCTCGCGCTGTAGCGCAGGCGCAGCCCCTTTACGCTAAGCACTGCTCCAGGCCGGCGAGGAACAGGTCCTTCGGCAGTTTCTTGCCGATGAACACCATCACCGACTGCTTCTTGTCCTTGCCCCAGGGCTTGCCCATGTCGCCGCCCATCATCATGTGCACGCCCTGGAAAACAACGCGGCGCTGGTTGCCCTTCATCCACAGCACGCCCTTGTAGCGCAGGAGGTCCGGCCCGTAGACCTGGATCATGCCGGAGAGGAACTGCTCGAGCTTGTCGCCGTTGAAGGGCTTGTCGGAACGGAAGACGAAGGACTCGACCTCGTCGTGGTGCTCGTGGTGCGTGTCGCCGAGGAACTCCGGATCGAGTTCGAGGATGGCGTTGAGGTTGAAGCCGCGGATATCGAGCACCTCCTCGATCGGCATCTCGCCGAAGTGGACCTTCTTCACCGGCGCGCGCGGATTCATCCGGCGGAGTCTTTCGGAGAGGGCTTTGACTTCACTTTCAGAAACCAGGTCTGATTTCGAAAGCAGGATCCTGTCGGCGAACCCAACCTGCTGCTGCGCCTCGGTGAACTCGTCCAGCTGCCCCTTGGCGTGCTTGGCGTCCACCACGGTGACGATGGAATCGAGCAGGTAGTAGGCGCCGATGTCCTCGTCGGTGAAGAAGGTCTGCGCCACGGGGCCGGGATCTGCCATGCCGGTGGTCTCGATGATGACGCGGTCGAACTTGAGCGCGCCCGAGCTGCGCTTGTCCTTCAAGCTGCCGAGGATCTTGATCAGGTCGCCGCGCACGGTGCAGCAGATGCAGCCGTTGTTCATCTCGACGATCTGCTCGTCGCTTTTCTCGATGATCTCGCTGTCGACGCCGACCTCGCCGAACTCGTTCTCGATCACGGCGATCTTCTTGCCGTGGTCTTCCTTGAGGATGCGGTTGAGCAGCGTGGTCTTGCCCGCACCGAGAAACCCGGTGAGGATCGTGACCGGCACCATGTCGCCTTGTTCCATTGCGAATCCTTTGCGAAGGGCGCGATTCTACCTACAAAACAGGGCCGCTCGAGAAATCAGGGACAGTCCACGTTTTATTCCGGAAGCTGAAACAATTCCCGCGTCATCGCCTTTGGCGATTCGGCTCGCGGCGGCCTCCCGGCTGTCCCCTTCGACACGCTCCGGCCGAGCAACCCCGCCATCTCGCGCTTGAACGCTTCGGCGCCCAGCGCATAGCCGCCGTTCGTTGTGGCCCGGATCCGCTGCACCAAGCCAGGGTCGAGATGACTGACGAAGAGCGAACGGTACTGGTCGTGGCCGAGACGGAGATACTCCGCATGCGGGGTGATCAGACTGCTGGGCTCTCCTCCAGCATTCACCCGAAAGCTTGACCAGGGGTACGCGGCCGGATCCGCGACCATGCCCGCGCGCACCGGATTGAGTTCGACATAGCGATAGCAGGCGAGCAAATAGAGATCCGATTGCACCAGGCAGGACCGGAACCTTCCTTCCCACATCGTCCCGGAGCGCTTGTACTTCCGATTCGAGTATTGCGTATGGAGAAGACTCACCCTTTGGAGCAGTTTCGAGCAGCTTTCCTCACGGCGCGGCGTCAGGAGCAAATGCACGTGATTTGTCATCAGGCAGTAGGCATGGACATCGCACCCCTCCAGCTTTGCCAACCGGTTCAGGTGATGAAGGAAAAACGCGCGGTCCTCGTCTTCCGCAAAGCAGGCCGCACGATTGTTCCCGCGCTGCACGGCGTGGACGGGAATCCCTGGAACAATGATGCGGGCGCGCCTGGACATCTCCGGTCAACGATTTCCGGGATGGGCCGTTGACCGGAAATGGTGGACTGTCCCTGATTTAAGTGCGCAGGACGAGGAGGCCCTTGAGGTAGTCGCCTTCGGGGAAACTGAGTGCCACGGGATGGTCGGCGGCGGCGCCGAAGCGTTCGATGATCTTTGCGTCCACGCCTGCATCGGCTGCAGCGCCCGCGACAATGGACTGGAACAGCTCCGCCGAGACGCCGCCCGAGCAGGAGAAGGTGGCGAGCAGGCCGCCGGGCTCGAGCAGCTTCAGCGCGAGCAGGTTGATGTCCTTGTAGGCGCGCGCCGCGTTTTTCACCAGCGCGGCGGTGGGCGCGAACTTGGGGGGATCGAGCACGATCAGGCCGAAGCCCTTGCCGCGGTCGCGCAGCAGGCGCTGGTAGGCAAAGACATCGGCTTGCTCGAATGAAATCCTGGAAACATCCACGGCATTGGCATTCGCGTTCTCCCTCGCGACCTCCAGTGCCGGCGCGGAGCTCTCCACCGCGGTGACGTGCTTCGCGCCGCCCGCAAGCGCAGCGACGGAGAAGCCGCCCGTATAGCAGAACGCATCCAGCACGTCGCGCCCTTCGGCCAGAGCGCGCACGCGCTGCCGGTTTTCGCGCTGGTCGAGGAAGAAGCCGGTCTTCTGCCCCGCCTCGACATCGACGCGGAAATTGAGGCCGTGCTCGATGATCGGGCAGCGCGTCGCTTCGCGATTACCGCGCGCGAACCCGACCCTGGGCTCGAGGCCCTCGAGCGTGCGCACTTCGGCATCCGAGCGCTCGTAGATCGCCTCACACCCGGTTGCAGCGGCAAGGGCGTCGAGGATCGCTTCGCGCCAGTGCTCGGCGCCCGCCGAAAGGAATTGCGCCACCAGCACATCGTCGTAGCGATCCACCACCAGCCCCGGCAATCCGTCGGACTCGCCGTGCACCAGCCGCAAGGCGTTGGTGTTGCGGGCCGCTGGCAGCGTGGCGCGCAGCTGGACTGACTTCCTTATGACTTCTTCGAAGAAGTTCTTCTTGATCGAAACGCCCGGATCAAAACTCCAGACCCGGGCCCGGATCTGCGATTGCGGGCTGTACGCGGCAAGGGCCAGCATCCCGCCTTCGGCGGATTTCACCAGCACCGTTTCGCCGCTGTCCGGATTGCCGTCCACGCGCTCGACCGCGCCGGAGAAAATCCAGGGATGGCGGCGCTTCACGGACTTGTCGCGCCCCGCCTTGAGGTGGAGTGTTTTCATGTCCGGGTTTACGACTTCTTCCGCGCGCGCGGATGCGCGGCGTCGTAGACCTTCGCCAGCGCCTGGAAATCCAGGTGCGTGTAGATCTGCGTGGTCGAGATGCTCGCGTGGCCGAGCATCTCCTGCACCGCGCGCAGGTCCTGCGAGGACTGCAGCACGTGGCTGGCGAAGGAATGGCGCAGCATGTGCGGATGCACCGAGGCGCCCAGCCCCTGGCGCTGCGCCCACAGGCGCAGGCGCGCCTGCACCGCGCCGGGCGCGATGCGCCTGCCGCGCGCGCCGACGAAGAGCGCGTCCTCGCGCGGCACGGCAAGCAGCGCGCGCGTCTTGAGCCAGTCGCGCAGCGCCTCGCGCGCGCGAGCGCCCACCGGCACCGTGCGGGTCTTGCTTCCCTTTCCGGTCACGGTCACTTCGCCCTGTTTGAGATCCGTTTTTCCATCATCAAAGTCCAGGGACACAAGTTCCGAGAGGCGCAGGCCCGAGGAGTAGAGCAATTCGAACATCGCCCGGTCGCGCAGCCCTTCCGGCGTCGTCGGGGGTTCGATTTCGAGCAACTGCTGCGCCTGTTCCACCGACAGCGCCTTGGGCAGGTGGCGCGCAGATTTCGGCGCGCGTACGCCCTGCACCGGGTTCGCGGCAAAGCCGTGCTGGCGTGCGAGCCAGTGATAGAAACCACGCCAGGCCGAGAGCGTCAGCGCGAGCGTGCGCCCCGAAAGCCCGGCCGCGTGCAGCCGCGCGACGAAGCGCCGGACCTGCTGGGTGTCGATGTCGCGCAGATCCGTCTTTTCCTTCAATTTCAGCAAAACATCGACTGCACGGGAATAGTTTGCCAGCGTGTGCTGCGAAAGACGCCGCTGGTGCTCGAGCGTCTCGAGCCAGGCCTTGCCCAGTTCCGGGTCGGTCACCGCATCAATCACACGCGGGCGGCAAGCGCGCCCGCGCTGAGCTCGCCGATGCGGCGCAGGTACAGGGTCCCCATCTCGGGGAAGAAACGCTGCGGGTCTTCGCTGCCCAGCGCAAGCATGCCCATGGTGCGCGTCTGGCCGAGCGGCACGAGCGCGATCGAGCGGATGTGCTCCCCGGCCTCGCGGAACCACGGCAGGAAGGGGTTGCCCGCCGCCGGGCCGCATTGCGGCGCGCCCATGGTCGCGGCCTTGTCCTGCAGGTCGGCCGCCACCGGCGAGCCTTCCAGCGTGCCGTCGAGCAGCGATTTTCCCCACAGGCGCAGGGCGACGTGCGGCACGGCGAAGTCCTCTTTCAGGTGGAAGTACAGCGCGTGCGCGGTGGCGGCGAAGTCGCGCGCGCCCAGCAGCGCGAGCGAGAGCCGGTGCACCTTTTCGCCGATCGCGTCGTTGTCTTCGCCGAAGCGGACGAACTCGCCCAGCTTCGATTCGAGCATTTTCACCTTCTCGCGCAGCGACACGATCTGGCGCTCGGTG
Organism: Nitrosomonadales bacterium; assembly: GCA_005240145.1. Lineage (GTDB taxonomy): Bacteria > Pseudomonadota > Gammaproteobacteria > Burkholderiales > SG8-39 > RBG-16-66-20. Next base: position 30,193 of record SBAS01000108.1, on the reverse strand, counting down.
AGCGGGATCGCGCGCCCGCCGTGCGGGTGCGGCACGTAGATGGATTCGAGCAGCTGCGGATTCTGGTCGAAGAACCGCGGGTTCGATTTGAGGAACTGCGCGACGTCTTTGGCGTCCATATGAGCCCTGTTATAGGAACAGGGGAACCAAGGTTCCCCCGTTACCCCTTCCTTAGAGTTCGATCCTGCCTTCGAACACGCTTTTCGCCGGGCCTTTCATCCAGACCGCATTGTCGCCGCCCGCCCAACTCACGGTCAATGTGCCGCCGCGCGCTTCGACCGCGACCGGGGAATCGAGCAGGCCGCGCGCGATGCCGGCCACCGCCGCGGCGCAGGCGCCGGTGCCGCAGGCGAGCGTTTCGCCCGCGCCGCGCTCCCAGACGCGCAGCGCGATGCGATCGCGGCCGCGCACCTGCAGGTAGCCCGCGTTGACCCGGTTCGGGAACCGCCGGTGGTGCTCGAGCAGCGGTCCCTGGGTTCCCACCGGTGCGCTTGCCACGTCTGCGACGACCTGGACCGCATGTGGATTTCCCATCGAAAGGATGGAAAGGTCGAGCGATTTGCCTTCGATCGAAAGCTTTTCATGCAAATTCTCAATTCGAGGCGAACCCATATCCACACTTACCTCCCCGTCATCCTCCAGCCGCGGCACGATCACGCCGCCCAGGGTCTGGACGCGGATTTCGCGCTTCGCGGTAAGTCCCCGCGCGTGCACGAACTTGACGAAGCAGCGCGCGCCGTTGCCGCACTGCTCCACCTCGCCGCCGTCGGCGTTGAAGATGCGGTAGCGGAAATCCACGCCCGGCTGCGCGGGCCGTTCCACGACGAGGAGCTGGTCGCAGCCAATGCCGAAATGTCTGTTTGCGAGCCTTTGTATTTGCTCTTTTTTTAACTGGAATTTCTTTTCAGTACAGTCAAAAACTATGAAATCGTTTCCTGCTCCCTCCATCTTGGTGAACTCAAGCTTCATGGCGCGCCAGCCTTTCCTCGACCAGCCTTCCCACCTGGAGCGCCAGCGCGAGCGCCTGCCGGCCCTGCTCGCCGCTCACCAGGGGTACGCTGCCTGCGCGCACAGCCCGCAGGAAGGCCTCGGCCTGCGCGCGCAGCTCGTCGGCGCGCTCGAACGCCTGCTCGGATTCGACGATGCCCTCCCCCCCCTTGCTCACATGGCGCAGCCGCTGCTCCTGCAGGTCGGCCGACACATAGGCGTCGTGGCGGAACACCCGCAGCTTTCGCACCGGCGACTGGCTGACGCGGCTCGCCGAAACGCTCGCGATGCAGCCGTCGGCGAACTCGATGCGCGCGTTGGCAATGTCGATGGCATCGGTGAGGACGCGAAAGCCGCTCGCGCTCACTTGTTCGATCGGCGCTTTTGCCAGCGCGAGCACCAGGTCGAGGTCATGGATCATCAGGTCGAGCACCACGTCGACGTCGGCGGCGCGCGCCTTGAAGGGCGCGAGCCGCTCGATATCGATGAACAGCGGCCTGCCGCCCTGCGCCGCGAGCGCCTGGAACGCAGGATTGAAGCGCTGCAGGTGCCCTACCTGCAGCACCAGCGATTTGGCGTGCGCGAGTTCCAGCAGCGCGTCGGCCTCTTCGAGCGTGCGCGAGAGCGGCTTTTCCACCAGCACGTGCACGCCCGCCTGGAGGCAATCCTTGACGACCTGGAAATGCAGATTCGTCGGCACCGCGACGCACGCCGCATCGATCTTCCCGAGCCAGGGCGCGTAGTCGGTTGTCCCCGAGGCGCCCTTGGGCGCCGCCACCTCACGTGCGCGGGAGGCGTCGGCATCGATTACCGCGACCAGTTCGGCGTTAGAGCTGGCGGCGAATTTCTCGGCGTGGAACTTGCCCATGTAGCCGGCGCCGATCACCGCCGTGCGAATTTTCGTCATCAGTAAAACCGCTCTTCACCAGGAGGGCGTGTCTTGAAACGTTTGTGCATCCATAGGTACTGCTCCGGCATGTCCGGCATCCGATGCTCGATGCACTCGTTCATGCGGCGCGTATCGGCGAGCAGGTCCGCCGTCGGAAAATTGTCCCACGCCGGCTCGATGCGCACGACGTAGCCTTGGCCGCCGGCGAGCATCTGCGTGACGCAGGGCAGCACCTTCGCGCCGGCGACCCGCGCGATGCGCGCGAGGCCCGGCGTGGTCGCCGCCTGCACGCCGAAAAAGGGCGCAAACAGCGTTTCGCGCGGCCCGTAGTCCTGGTCGGGCAGGTAGTAGAACGGGCGGCCGTCGCGCATCGCGGCGAGCGTGGCGCGGATCCCTTCCTGGCGCGAGACCAGGCGCTGGTCGCCGAAGCGCGTGCGGCCCCGCATGAGCAGCTCGCTGAAGCGCGCGTCCTTCTGGTTGGCATACATCGAGACCATGTCCAGTTCGCAGGCAAGGCGCGTGAAGCCCGCGTCCAGGCCGGCGAAATGCGGCGCGAAGAGGATGACCGGCGATTTGCCCAGCGCGCGCAGGTGCTCCAGGCCCTCGATGCGCACCAGCTGCTCGATACGCGCGCGCGGCGCCCACCACAGCAGCGCGCGATCCACAAAACCGCGGCAGAAGGCGCGAAAGTGCGCCCTTGCCAGGGTTTCCCGCTCCTCGCTTTCCATTTGCGGAAAGCACTTCGCCAGGTTGACGCGCGTGACGTAGCGGCGCTCCGGGATCAGCCAGAACGCGAGGAAGCCCACCACGTTGCCGATGACCACCAGGACCGGGTAAGGCAGGAAATGCGCGACCCACAACAGGAAGAAAATAATTCGTCTCACGCTTTTTCCGGCGCGCCCTTGGGCTGTGCAGGAGCACCTTTCGGGTGCTTGTACCGGTTGTAGCCCCACAGGTACTGGCCCGGGCATTCGCGGATCAGGGCTTCGAGTGCGCGGTTCATGCGCCGCAGCGCGCTTTCGCCCGGCGCGGCCTCGGGTAGCGGCCTGATATGCAGCACGTAGCCTTCGCCCCCGGACAGGCGCTCGCCGAACGCGAGCAGGCACACGCTGCCCGGGCGCGCGGCGAGCTTCGCCGCGAGCGTCATGGTGTAGGCGGGCCGGTCGAAGAATTCCACCCAGCCGCCCTCGCCTTCGCCCGGCACCTGGTCGGGCAGGATGCCCACGGCCTCCTTGCGCACGAGCGCGGCGAGCAATTCGCGCACGCCGGACAGGTCGGCGCGCGCGAGGCGCACGTTGTCCTGGCCGCGCCCCTTTTCGATCAGCGGCTGCAGCCAGGCGAGCTTCGGCGCCCGATAAAGCACCGTGATGGGAAATTCCTCGGCGGCGATCTTGGCGGTGATTTCGAAGCAGCCCAGGTGCGGCGTGAGGAACACGATGCCTTTGCCCGCCGCTTGCGCCGCGTCCACGTGTTCCCTGCCGTCGACCCGGCGCACCAGCGCGGCCACTTCCGCGCGCGGCCGCAGCCACACCGCGGGCAGCTCGGCGAGCATGCGGCCGGCGCCAGCCACCGCGGCGCGCCGCGTCGCTGCATCTCCCCCGTATCCCGCGGCCTGCAGGTTTTCACGCAGGTGGCGGCGGTAAGTGGGCGAGAGCCCATACATTGCCCACCCGAGCAGCGCGCCCAGCGCGTGCAGAATCAGGAGCGGAAAACGGGCGGCGAGGCCCATCAGGAAGCGCGACATCTGGTATCCTTGCAGCCCTTTTTTTGCAGCGAATTCGAAGCCCGTCTATGAGCGATTTTCTTTTCACTTCCGAGTCGGTTTCCGAGGGCCATCCGGACAAGGTCGCGGACCAGATTTCCGACGCCGTGCTCGATGCGATTCTAAAGCAGGACAAGTCTTCGCGCGTCGCCGCCGAGACGCTGGTCAAGGACAACCTGGTGGTGCTGGCGGGGGAAATCACCACCGGCGCGCGCGTCAACTACAACGAAGTCGTGCGCAAGACCATCAACCGCATCGGCTACAACGACCCGGCGATCGGCTTCGACACGCATACCTGCACCGTGATCGTCGCCTACGGCGAGCAGTCGAAGGACATCGCGCAGGGCGTGGACGAGGGCAAGGGCCTCGACCTCGACCAGGGCGCCGGCGACCAGGGCCTCATGTTCGGCTACGCCTGCGACGAGACGCCCGGACTGATGCCGCTGCCCATCTACCTGTCCCACCGGCTGGTCGAGCGCCAATCCGAGGTTCGCCGCGACGGTCGCCTGCCCTGGCTGCGTCCCGATGCCAAGTCGCAAGTCACCATCCGCTACCTGAACGGCAAGCCCGAATCCATCGAGACCGTGGTGCTGTCCACGCAGCACGGGCCCGGCCTGACGCACAAGCAGATCGAGGAAGCGGTGATCGAGCAGGTGATCAAGCCGGTGCTGCCCAGGAACATGGTCAAGGGCAAGATCAAGTACCTCGTCAATCCCACCGGCGCCTTCGAAATCGGCGGCCCCAAGGGCGACTGCGGCCTCACCGGCCGCAAGATCATCGTCGACACCTACGGCGGCTCCGCGCCGCACGGCGGCGGCGCGTTCTCAGGCAAGGATCCCTCCAAGGTGGATCGCTCCGCGGCCTATGCGGCGCGCTACGTGGCGAAGAACATCGTTGCCGCGGGGCTTGCTTCCAAGTGCCTGGTGCAGGTGTCCTACGCCATCGGCGTGGCGCTCCCGACCAGCGTCATGGTGACGACGCAGGGCACGGGCAAGCTCTCCGACGAGAAGCTGTCACAGCTGGTGCTGCAGCATTTCGACCTGCGGCCCAAGGGCATCATCCAGATGCTGGACCTGCAGCGGCCGATCTACGAGAAGACCGCCGCCTACGGCCACTTCGGCCGCGACGAGCCCGAATTCACCTGGGAAGCGACGGACAAGGCGCTGGTACTGAAGCAAGCCGCCTAGAAAATCGGGGACAGTCCACGTTTTTCAGGGCGGGCCAGGCGGCCCGCCTTTCGAGAAAAACGTGGACTGTCCCTGATTTTCTTTTAGCTCAGCCCCAGACCAGCCAGGCGCCGACGGCGCAGCCGATCGGCACCAGGGCACCGAAGGTCATCACGCCGCGCAGCCGCGCCTTCTGGTTCGAATCCCAGTCGACCTTTTTCGCGATCCGCTTCGAGCGTTCCGCGATCTCGGCCTTGATCGCCATGTACTCGAAAGCAATGATCACGGCCGATATGGCGGCGCCGATCAACGCTCCCTTCAGCCAGATGCTCATGCTCGCCGTCTCTTCCTGAGTTGGACGGGTCCGAGTCTAGCGCAGCTCAGGCCGCGCGACGAGTAGCGTGGCGCCGCGCCACACCTGCAGCCACGCGCCCCTGAACGGTGCTTGATAGTCGGGTGCCGCCCCGGGCGCCGCGTGCCGGCTGCGCTCGACGGTGATGACCTGCCCCGCGGGATGCGCCGCGACCCAGGCTTTCAGTTCCGGCCCATCGAGGATGTCGATCGGCGTGCGCAGCCGGCCGACGAAGTTGTATGTCGCGTGGTACTTGCCCAGGTGCGCGAGCGGCACCTTCGCCTCCTGCAGCGCCGCGAGGTGGCGCGCCGCTGGCCCCGGATCGCTGTAGGGGACGAACGCGGGAATGACGCCAGCGCCGACCACCGCGAAAGCGGCCAGCATCGCGAACGCGAGCGCGCGCACTTGCGTCGCAATGGGTTTTTTACTGAAGAACAAAAGGATTGGAGCGGCAAGCACGAGGAGCGCGATGGGCCAGAGCGGGATCTCCGCCGCCCATTCCGGCAGCTTCATCCCTTCGGGCCGCGAGCGCAGGTAAAGGAGGAACGCGGGCAAGGCGAGAAAGCCGAGCGCGGGCGCCAGCATTTCCCACCAGCGCGCGGAATATTTCGCTGTTGCCAGGACGTGGCTCACCAGCAGCGCAAACGCCGGCAGCATCGGCACCAGGTACTTCGCCTGCTTGCCACTCACCAGGGAAAAGCCGATGACGGTGAGGACAAGCCAGGCCAGGAGGAATTTTTGTCCCTCATCCTTTACCGAAATGCCCTTCCAGAACCGGGGCCACACAAACCACGGGAACAGGATCAACGGCAGCAGCGGCAGGTAATGCCACCAGGCGGCGCGGTGCGCGAAGGAATCCGACACGCGCCCCGCGGTCTGGCCCCAGAAAATCGCGTTCCTGTACGCCTCGCCGCCCGCAACCGCCGCGGGCAGCGCCCAGGCGAGCGCAATCGCGGCGCCGAGCAGGACGCCGAGCAGCAGGTCCACGTACCAGCGCACCAGCCGGCCCTTGAGTTGCGGCGCCCACCACGGCGCGACCACCGCCGCGGGCAGCACGTGCAGCAGGATCACCGGCCCCTTGGCGAGCACGCCGAGGCCGATCCCGGCGCCCAGCCACAGAACTCCCTTGAATTTGCCGCCGTTGACTTCACCTCTACTAAGCTCCACCACCCCGATCATTGCGACCAAAGCACACAGCATCAGCAGCAGGTCGAACATCACCAGCGTGACGAAGCCCGCGAAGAGCAGCGTCCCGAACAGCACCCAGGAATGGGTGGTTTGTTTTTCGTTCCACAAAAGTTTTTCAAGCCTGAAAAGCAAAGGCACAGCGCCGAGGGCGCACAGCGGCGCCACCAGCCTTGGCCACCAGTCATTCACCCCGAACAGCGCCCAGCCCGCCTGGATCAGCCAGAAGAGCAGCGGCGGCTTGTGGCTGTAGGGCTCGCCGTTGATGTGCGGCACGAGGAAATCGCCGCGCAGCCACATCTCCCAGGCGACGCTGGCGTAGCGCGTCTCGTCCACCGGCCAGAGCGGGCGCAGCCAGACCGAGGCGACGGCGAACGCCGCCCAGCCGGCCAGCAGCAGCCAAAGTGCCTTGTCGTTCTTCAAATCGCCTTCTCGACTTCCTCGCCAAGCGACTTCTCGCGGCGGTAGTGGCGGTAGAGCCAGATGCCGATCGCACCCGACACGACGAAGAACAGCGCCGCAATGGCGATGCGCGAGTGCGCCCCCACATCGATGCCGCTGCCGGCCAGCGCGAAGACGAAGGTCTGGGGGATGTAGCCCAGGAGCGAGCCCAGCAGGAACGGCCGCGCCGGTACGCGCGACACGCCCGCCGCGAGGCTGGTGGCGAAATTGTTGCCCACCGGCAGGAGGCGAATGAGCAGCGTCATCGAGAACGGGTTCGAGGCGAGGAAGTCCTCGATGCGGCGCACGCGAGCACGGATGCGCTCGCTCACCAGCGGGCGCCCGATGTAGCGGCCGTAGAAGAACACCAGCACGCAGCCGATCTCGGTGGCTACGAGCGCGAGCGCCGTGCCCAGGCCCGCGCCGAAAGCGTAGCCGCCGAGGAAGCTCACGATGTGGCGCGGCACCGCCACCGCGGTCGCGGCGCCCCCCATTGCGAGGTACAGCAGCTCCCCCGACATCCCCTTGCCGCGCACCTCGCGGTCGATCCAGGCCTCGCTCAGCGTGCCGGTGAGCATGCCGCTCTCGAGCACATAGCCGATCGCGATCAGCGTCGCCAGGAAAACGAGCCCCGGCAGATAGATGCGGACTTTCACTACGGATGCTCTCAAGCCTTGCGAACCGCCCGCAGCACCGCCTCCGGATCCTTCGAGATGACGTTCAGGAGAACGAGCGTCGCACCGCGCGGCTTGCGATCTCCCCTCTCCCAGTGGCGCAGCGCCCCGAGGCCGATGGCGAACGTCGCCGCGAACTGCTCCTGCGTGAGGCCCGTACGCTCGCGCACCGCCTTCACGTCCACTGGTGGCGGCACGTGCAGCTTGAGCCGCGCGACGCGACCGCCCCTGCGATGGCGGATCGCCTGCTCCAGGCCCCGCTTGATGCTTGCAAACGCCTTGTTCATCCTCATTGCCTCGCTGTCGATTTCAGGATTGCCGTCAGTTTCGCCAGGTCGTTGCGCTCGGCCTTGCTCAAATTGGCCTTGTCGTTCTTCGCGAACATCGCCAACAGGTACAGCGGCATCGCATCGCCATGGTCATCCAATGGCTTAGTAGCGTCCAGCCTGACGGACGGGGCCTGCGCTTTCCTATGTCAACGCCTGCCCCCGCTACCGGTTGACCTCAGCGCCGTTCCTGCTCGCTCACCTGCGGCCGCTTCGCGCGGCGCTGCAGCCACATCACGCCCACCAGATCCACGATGCCGACCCACAGCCGGTCGAACACGCCGTAGTTGGACACCCCTCGCGCGCGCGGCCGATGGTTCACCTCCACCGACACCGTCGTGCCCCCCGCGCGCTGCACCAGCGCCGGCAGGAAGCGGTGCATGTGATCGAAGTACGGCAGCCGCAGGTACGTCTCGCGCGCCACCAGCTTCAGCCCGCAGCCCGTGTCCGGCGTCGCATCGCCCAAGAGGCTCGAGCGCACGCTGTTGGCGACGCGCGAAGAGATGCGCTTGAGCCACGAATCCTTTCTTTTTGTTCTAAATCCTGCAATCAACTGCAGGTCGGCACGCGTTGCAGCATCGCGAGCCGCGAGCAGCTTCGGGATATCCGCCGGATCGTTCTGCCCATCCCCGTCCAGCGTCGCGATCCACTCCCCCCGCGCCGCCCGCACGCCCGTCAGCAGCGCCGTGCTCTGCCCGCAGCTCGCGGCGTGCCGCAGCACGCGCAGGTTCGGGTAGAGGCGCATCGCCTCCGCGAGCCGCTGCGGCGTGGCGTCGGAACTGCCGTCGTCGACGTAGACGACTTCGCTTTCACCAACGCCGGCCAGCGCCGCCTGGATTTCGGCGAGCAGCGGCAGGATGTTCTCCGCTTCGTTGCGGACGGGGATGACGACGGAGAGATGCACAGGGACAGCATTATCCCCTGCGCCGTCGTCCCCGCTCTATCCCCGTCGTCCCCGCAGCGCTTTTGAGCGGGGACCCAGGTTTTGAGAAATCTCAGGCGAGCGCCGTGCGCCGCGGCCGCCCGCGCGGCCGGTGCAGGCTGGCGAGCTGCGGCATGACGTCATAGGCCGCTACCGGCTCGCGCACCTCAAGCGTGAAGGGGCTGCGCACTGTTACTGATCCATAGACGCCGTTGTCCTGGAGATCCTCCGTCAGCAGCAGCGCGCAGTCCTGCAGCTGTGCCGCGGCGACGACCATGCTGTCCCACCACGAAATCTTGTAACGGCGCTCGATCTGGCGCGCGCTCGTGAGGACCTTGTCGTCGATTGCTCGAGGATTCCACGTGAGGTACCTCGATGCGTGCATCCAGGCATCGTCCTGCGTCATTCTCGAACCCGCCATGCGCTTGAGGTTGACGTAATACTCCGACACGACCTGCATGCTTGTTCGTCCCAGCCCTTCCTGCCACAGCCGATCGTGCCACGCGGACGCCCGGGCCTGCTTCGCGGGATCGCGCCCGTCCCGCACGTAAAGCAGGAAATTCGCGTCAGCGAAGATGGCGGGGCTGGGCATACAGTTGCTCGCGCGTGAGGTAGGGGCCTTCGAGTTCCAGCGGCTTCTGCGCGAGCGCCTCGCGCATTGCCTCCTCGTATTCACGCGAGTGCCGCATCTTGTCGTGAAGCATTTCACCGAGGTAGCGGGAGAGGCTCATATTGCACTCGGCCGCTTGCACCCGGGCCCAGGCGGCAGCCCGTTCATCCAGCGTTATCGTGATGTTTTTCAATGGCAAATCCAGTAATTACACTATTACCGTGTAATTTACCAGAATATCGATGCACTGTCATCCCCGCTCTATCTCCGTCATCCCCGCAGTTGCCTCCACCGTCATCCCCGCAGTTGCCTCCACCGTCGTCCCCGCGGCTTTAAGCGGGGACCCAGGTTTTACTTCCCTGCCGCGTTCAGCACCTCGCGCGCGATCGCGAGGTCCGCCTCGACCTGCGCCAGCGTCGCGCCCGCGCCGAACTGCAGCGCCACGCCGTCGCGCGTCTCGTAGACCTGCACCTCCTCGACCGCGCTCGAGAGCCGCGCGAGTGCCGCGCGCATCGCGGGCCGCCGCAACTCCGGGAACTCCATCTCGTTCCCCGCGCCGAGCCGAAAGCCCGCGCCCTCGCGCACGAGGTAGATCTCGGTGATCTCCGCGGGCTCGCCCAGGAACACGACCAGCCTGTCGCCACGCGCCATGGCCGCCACGAGGAGATCGTCGTCGGGCGGTTGCTCCCACCACTCGCCCATCAGGCCCGACGCGGCAGGCGGCTCCGCCTTCATCATTACGTGCGAGGACTTCGAGAGGCCGTTCCCGGGCGCAGGATCGAGCCTGACGCGCAGCCTGGAGTCGGCCAGGTGCGAGGTCAGCAGACATACCGTGACCGAGGGTGGTTCGGCGTTGTATTTATCCGCCTGGACGATCACGGCGGGCCGGACCTTGCCGACGAATCCCGGCGGCTTGACGAAATACAGGTCGCCGCGCTTCAGCGCTGCGGCCAAGCGGCGTAGTCGGCCCAGTCGTCGCCGCGGTCTGCTGCCCGCAGCACAGCCAATTCACGCGCGGCGTCGGCCTGCGTCCGCGCGCGCTGCGCGCGCAGCGTCGCGATCGTGCGTCCGCGCTTGACGAGCCGCACACTGCGGCCTGCACGCAACTCAGCGAGAGCGTCGGTGGAGATCCTCGAGGCGTCTATCTTGGCCATGACGCCATTATATCGCCGCGGCAGTACGGCGACTCGGTGCTCGTGAGGAGCAGAATTCTGGCTCTGACCCCGATTGGGCCCCGATTTGGCCCGGCACCGATCCGGTTATTCAGGCGATCCAGCCCTAGGACAAGTGCAGCACGCGAACCGCGGAGCGGGCGCGGCGCGCCGCGCGCGGGCGGGTCCGGATCTCGACTTCGCGGCCGAGCCCGGTGAGGAAGTTCATCAGGCGCTCGACCGAAAAGCGGTCCAGCCGGTAACGCACCAGGTCGGATACATGCGGCTGCAGGATGCCGAGTGCCTTGGCGCTCCCTGCCTGGGTGAGGCCGCGCTGGCGCAGGAGCCGGTTGACTTCCATCGCCAGCTCGACCTTGAGGCTGAGTTCCTTCGCATCCGCGAAGCCAAGGTCCGCAAAGACGTTGCCGCTATCCGCCTCGATCGTGATCCGCTTCTTTGCCATGGCGTTCCTCGTAATCGTTGCGCGCCGCCTTGAGCCGTTCCTCGATCAGCCGGATATCCGTGCGCGCCATGGATTATACCCAATACGGTATCAACGTGGTTTTCCGGAGAGTGGCCCCTGCGAGGCTCAACGCACGAACGTCCTTGCCGGTGGACTCCCCGTCCATCGCAAATCGGGCTCTGACCTCGATTCATGGGCCGGCGGGAAAACGTGGTCTGTCCCTGTTTTCCGCTATAATCCGCTCCTGCTGAGGAGCGCTGCATTCCCCCGTACTCGCAACATGCGGGTGGATCAGGCTCAGCTAAAGACAACGGCGCTCGCATTGGAAACGATGCGGGCGCTTCGCTTTTGGGGCCCCGCGACTAACTGACGGAGAGCTCCAAATGAACGCACCAACCAAGCAATTCACCGACTTCAAGGTCGCCGACCTCAAGCTGGCCGACTGGGGCCGCAAGGAAATCGCGATTGCGGAATCCGAGATGCCGGCGCTGATGATGATCCGGCAGGAATACGCCAAGGCGCAGCCGCTCAAGGGCGCGCGCGTGACCGGATCGCTGCACATGACCATCCAGACCGCGGTGCTGATCGAGACGCTCAAGGCCCTGGGCGCGGACGTGCGCTGGGCGTCGTGCAACATTTTCTCGACCCAGGACCACGCCGCCGCCGCGATCGCCGCGGGCGGCACGCCAGTGTTCGCGGTCAAGGGCGAAACGCTGGACGACTACTGGGACTACACGCACCGCATTTTCGAATTCGGTGACAAAGGCCCCAACATGATCCTCGACGATGGCGGCGATGCGACGCTGCTGATGCACCTGGGCAAGCGCGCGGAGAAGGATGCCTCGGTGCTGGCAAAGCCCGGTAGCGAGGAGGAAACCGCTCTTTTTGCTTCCATTAAAAAACGCCTTTCCTCCCAACCCGGCTGGTATTCCAAAGTCGCCAGGGAAATCAAAGGCGTCACCGAGGAAACCACTACCGGCGTGCACCGCCTGTACGAGATGGCGAAGAAGAAGGAGCTGCTCTTCCCCGCCATCAACGTCAACGACTCGGTGACGAAGTCGAAGTTCGACAACCTCTACGGCTGCCGCGAGTCGCTGGTGGACGGCATCAAGCGCGCAACCGACGTGATGGTGGCGGGCAAGGTGGCGCTGGTGTGCGGCTACGGCGACGTGGGCAAGGGCTCGGCGCAGGCGCTGCGCGCGCTCTCGGCGCAGGTGTGGGTGACGGAGATCGACCCGATCTGCGCGCTGCAGGCGGCGATGGAGGGCTACCGCGTGGTGACGATGGACTACGCCGCGGACAAGGCCGACATTTTCGTCTCGGCCACCGGCAACCTGCACGTCATCACGCACGCGCACATGAAGAAGATGAAGGACCAGGCCATCGTCTGCAACATCGGCCACTTCGACAACGAGATCGAGGTCGCGGCGCTCGCCCAGTACAAGTGGGAGGAGATCAAGCCGCAGGTGGACCACGTGATCTTTCCGGACGGCAAGCGCATCATCCTCCTCGCCAAGGGGCGCCTGGTGAACCTGGGCTGCGGCACGGGCCACCCGAGCTACGTCATGAGCTCGTCCTTCGCCAACCAGACCATCGCGCAGATCGAGCTCTACACCAACACGGCGAAGTACCCGATCGGCGTGTACACGCTGCCCAAGCACCTGGATGAAAAGGTGGCGCGGCTGCAGCTGCAGAAGCTGAACGCCGTGCTGACGGAGCTCTCGGATGAGCAGGCGAAGTACATCGGCGTGGCGAAGAGCGGGCCGTACAAGTCGGATCACTACCGGTACTGAAAAGGCAGGGTCAGACCCCGATTTCAAAAAACGAAATCAGGGTCTGACCCTAAACCCGATGTCCAACCGCACCTATAGCTTCGAGTTCTTTCCACCCCGCACGCCCGCGGGCAAGGAGAAGCTGCGCGCCACCTGGGAGCAGCTCGGGCAATTAAAACCGAAATTCTTCTCCGTCACCTTCGGCGCGGGCGGCTCGACGCGGGACGGCACGCTGGACACCGTGCTCGACATCCGGCGCGCGGGGCTCGAAGCCGCACCGCACATTTCCTGCGTCGCCTCGAGCCGCGCCGAGATCGGCGCCATCCTTGGGCAGTACAAGGCGGCCGGCATCCGCCACGTCGTCGCGCTGCGCGGCGACCTGCCCTCGGGCGTGGCGATGGCGGGCGAACTGCGCTACGCCAACGAACTGGTGGCCTACATCCGCGAGATGACCGGCGACTGGTTCCACATCGAAGTGGGCTGCTACCCCGAATATCACCCGCAGACGCGCCGCGCTGCGGACGAGGTGAAGAATTTCAAGAAGAAGGTCGACGCCGGCGCCAACGCGGCGATCACCCAGTACTTCTACAACGCCGACGCCTACTTCCGCTTCCTCGACGAGTGCGCCGCCGCCGGCATCACGATCCCGATCGTGCCCGGCATCATGCCGATCGGCAATTTCTCGCAGCTGGCGCGCTTCTCGGACACCTGCGGCGCGGAGATCCCGCGCTGGATGCGCTTGAAGTTCGAGGGCTACGGCGATGACAGCGCCTCGATCCGCGCCTTCGGCCTCGACGTGGTGACGGTGCTATGCGAGAAACTGCTCGCCGCAGGCGCGCCGGGGCTGCACTTCTACACCCTGAACCAGGCTGCGCTCAGCACCACGATCTGGGAGCGGCTCGGCCTCTCGGCGCGCTGAAAACCGGGAAAACAGGGACAGTCCACGTTTTGGATTCGTAAAACGTGGACTGTCCCTGTTTTTCCTGTTTTACGCAGCTCGCTTCTTGCGCTGCGCGTCTTTGACGTGCATCTGCGCGTAGGCGCCGTGGGCGGCGGATTCGGCGTCGCCGACGTGCACCGGGCAGCCCATGTCTTCCAGCACGGAGCCCAGCGCGGAAAGGCAGAGCATGACGTTGTCGGCGCGGCAGCTGTAGCCCATGAGGCCGAAGCGCCAGATCTTGCCCTTGAGCGGCCCGAGCCCCGCGCCGATTTCGATGCCGAACTCGGTGAGCAGGCGCTTGCGCACCTCCTCCTCGTTCACGCCTTCGGGGCAGCGCACCGCGTTCATCTGCGGCAGCTGGTACTGCTCCTTGACGAGAAACTTCAGACCCATCGCTTCAAGGCCGGCTTTCAGCGCAAGATGGTGGCGCGTGGCGCGCGCCCAGGCGTTTTCCAGCCCTTCCTCGCGGATCAGCAAGAGCGCCTCGTGCAGCGCGAAGAGCGAATTCGTCGGCGCGGTGTGGTGGTAGGTGCGCGCACCCGCGTTCCAGTACCCGAGCAGCAGGTTCATGTCCATGAACCAGCTGCGGATCTTGTCCTTTCGCTTCTGCACGCGCTCGACCACGCGCTCCGAGAACGACACGGGCGAGAGGCCCGGCGTGCAGGAGAGGCATTTCTGGCTCGCCGAGTAGATGGCGTCGATCTCCCACTCGTCCACCTTCACCGGCGTGCCGGCGAGCGAGGTGACGGCGTCGACGATGACGAGCGCGCCGTGCTTGTGCGCAAGCTGCGTCAACCCCTTGGCGTCGGATTGCGCGCCGGTCGAGGTTTCGGCGTGAACAAAGGCGACGATCCTGGCATCCTTGTTCTTCTTCAGCGCGTCCTCGACCTTTTGCGGGTCGACCGGATCGCCCCACTTGTCTTCCACCAGCACCGGCACGCCGCCGGCGCGGATTACGTTCTCCAGCATGCGGCCGCCGAAGACGCCGTTCTGGCACACGATCACCTTGTCCCCCGGCGCGACCATGTTGACGAAGCAGTACTCCATGCCGACCGAGCCGGGGCCCGAGATGGGGAAGGTGAGCGGATTCTTCGTCTGGTAGGCGTAGCGCAGGAGCGATTTGAGCTCCTCCATCATCTCGACGAACACCGGGTCGAGATAACCGATCGCCGGTTGGCTCATGGTGGTGAGCACGCGCGGATGGATCTCGGTGGGGCCCGGGCCCATCAGCGTGCGCTGCGGCGGGTGGAAGGAATGGACGCGCTTCGAGGGGGCGTACTGGCTGGTAGGCATGATGAGGGGATCGCTCTCCGACAGAATTCCAAATTGGGCATCGTCCGGGCGCGACTTCACGCGCACCGGATTCTTTGCGCTGGCTTCGTTGACGACTTCCGCCGAGCCGATGCGGCCCTGGGTGACGCGCTCCACTTCGCCCGCCCAACGCGCGGGGATGTAGCCCGTCTTCACCCAGTGATGCACCACTGCCCGGTCGAGCTGGAACGCGCGCGCCACTTCGGCCTGGCTGCCGAACAGCTCGACGAGGCGTGAAGCGCAATCCATGGCGGGATTCTAGAGTGTCAAACTTAGTTTGACAAGCCTGAACCTACGATAGAATGCGCCATGACCCAGCAGGCCCGCACCTACCTCTTCGTCGCCCTCGCCGCCGGCGCCGTGTTCGCGCTCGGCCTGGGCGTGCGCCAGTCGCAGGCGCTCTTCATCGGGCCGATCAACTCGTCCACCGGCATCGGCTACGCCGCCATCAGCCTTGCCTTCGCGGTGGGCCAGATGATGTGGGCCGTCTCCATGACCGTCGCCGGCGCGATGTCGGATCGCTGGGGCCCCCGGTGGGTCATGACCGGCGGCGCCGTGCTGGTCGCCGCGGCGACGGCCATCACGCCGCTCGCAACCACCACCACCGAACTGGTAATCGTGGTGGGCATCCTCGCCGCCTGCGGCGCGGGCGCGATCGGGCCGGGAATGCTGATGTCGGCAGCAAGCCGGTGGATCCCGGAGGCAAAGCGCAACAGCGCGAACGGCATCGTCAACGCCGGCGGCTCGTTCGGGCAGTTCACCATCATTCCGCTGGCGCAACTCTTTATCGGCGTCGCCGGCTGGCAGCCGGCGCTGGTGATCCTCGGGGTGATCGGCCTGCTCGCGGTGCCGCTCATCATGTGGATCACCCACGTGAGCAAGGAAGATGCGGCCGAGCATGCGGCGGTGCAATCTGCCGCGGCGGCCGGATCGCTCAAGCAGGCAGTCGTCGATGCGGTGAAGAATCCGAACTATCTGCTGCTCACCGCCGGGTTCTTCACCTGCGGCTTTCACGTCGCGTTCATCGCCACCCACCTGCCCGGCGTGGTCGCGAGTTGCGAACTTCCGCCGGAGGTCGGCGCGTGGTCGCTCGCGCTGATCGGGCTTTTCAATATCTTCGGCAGCCTGTGGGTCGGCAAGTTCATCAACGGCCGGCGCATGAAACTAACGCTGGCCGGAATTTATTTCGCGCGCGCGATGATCATCCTCGTGTTCTTCCTCTCACCCAAGACCACGCTGACTTTCCTGCTGTTCGCCTGCGGCATCGGCTTCACGTACCTGTCCACCGTGCCGCCGACGATCGGGCTGGTGGTGAAGTTCTACGGCATGCGCTACATGGCGACGCTGTTCGGCATCGTCATGATGTCGCACCAGGTCGGCGGCTTCCTCGGCGCCTGGCTGGGCGGCAAGGCCTTCGAGGCCACCGGCAGTTTCGACTGGATGTGGTGGATCGACATCGCCCTGTGCCTCATGGCTGCGGCAGTGAATCTGCCGATCAGGGAAGCGCGGCCCGCGGCGCCGCAGGCCGCGCCGGCCTGAGGTTCCGGTGGCGCCGGTGCCCGTCCAGCTGGTCGAGACACCGCGCCTGCTGCTGCGGCCCTTCCGGGAGGCGGATTTCGACGCCTATGCGGCCTTCTGCGCCGATGCCGAAACGATGCGTTACCTCGGCAACGGCCAGCCGCTCGCGCGCATCGATGCCTGGCGCCAGATGGCAATGTTCGTCGGCCACTGGCAGCTGCTCGGGCACGGCATGTGGGCGCTGGAGGAAAAGGCAACCGGCCTGCTGCTGGGGCGCGCCGGTTCGCTCCTGCTGCCCGGCTGGCCCGATTTCGAGATCGGCTGGATGCTGGGCCGGGCCCACTGGGGCCGCGGCTACGCGCGCGAGGCGGCGCGGGCGGCGATGGACCATGCGTTCGTCAAACTCGGCCGGCGCCGAATCATCAGCATGATCCGGCCCGATAACCAGCGCTCGATCCGGGTCGCCGAAGCTCTCGGCGAACGCCTGCACGGTGAAATCGAGCTCTTGGGTGCGCGTGCGCTCGTCTACGAGGCGCTCGCGCCAGCGGGACAAGGAGGCAAATAGAGGGGCGGCAAGTCGCCGCTACTCCGCTGCAACGGGCACGGGCATCGCGCGCGCGTCCTGAGCGAAATCGCTCGACGGCAGCAGCAGCGCCACGGCCGCGACGACCGCGGCGACGCCGGCAAGGCCGAGGAAGAAGAGATCGAGGCTGCCGGTGACCTCGCGGGTCCTGGCGATCGCCATGATGGCAAGCGGTGCGGCACCGAAGGCGACGACGAACTTCGCGCCAAAGCCCAGGCCGTGGTAGCGGCTCGGCGTGTAGCGCGCAATCAGGATGTTCTCGACCGGCCCGGAGGCCGACGAGAACACCGCGGAGAAGATCGCGCCTGCGAGCGCCAGCCAGACGTTGCCGACCGCCAGCGCCAGCATGGCTGCGATCTGCAGGGCCGAGGCGACGACGTAGGTCGTCTTGAGCGGGTAGCGGTCGAAGACGCGCCGGCCGAGCGCGTACTGCGCCAGGCCGGAGACGGCGTAGATCAAGGAGGCGGCAAGGCCGACCAGCAGCACGTTTTCAACGTGCATCGCGAACACCAGCGCCGCGCCGAACATGACGCCCTGCCAGATGACGCCTTCCAGCGCCATGGTGAGGGAAGGCACGGAGAAGACGCGCCAGAACTCGCGCCTGCCCGGCTGAACGCCCGCTCGCGCAGGCATCGGCCGGTCGCCAACGCGGCCGCGCACGAGGTCGACCCAGAGCATCAGTCCGAGGACCATGCAGACGATGCCCGGAACGATGAAGGCTGCGCGCCACGAGGCGAGCGTGATCAGCACGCCGGGCACAACGCCGTAGAACGCGAGGCCCGCCGACCCCCACAGGCCGTTCACGCCCATCGCATGGCCCTGCTCTCTGGCGGTGCGGATGATCCAGCCGATGCCGACCGAATGGTAGATCGCGCCGAAGACGCCGAGCCCGCAGAGGCCGGCCGAGAGCAGGCAGGCGTCGCCCGTCGGCACCAGGCCACAGGCGATCGAGGCGAGGCCAAGCCCGAGGAACATCACCACCATCATGGCGGGCGCGCCGAAGCGGTCGGACGCCCAGCCCGCCGGCAGCGACATGACGCCAAGCAGGATGGTGGCGGGCGCATAGAGGGCCAGCAATTGCTCCGCCGGCAGCTTCCATTCGACGGCGAGCGTCAGCACGATGACGGCGTAGAACGCCGTCATCATGTGCATCAGGGCATGGCCCGTCGATGAGTAGACGAGCACGCGGCGGGCGACGCCCGCATCGAGGTTCATGGCCGCGGCAGCCAATCTGCCGATCCGGGAAGCAGAACCCGCGCGGGCCCCAGCCGCCCGAGCAGTGGCAACTTGAGGGCCGGGTCGAAGGGATTGATGCCGAAGGTGAGGCCGAGCAGATTCAACTCGAGCCCTTCGATACCCCTCGCGGTCAGCGCAAACAGGCCGGCGATGGAAAACTGCACGCCGCTGCCGCTGGGGGCTGAACCGAACAGGCTGGCGCTCTGGAAATCCTTGCCGATCGCGGTGGGCGGCAGGTCGGCTTCGAGTTC
This sequence comes from Nitrosomonadales bacterium, assembly GCA_005240145.1. Taxonomy (GTDB): domain Bacteria; phylum Pseudomonadota; class Gammaproteobacteria; order Burkholderiales; family SG8-39; genus RBG-16-66-20. The sequence continues at coordinate 11,654 of SBAS01000108.1, read as the reverse complement.
CGGCACCGCACGCGTGATCCACGCGACGAACGTGTTGGAATTCGGCCCCGGCCACGCCGAATATTCCTTCGCATGCGGATACGCGCGCGCCGCGGCCTCGACGCGCGGAATCAGTTTCTCGGCTTCAGGCCCGCGCTTGTCCGAGTAGAGCTCCGGCGCGTTGCCGTACCAGCGCGCATCCGGCGCCCTCTGGCGGATCACGACCACGCTGTCGGCATAGCGCAGGCGCCAGCCGATGACTTCGTACACCGTGTAGGCGGGAGCCTCCGCCGGCTTCACGGCGACCCAGGTATGCACGCCGAAGTTGCCGCGCCAGCCCCAGGTGCGCGCGCCGTAGACCTGCACCACTGCCTCCGGCCTCGCCGCCGGGTCGGGCGCGAGGCCCACCGGCTGGCTGCTTGCCGTGCGCCAGTCCTGGGCGTTTATGTTTTCAATCGCCAATAAAAAAACCAATGCCGAGAAAACTGAATAGCACCATGCACGGAGGGACATGGGCTATTCGGCAAACAAAGGCTCGCCAAGTTCCCTGAACCGAATAACGTTTTGCTGCGGGGGAGAAGGTTTGAGATGCATGAAATCAAACAATTTCCGGTCGAGCAATTGCGAGGGCCTTACATCGGTCATGGCGCGCAGGATGGACTGGATGCGGCCGGGCTCGGTCTTCTCCCACTCTTTCAACATGCGGCCGACCACCTTGCGCTGCAGGTTCTGCTGCGAGCCGCACAGCGTGCAGGGAATGATCGGAAAGGCCTTCGCCTCGGCGTAGGCGGCGAGGTCGTCCTCGGCGACGTAGGCGAGCGGCCTGATCACGACGTGCTTGCCGTCGTCGGAAAGCAGCTTCGCCGGCATCGCCTTCAGCGTTCCGGCGTGAAACAGGTTGAGGAAGAAGGTCGCCAGCACGTCGTCGCGGTGGTGGCCGAGCGCGATCTTGGTCGCGCCCAGTTCGCTCGCGACGCGATACAGCACGCCGCGGCGCAGGCGCGAACACAGAGAGCACATCGTCTTGCCCTCGGGAATCACGCGCTTGACGATGGAGTAGGTGTCCTGCTCGACGATGCGGAACGGCACGCCGAGCGCGCTGAGGTAATCGGGCAGGACGCGCGCCGGGAATCCCGGCTGCTTCTGGTCGAGATTGACGGCGATTAATTCGAATTTAACTGGTGATTTGACCCTTAACGAACTTAAAACATCCAACATCCCATAGCTGTCCTTGCCCCCGGAAAGGCAGACCATGACGCGATCGCCCTCCCCGATCATGCCGAAATCGGCGATCGCCTCGCCCACCTGGCGCCGGATGCGCTTGGCGAGCTTGTTGAATTCAAAATCGTCTTTTCGCTTGTCGCTTTTCACAGGTAAACCGATCTGCCGCCGTCGACCGCCAGGATCTGGCCGGTGATGAAGGGGGCCGTGGCGAGGAAGTGTACCGCCCGCGCGATCTCTTCGGGCGCACCGAGCCTGGCGAGCGGTGTAGTAACGAGGATGCGCTCGCGCTCCGCAGGATCGAACTGCCCGTCCTCGGGCCAGGCGATGGCGCCCGGCGCGACGCCGTTGACGCGGATTTCGGGCGCGAGCTCGAGTGCAAGCCCGCGCGTGAGCGCGACCAGGCCCGCTTTTGCGATGCTGTAGACGAGATAGCCCTTGAGCGGCCGCTCGCCGTGGATGTCGGCCAGGTTCACGATCGCGCCGCCGTGTTTTTTGAGCAGCGGCGCGGCCTGCTGCGCGAGGAACAGCGGCGCGCGCAGGTTGGAACCCGTCAATTCTTCCCAATGACCCGGTTCGATCGAGCCCACCGCCGTCGGATAGAAGGTCGAAGCGTTGTTCACCAGCAGGTCCAGCCTGCCGAAGCGTTCCTCGGCGGCGCTCACCAGCGACCTGGGCGCGATCGGCGCCAGCAGGTCCGCCTTCACCTTCAACGCGCTCTTCGGCCGCACCGCGTTGAGTTCCGTTTCCAGGCTCGCGGCCTCGGCTTCGGCGCCGCGGTAATGCAGCAGCACGCTCGCGCCGGAGGCGTGCAGACGCCGCGCGATCGCCGCGCCGATGCGCCGCGCCGCGCCCGTCACCACTGCGACTTTTCCCTGCAGGCCGTCGTCCATGTAAGGGCGGAATTCTAGGGTAAATTCAGCGGCATGCAGGAGAACGGCGGTCCTTCCGCGCTGCCATCGCCCGACCCGCAGGCGCTTGCCGCGAGCCGCGCGCTGCTCGAGCGCATCGGCGCGGAACTGCGCGCCGCCGGCAACTGGATTTCCTTCGCGCGCTACATGCAGATGGCGCTCCACGAACCGGGGCTCGGTTATTACGCCTCCGGCGCGCGCAAGCTGGGCGCGGGCGGCGATTTCGTCACCGCGCCCGAACTCACGGCGCTCTACGGACGCGCGCTCGCGCGCCAGGTCGCGCAACTGCTGCAGCCGGGGGCCGCCATTCTTGAGTTTGGTGCGGGTTCCGGAGCGCTTGCGGCGTCGGTATTGGCTGAAGTCTGCGTTCCGTACTTCATTCTGGAAACAAGTCCGGAACTAAGACAAAGACAAAAGCAATTGCTGGGTGGCAGCGCGCAATGGCTCGACAGGTTGCCCGGGGGGTTCCGCGGCGTGATGCTCGCCAACGAAGTGGTCGATGCGATGCCGGTGCACGCGCTCGCCTGGACGCGCGAGGGCGTGCTGGAGCGCGGCGTGTGCGTGAACGAGGGACAGTTGGCGTGGTCCGATCGCGAGGCAACTGGTTTGGTTCTGAATTCTTCAAAAGATCTTGCAATAGAAATCCCCCCGTCCGGCCGCTATGAAAGCGAACTCGCACTCATCGCGCGCGCCTGGATGGGCTCGGTTGGCCGCGTGCTGGAGCGCGGCGCGCTCCTCGTGATCGACTATGGTTTCCCCGCCAGGGAATACTTCCATCCGCAGCGCTCCATGGGCACGCTCGCCTGCCACTACCGCCATCACGTCCACCACGATCCGTTCTACCTGCCGGGCCTGCAGGACGTCACCGCGCACGTGGATTTCAGCGCGCTCGCGCACGCCGCCGGCGATGCCGGGCTGGAAGTGCTGGGCTACGCCAACCAGGCGCAGTTCCTCATCAATTGCGGCATCACCGACCTGCTGGCCGCGGAGAACCCCGCAGACATGCAGCGCTACCCGTCTGCCGCGGCGGCGGTGCAAAAACTGCTCTCGCCCGCCGAGATGGGAGAATTGTTCAAGGTGCTGGCGGTGGGCAGGGGCGTGCAGGGTTCGCTGCTGGGATTCAGTCGCGGAGAACGCAGTGGCACGCTTTAGCCTGCTCCTCTTTTTATTGGTTTTTTCTGCAACCACAAAGGCAGAAAAACCCTGGCAAGACAGCCCGCACGGGCCGATGCTGGAGCGCATCATCCCGCCCGGCTTCGAGCCGGCAAAGCTGCCCGAGCCGAACTCGCGCGGCGCCCGGCTCACCGTGCGCTACTGCGTGCAGTGCCACAACCTTGCCAACCCGGCGATGCATGTCGCGGCGCGCTGGCCCTCGGTGGTGCGCCGGATGGTGCCGCGCATGGAAGGCAGGGGAAACATGGGCAAGCTGATGACGGAAATGATGGCCGGCGTGGAAGCGCCTTCGCTCGAAGACGAGCGGATCATCGTCGCCTACCACCGCAAGCACGGGCTGCGGCCGCTCGACGAGCGGAGGCTGCCCGAGGTGAAAGCGCCCGGCGCGGAATCCTTCCGCGTCGCCTGCGGGCAATGCCATGCGCTGCCCGACCCTCGAATGCACAGCGCGAAGGAATGGCCCGCGGTGGTCGCGCGCATGCAGAAGAACATGGAATGGATGAACCGCGTGGTCGGCTCGAAGCCGCTGCCGGGCGAGCTGCAGCTGAAAATCGAAGACATCAACGCGTTCCTGACGCGTCACGCGAGGAGGTAAGCGCAGATGCCCCGCAAAATCGTCGACCTGTCCATCTTTCTCGAGAACGACGTCATTTCCGATCCGCCGCCCTTCGGCCCGAAGATCACCTACATGGACCACCAGGCGACCTTCCCGCAGATGGCGCCGTTCTTTCCCGGGTTGAAAAAAGAAGATCTGCCCGACGGCGCCGCCTGGGCAGTTGAAAAAGTCGAGCTCATCACGCACAACGGCACGCACCTTGATGCGCCGTATCACTTCCACCCGACGATGAACAAGGGCGAACGCGCGATCGCGATCGACGAAGTCAGCCTGGAATGGTGCTTCCAGCCCGGCGTGAAGCTGGATTTCCGCCATTTTCCGGACGGCTACGTCGTTACCGCCGACGACGTGGAACAGGAATTAGGAAGAATAGAACATGCCCTGAAACCCCTCGAGATCGTCATGGTGAATACGCGCGCCGGCTCGCGCTACGGCCACGACGACTACGTCAGCGCCGGTTGCGGCATGGGTTACGAGGCGACCATGTACCTGCTCGAGCGCGGCGTGAGGCTCACTGGCACCGACGCCTGGAGCTGGGACGCGCCCTTCGTCTACACCGCCGAGAAATACAAGGAAACCAAGGACGCGAGCCTCATCTGGGAAGGGCACAAGGCGGGGCGCGACATCGGCTACTGCCACCTGGAGAAGCTGCACAACCTGGAAGCGGTTCCCGCCGACGGCTTCGTCGTCTCCTGCTTTCCGCACAAAATCCGCGGCGCCTCCGCCGGCTGGACCCGCGCGGTGGCGATCTTCGACGAGCTGCTGCAGGAAAGCTTCCGCCGCGATTAAGTCACGACCGGCGGCACCGCCATCCCGCGCACCACGGCGGGCCGCGCGCCGATGGTGTCGTACCAGCGCTTCACCGCCGGATAGGCATTCAGCTCCACGCGATGCCACTCGTGGCGCGCGACCCAGGGGTAGGTGGCGATGTCGGCGATGGAATACTCGTCGGCCAGGTAGGGCGCCTGCTGCAGGCGCGTGTCGAGCACGCCGTAGAGGCGCTTCGCCTCGTTGCCGTAGCGTTCCGTGCCGTAGGGAATCTCGTCCTTCTTCGCGCGCATGAAGTGGTGCGCCTGGCCGAACATCGGCCCGACGCCGCCCATCTGGAACATGAGCCACTGCAGGACGATGTATTTGTTCTCTTGCGGATAGAACATGCCCGCTTTCTGCGCGAGATAAATCAGGATCGCGCCCGATTCGAAAAGGGGCAGCGGCTTGCCGCCGGGGCCCTGCGGATCGACGATCGCCGGGATGCGGTTGTTCGGGTTGATGGCGAGGAACGCCGGCTTGAACTGCTCGTCCTTGCCGATGTTCACCGTGTGCACGCGATACGGGATGCCGCATTCCTCCAGCATCACGGAAACCTTGCGGCCGTTGGGCGTGCTCCAGGTGTACAAGTCGATCATGGTTTTCCTTTTTCAATGGCTTTTTCGCGTTCACGGTCGAGCAGCGCAGGGATCTCTGCGGGCGTGCTTGCGCGCCGCGCGATTTCCCCCGCATCCACTGCCTCGGCTGCGGCCAGCGCTGTTTGAATTGTTCCTGGGCCAAAACCAGGGACCGCGATGCCCGCGGCTTCGAGCAGCAGCGCGAAGCGCTCCGGGCGGCGGAACGCGTCGGCGCGCTTGAACAGGTTCAGCAGCTCGCCGGCTTGCGAGGACTGGAGCAGGCCCTGCGTGCGGCAGGCGAGCAGGGCAAGGTCGCGCTCGTCGTTGGGCACCCTGAGCCGCTCGCACAGCGACTTGATCGCAGTTTCGTCGAGCGGCCAGCACAAGAGCGTGAAGCGCACCGCGAGCGGGCCGGAGAAGCTCTTCGGGATCGTCGTCAGTTCGGACAGCAGCTTCGGGCCCAGGCCGCAGTCCTCGAGGGCTTCGAACATGCGCCCGGGCTGGGGTTCGGTAAGGCCCTTGGCGAACTCCTGCCAGACGCGCTCGGCAACGAGGTGGCTCGCTTCGCCGCTCTCGACCATCCTTTTCATGAGCGCCAGGGTCTCGTCGGCGATGCAAAAGCCAAAGCGCGCGGCGAAGCGCGCCACACGCAGGATGCGCACCGGGTCCTCGGCGAAGGCCGCGCTGACATGCCGCAGGACTTTATTTTCCAGATCCTTTTTGCCGTTGAAAGGATCCACCAGGGTCCCGTCGGGCTTCTTCGCCATCGCGTTGATGGTGAGGTCGCGCCGCGCGAGGTCCTGCTCCAGGGTGACATCGGGCGCGCTGTAGACGGTGAAGCCCTTGTAGCCGCGCCCGCTCTTTCGCTCGGTGCGCGCGAGGGCGTGCTCCTCGTGCGTCCGCGGATGCAGGAACACCGGGAAGTCCCTGCCGACGGGCTTGAAGCCGGCGGCGACCATCTCCTCGGGCGTCGCGCCGACGACGACGTAGTCCCTGTCCTGAACAGGAAGGCCGAGCAGTTCGTCCCGTACAGCGCCGCCAACGACGTAGATCGTCAGAGACACCTTCACGGGCCGGAGCGAACCTTGCCGCCCTCCTTGATGGGCGTGGCAAAGCGGTACTCGATGTCCCAGGGGAAATGGATCCACTTGTCCTGCTTGAACTCCTTGATGCAGACGTCGATGATCGGCCGGCCCGCGGGCTTGGCGTAAAGCGTCGCGAAGTAGGCCTTGGGCAGCAGCTGGCGCACGATGCGCGCGGTGCGCCCGGTATCCACCAGGTCGTCGATCAGGAGGTGGCCTTCGCCGTCGCCGGCCACCCCCTTGAGGATCTTGACCTCGCCCTGCACCATGGCCGCCGTGCCCGCCTCGCCCGCGCCGTAGCTGGTGACGCAGATCGTGTCCACCAGGCGGATGTCGAGTTCGCGTGCCACCAGCGCCGCCGGCACCAGGCCGCCGCGGGTTACGGCGATGATGCCCTTCCAGGGGCCCTTCTGGTGCAGGATTTCCGAGAGGTAGCGCGAGTCGCGATGCAGCTCGACCCACGAGATGATTATTTCGTCTTCGTACGGAATTCGCGCCATGGCGCGAATTTTAATGCGGAATTCCCGCCATGCCGGCGTTTACCGGTTTGCGCCGCCGCGGAAAGCCCAGCCGGTGAAGCGCGCCTCGATGATCGCGGTCACCGCATACAGGACGATCCCCAGCACCGCCAGCACCAGCAGTCCCGCGAACACGATCGGCACCTGGAACGAGGCCTGCGCGTCGAGCATCAGCTTGCCCAGGCCCTTGTTGGCGCCAACCGTCTCGGATACCACCGCGCCAACGAAGGCGAGCGTGATCGCGACCTTGAGCGAACCGAAAAAGTAGGGCAGCGAGCGCGGAATGCCGACCTTTCTCATGATGTCCAGCTTGGAGGCGCCCAGCGCGCGCAGCACGTCCTCCAGCTCGGGCTCGGTGGTGGCGAGGCCGGTGGCGACATTCACCGCGATGGGAAAGAACGAGATCAGGAACGCGGTCAGGATCGCCGGGACTTCGCCGAGACCAAACCACAGGATCAGCACCGGTACCACCGCGACCTTCGGGATGGAATTGAAGCCGACCAGCACCGGGTAGACGCCGGCGTAGATAGCACGGTGCCAGCCGATGGCGATCCCGAGGCCCAGGCCGAATACGGTGGCGATCATGAAGCCGGCGAGCGTGGTCCAGAGCGTGACCCAGGAATTGTCGATGATCGGCGCGCGGTACTGCCACAGCGCGCCGAACACGTCCGAGGGTGCGGGCAGGATGGTGAGCGGCACCGTAAACACGGCGCAGACCAGCTCCCAGACGAGGAATAGCACCAGCGTGAATGCGGCGGGCGCAACGACCCTGATGGCGACCTCGCTGCGTTCCATCAATGCTTTCCGCCTATCAGGCCACGCAACTCGTGCACGATGTCCTGGAAGGGCTGCGTGTAGGTGACTTCCAGGTCGCGTGGCCGCGGCAGGTTCACTCCGCAGCGCTTGAGGATGCGGCCCGGCCGGTTCGACATCACGTAGACGGTGTCGGCGAGGAACACCGCCTCGCGCAGGTCGTGCGTCACCAGCATCACGGTCACCTTGCGCGCCGCCTGCAGGTCGCGCAGCGTGCACCACAGTTCCTCGCGCGTGAAGGCGTCGAGCGCGCCGAAGGGCTCGTCCAGCATCAGGATCTCCGGCTCGTGGATCAGCGCGCGGCAGATCGAGGCGCGCTGCTGCATGCCGCCGGAGAGTTCCCAGGGGTATTTGCGCGTAAAGCCGGCCAGGCCGACCGATTCGAGCAGCTCTTCGGCCTTTTTCGAGTAGGCGTTCTTGTTCCTGTTAAACCCCCTGCGGAAAGGTGCCACGATTTCCAGCGGCAGCAGCACGTTCTCGAGCGCGCTGCGCCAGGGCAGCAGGTTGGAATTCTGGAACGCCATGCCGACCGACTTGAGCGGCCCGACGACCGGCCGGTCCTCCACCGTGAGTGAACCCGCGAGCGGCGGGTGCAGCCCGGAGATCAGCTTCATCAGGGAGGACTTGCCGCAGCCCGAGGGGCCGACCACGGCGATAAACTCGCCGCGCGCGATTTCCAGGCTCACTTCCTCTATGGCACGGACCGCGGCTGCGCCGCGGCCGTAGGCCATCGAGATGCCCTGCAGCTTTACGAGGGACAAGTGCGAGCCGGACAACTTACTTGACCAGCCTATGCTCCCTGGCTGGCAGATATTGCGAGGTGAAGACGTCCGCGGCCTTCGGCTTGCTGGTGTACTGGAAGGTGAGGCCGATCTGCTCGAAGGACTTCTCCAGGCGCTTCATGTCCACCGCGCCCAGGCCGTTCTTCTGCACGTCCGGCGTGACGAAATTCTTCGACAGCGCCAGCTTCAGGCGCTCAAGCTCCACTTCCCGCTTGGCGATCGGATTGCGCTTCATCAGCGAATCGATGGCCGTGTCCGGATTCCTGATGGTCTCCTGGATGCCCTTGATGGTCGCCTTGACGAAGCCGGCGACCGCTTTCGGTGAAAAGCGCATGAAGTCCGGGTTGGCGATGATCACGTTGCCGTAAAGGTCCACGCCGTGATCGCGCATGTGCAGCACCACGATGTCGTCGGCGGGCACGTTGTTGGCGCGCAGGTTCATATAGGAGGAAAACCAGAAGCCGGTGATGGCATCCACCTTGCCCTGCGCCAGCATCGGCTCGCGCACCGGGAAGCCGACGTTCTCGATCCTCACCTTGGCCGCGTCGATGTTGTTGGCCTTCACGAAGATCGGCCATTGCGCGTAGGCGCCGTCGGGCGCCGGCGCGCCGAGGATCTTGCCTTCCAGGTCCCTGGGCGACTTGATGCCGCTCTTCTTGAGCGCGACGATGGAAAATGCGGGTGTGTCGTACACCATCATCACCCCCTTCACCGCGAGGTTGCGCGGATTGTCGCGGTACTTGACCAGCGAATTGAAGTCCGCGAAACCCATTTCGTAGGCTCCCGAGGCGACGCGGTTGATGCCCTCCACCGACCCCGTGCCCGGGTCGACCGTCACGTCCAGGCCCTCGGCCTTGTAGTAACCCTTGTCGATGGCCACGAAGTATGGCGCCGCCGGCCCTTCGAACCGCCAATCCAGCGCGAAGCGGATCGGCGTGGCTTTCTGGGCGAGCGTGGCGCCGGAGAAAAGCAGGGCGGCAAGCAGTGTCAGGATGCGCATGATGACTCCAGGGGGCAGGGATTTGTGCGGGAGCTGCGCATTCTAAAGGTCAGTCGATTTTCGCGCCAGAGAGAATCCAGCGCGCAAGAAGCGCACGTTCCTCGTCGGTCATGGTGGTGAGATTGCCCGGCGGCATCGCCTTGGCGGCCACGGTCTGGGCATAAATCGTGGCGGCCTGGGCCCGGATGCGCTCCGGGGTGTCCAGCAGCACGCCCTTCGGCGCTGCCACGAGTCCCGCAAACGTCGGCTTCGGCGCGTGGCAACCCAGGCAGCGCGCATCGACGATCCTTTTGACGTCCTCGAACTTCACGGGCAGCGCCTTGTCTTGCGTTTTCGGCCGGAAAGAAAACATCAGGACGAGAAGCAATCCAACGCCCAGCGCAAGGGGCCACGCGGGCGCGCCTCCCTTGTGGCGCATGACGAACCAGACGCGGATGAGGCCGCCCGCGAGCGTCAGCGCGACCAGCACCAGCCAGTTCCAGGAAGCGCCGAAAGTGAAGGCGTAGTGGCTGGAGATCATGGTGAACAGCACCGGCAGCGTGAAGTAGGTGTTGTGCACGCTGCGCTGCTTGCCGGCCGCGCCGTCCTTCGGATCCGGCGCGCGGCCTGCGGCGAGCGCTGCGACCATGCGCCGCTGCCCGGGAATGATGACGTGGGCGACGTTGCCCACCATGATGGTGCCAAGAATCGCGCCGTAGTGGATGAAGGCGCCGCGTCCGCCGAATACCTGGGTGAGGCCCCAGGCGAGCACCGCGAGCAGCGCGAACATCACCGCGCCCAGCGCCGCATCGTTCCTGCCCAGCGGCGAGCGGCACAACGCTTCGTACACGCCAAGCCCGAGCACCAGGCTGGCAAGGCCGATGCCGATCGCGGCCGGCTGGGAGAGTGGCATCACCGCAGCGTCGATGAGGTACATCTCGGCGCCCGCGTAGTACACGAGCACCAGCAGGAAGAAGCCCGTGATCCAGGTCCAGTACGCTTCCCACTTGAACCAGTGCAGCCGCGCCGGCATCTGCGGCGGCGCGCCCTTGAATTTCTCGGCGTGATAGAAGCCGCCGCCGTGAATTGCCCACAGGTCTCCCGCGATTTTCGAGTCGGCGGAAGGCTCCAGATGGTTATCGAGCCAGATGAAATAGAACGACGCGCCGATCCAGGCGATGCCCACCACCAGGTGCGCCCAGCGCGCCAGCAGATTCAGCCAGTCAAGGAGGTAAGCCTCCACCTCAGCTGCCCCGAGGGGTCGAGTACGCCCAGGGCGAACAGATCAGCGGCACATGAAAATTCCGCGAAAGTTCAGAAAAGACGAAGCGGTACTGGCCCTTTGCCGGCGACGCGAGATCAGGCATGGCGGCCGGACTCCTTTATCGTCATGCGGCCACGGCGCGCGGGCCGAAAGCCTCGGCGAGCGTCCTGGTTGGTTCAGGCCACTGCAGGTTGAGCTGCAACTCGAGGTGCCCGATGTGCTCGCGCATCAGCTCGCCCGCGCGTCGCGCGTCGCGGCGCGCCAGCGCCTCTATCAGCGCGAGATGGTCGTCCACGCCGCAGGTCGAAGGCACGCGGCCGCCGTGGGTGAGAGCGATCAGCGGCGTGCGTGCGACGAGTTCTTCGAGAATCCGGGCCAGCACCGCGTTGCCCGCCAGCTCGGCGAGCTTGCAGTGAAAATCGATCGACAGGCGCAGACCGGTGCGCTCGTCGCCGCGCGCATAGCTCGCCTTCTCGCTCGCCACACAATCGCGCAAGGCCTTGAGATCGCTGCGGCTGGCGGCGGCGGCAAGCTTGGCGACGAGCGCGCACTCGATCGCGCAACGCGCCTCGAAGATCTGCCGGCTTTCGTCCGCCGAAGGGCTGGCAACGACGGCGCCGCGATTCAACCGCAGCTCGACCAGCTTCGTATGCCCCAGGCGCGCGAGCGCGGCGCGCACCGTGCCCCGGCTGACGTGGAAGAGTTCGGCCAGCGCCAGCTCCTTCAGCTTTGCGCCGGGCCCGAGCCGATGATCGAAGATCGCCTCCTGGATGGCGGCCAGGATGCGCTGCTCGGCCGCGGGGCCGGAGTCAGGCGCGCGCCTGGCGCGCCCCGCAGGGGTGGACTGCTTGGCCATCCTCTCGGCCATCCTTTCTAATGTTAATCACATGCCGTGATTATGTTGACAATACAGGAAGCATTTGTAAACTGT
>SBAS01000005.1 GCA_005240145.1 Nitrosomonadales bacterium | reverse complement strand
CCTTTTCCCGCGGCGGTGGATGATTGTTTTTCCGCGCTCAAGTTTGTTTTTGAGAACGGGAAGAAACTGGCAATAGAAACAGCAAAAATCGCCGTCGGCGGCGACAGCGCGGGCGGCAATCTCGCCGCGGTGATGTCGCTCATGGCGCGCGATGCGGGGGGGCCGGCGCTCTCGCTGCAACTGCTTATCTATCCCGCCACGGACCAGCACTACGCGTTCCCGTCGATCGACAGTAACGGCGAGGGCTATCTGCTGACGAAAAAAGTAATGCATTACTTCCGCAGCCACTACCTGCCGCGCAGGGAGGACTGGCCTGACTGGCGCGCTTCTCCGCTGCTGGCGAAGAGCCTCGCCGGCCTGGCGCCGGCGTTCGTGCTGACCGCGGGTTTCGATCCGCTGGTGGACGAAGGCAAGGCCTACGCGGATCGCCTGGCGAAAGAAGGCGTCAGTACGGAATACCGGAATTACCCCGACATGGTGCACGGCTTCATCACCATGGGCCGCGTGCTGGACACCGCGAACACGGCGCTGGCCGACTGCGCGCAGGCGCTGCGCAAGGCCTGGCGCATGGCATGAAAGCAGATTTGAAATTGCGCCACGGCGGCAGGATCCTCGCCGATGCGCTCGCCGGGCATGGCGTGCGCACCGCGTTCGGCGTGCCGGGGGAAAGCTTCCTGCCGGTGCTCGATGGCCTGCACGATCTGCGCGAGAAGCTCAAGTTCATCATCTGCCGCCAGGAAGGCGGCGCTTCCTACATGGCCGAGGCCTGGGCCAAGCTCACCGGCGAGCCGGGCGTTCTTTTTGTGACGCGCGGCCCGGGCGCGACCAACGGCGCGGTCGGCGTGCACACCGCGTACCAGGATTCGACGCCGCTGGTGGTGTTCGTCGGCCAGGTCGGCAACGACTTCGTCGATCGCGAAGCCTTCCAGGAAGTGGATTACCGTCGCATGTACGGCCCGCTCACCAAATGGGTGGCGCAGATCGACCGCACCGAGCGCATCCCCGAGTACGTGAGTCATGCCTTCCATACGGCGACATCGGGCAGGCCGGGCCCGGTGCTGCTCGCGCTGCCGGAGGACATGCTTTTCTCCGACGCGGCGGTCGCCGACGCCCCGCATTTCCGTACCGCGCGTGCCGCGCCGTCGCCGGCGGATATGCAGGAACTCGAGCGCCTGCTCTCAGGCGCGAAGCAGCCGTTCCTGCTGATTGGCGGTGGCGGCTGGACCGGACAGGCAATCAACGGATTGCGCGCCTGGGCAGAGGCCGCCGGCATCCCTGTGGGCTGCGGCTTCCGCTGCCAGGATTACTTCGACAACCGCCATCCGAATTACGCCGGCGACATCGGCATCGGCGTCAATCCGAAACTCGCGCAGCGCATCAAGGATGCCGACGTGCTCCTCGCGGTCGGCGAGCGCCTGGGCGAGATGACTACCAGCGCCTACACTCTGCTGGAAGTGCCCGCGCCGAAGCAGACGCTGATACACGTGCATTCGGGCGCCGAAGAGCTGGGAAGGGTGTACCGCGCGGCGCTGCCGATCAATTCGAATTATGAGGAATTCGTTGCCGCTCTTGCCGGATTGAAAACTCCTTCGTGGAAGGAACTCTCCAGATCGGCGCGTGACGATTATCTCGCCTGGAACAGCCCCATTCCGATGCCGGGGGCGCTGCACTACGGCGAAGTGATCGCCTGGCTGTCGCAGAACCTTCCCGAGGACGCGATCCTCGCCAACGGCGCGGGCAATTTCGCCAGCTGGCTGCACCGGCATTTCCGCTACAAGGGCTGGCAGCACGGCCGGCGCACGCAGCTCGCCCCCACCAGCGGCTCGATGGGCTACAGCGTGCCCGCTGCCGTGGCGGCAAAGATCGCCGAACCCGGGCGCACCGTGGTCGCGTTCGCCGGCGATGGCGAATTCCTCATGAACGGGCAGGAGTTCGCCACCGCGATGCAGTACGGCGCAGCGATCATCGTGCTGGTGGTGAACAACGGCATGTACGGCACCATCCGCATGCACCAGGAGCGCGAGTATCCCGGCCGCGTATCGGGCACCGAGCTGGCGAATCCGGATTTTGCGGCCTATGCGCGCGCCTTCGGCGGCCATGGCGAGACGGTGCAGCGCACCGCGGATTTCGCGCCGGCGTTTCAGCGCGCCGCCGCCTCGGGCAAGCCCGCGATCCTCGAACTCAGGATCGACCCCGAGGCGATCACGCCTTCGGCCACGCTCTCAGGCTTGCGCGCCGCGGCGCTGGCGAGGAAGTAGCTAGCCGGTCGTCGCGACGAAGGACTTGTCGTCCTGCAGGTCGCGTTCGAACTTGAGGAATTCCCAGTAGCCGCAGGTCTTGACGTAGGGGTAGCTGCGGCAAGTGGCGGGGCGCGCCGCGTAGACCGTGCATTGCCTCGCCTTGAGGTCGAAAAACCGGCACACGCTGCCGAAGAATTCGTCCTTCTGCTTGCGCAGGCCGCGCACCTTTTCCTCCTTGTCGTAAAGCGTGAAGCGCTCTTCGGCGCTTGCGTAGTCGAGGTCAAAGTGCTTTGCCAGCCGGGTAATGTCCGTTTTTGAGACTTCGATCAGGGGATAGCTGCAGCAATAGCCCGGGCATTGGCTGCAGTCGTAGCTGGTTTTGCTTTTCATCTTCACCGACATATGTTGCAGGAGGGCGCGCATTCTACGTCACCTGGCCGGCGCCGTTGCGTGCGGTTTAACCCTTTTCGACCCGGCTTGCGTTTCACCCTGGAGTGCAACCAAGGAGAAACGCGATGAAAGTCGTGAAAACAGCATGTGCGGCGCTGCTCGCCGCCGTTTCCGCCCATGCCGCCGCGGTCGGCGGCCTGGCGGAAGTCACCGTGTTCGACCGCAGCGAAGGCCGCCAGCTGCAGGTGTACTGGCACGAAGGGCGGGCGTACGTGGTCGGCAAGCCCGGCAACGAATATTCGGTGCGCATCCGCAACCGGCAGCGCGCCGACGTGCTCGGGGTGATCTCGGTCGATGGCGTCAACGTGATCACCGGCGAGACCGCGGTGGCGCAGCAAAGCGGCTATGTCCTCGCGCCGTACCGTCAATTCGACATCAGCGGCTGGCGCAAGAATCTCGCCTCGACCGCGGCGTTCTACTTCACCTCGCTGCCGGATTCCTACGCCGCGCGCACCGGGCGCCCCGACAACGTCGGCGTGATCGGCGTCGCCTTGTATCGCAAGAGGGAGGAGCCGCCGCCGGTTACCCGATCGGCGCCCTTCGCCCAGCCCGCGCCCCTCGGCACGGGGGAGCGTTTGCGCAAGCAGGCGGCAGCTGGCGCGGCGGCGGAAGCCGACGCACAAAGCGCGGCGCGCGACGCGAAGCGCGAAGAACGCCTGGGCACGGGGCACGGCCGCATCGAGACTTCGCACACGCGCCAAGTCGGCTTCGAGCGCGCATCCAGCGAACCCGCGGAAACCGTTACGATCTATTACGACAGCTACCGCAACCTGCTCGCGCGCGGCATCGTACCGCCAATGCCGCCGTTGCCGCACCCGTACCCGCCGCGGCGCCTGGCGCCGAATCCCTTTCCCGGATTTGTCGCCGATCCCCCCGCATGAATGCGGGCCTCACCGCACGAGTGCGGTCCTGCCAACGTAAACTAGGGGGGAATGGAGGCTGGCGACGAACAGCTCATGCTCGCGTACCGCGAAGGCGATGCCGGCGCCTTCGAGCAGCTCTACAAGCGCCACAAGGGCGCCCTGTATCGCTTCGTCCTGCGCAGCATTCGCGACCGCGCGCTCGCCGAGGAGCTGTACCAGGAGATCTGGATGAAGGCGATCGAAGCGCGCGGGCGCTACGAAGTGCAGGCGAAGTTCACCACCTGGCTCTACACGATCGCGCGCAACCGGCTGGTGGACCACTGGCGCAAGCGCGGGCTCACCCAGGTGTCCCTGGCCGAGGACGAGTCGGACGCGGCCGAGCCGCAAGCCGGCGCGGATTACGAGCCGCAGCGGGTGCTCGAGGCCAAGCAAAGCCTGGCGCGGTTCCGGCGCGCGCTCGAGGCTTTGCCGGCGGTGCAGCGCGAGGCGTTCCTGCTGCACGAGGAGGCCGGCATGAGCGTGGCCGAGATCGCGCAGGCAACCGGTGCCAACGAGGACGCCGCCAAGAGCAGACTGCGTTACGCGCTGTCCAAGCTGAAAGAGGCCATCGGCGATGACTGACGAGCGGGATCCGAAGGTATCAGCGGCCTACCGCGGTCTGGGCGCGGAGGAGCCGCCGCGCGTCCTCGACGAAGCGATCCTCGCCGCGGCGCGGCGCGAGGCCGGTGCGCGCCCGGCGCTACTCGAGGCGCGCGCCGGGCGCCAGCGCTGGTACGCGCCGCTTGCCACCGCCGCGGTGCTCGTACTGGCGGTCGCGGTGACGCTGAACATGCAGACCGAGCGCCCGGGGATCGAGTCGCCCTTGCCGCGCGTTTCCGCGCCGCCGCCTCCTGCGGCCGACCGGGATGTCGCGAAGGGGCGCGAGGAGCAAAGCGTGGAAACAGTCAAACGCGAAGATCCAGCCCCTGCTGCGGTGGCGGATGCAAAGGTCGCAAGGAGCAAAGACGATGCGCCAGCCGCGGCTCCTGCCGCGCCCCCGGCCGCGAGCGAACCCAAGCCGTTCATGGCGGAAAAGCCCG
This sequence comes from Nitrosomonadales bacterium, assembly GCA_005240145.1. GTDB lineage: Bacteria > Pseudomonadota > Gammaproteobacteria > Burkholderiales > SG8-39 > RBG-16-66-20. Next base: position 16,343 of record SBAS01000005.1, on the reverse strand, counting down.
CCATCGCCGTCGACGCGAGTTCCGCTGCCCCGCGCAACGTCGGCTCCAGCGCGGCCGGTGCCCTCGCGCAGCCGTTCGAAGAGCGCCGCCTGCGCGAATCGCAAGCCGCGTCCGCAGCGCCGGCGAGGATGCAGCAGAAGCTGGCCGATACCCCCGAGCGCGAACTCGAGCGCATCGCGGAACTGCGCGCCCAGGGCAGGCACGACGAGGCGGACAGGGCGCTCGCCGAGTTCCACAAGCGCCATCCGGACTACAGCATTCCCGAGGCGATGCGCGCGCGAGTGGAGCGCCGCTAAACAGGGACAGACCCCGTTTTCCCGGGCGAAAACGGGGTCTGTCCCTGTTTTACGGTTTCGCCTTTTCTCCGGCGGCGTGCAGGAATACGGCGCACGAATCGAGCTTGCCCAGCTGCGCACGGCGCGCGGCCTGATACTGGCTGCGCACCAGCGAGGCGATCGGCGCCGGGCGGTCGAGCTCCTGCGCGAGCGCCAGGAAGTAGCGCAGGTCCTTGTCCATGAGCTCGAGCTGGAACTGTGCCGAGAAGTCGCGCTTGAACATCTTCGGCAGCTTGGTCTTCAGCGCGCGCGAGCCGGCCGCGCCTTCATTGAGGACTTCCATCACCGCGTCGCGGTCGAGGTTCGCCGCTTCGGCGGCCTGCGCGCCTTCGGCGATCACGGCGGTGAGCGTGGCCGTAAGCATGTTGTTGATGAGCTTCAGCGTCGCCCCCGCGCCCGAATCGCCGATGCGGCGCACCATGCGCCCCATCGCGCCTAGCACCGGCTGCGCCTTGTCGAACGAAGCCTTGTCGCCGCCAACCAGGATGACCAGTTCCTTGCCTTGCGCCTGGACGAGCGATCCGGACACCGGCGCGTCGAGGTAGAAAACGCCTTTCGCGCGCGCCGCGAACGCGACCTCGCGGGCCATTGCCGGCGTATTGGTGCTCGAATCGAGGACGATCGTGCCGGCGGCCGCCGCGCCGACCACCCCGGAGCTGCCGAGCATCACTTCGCGCGTGGCGATGTCGTCCGAAACGATCGAGCACACGAACTGCGCGCCCTTCGCCGCGGCAGCGGGCGAAGCGCAGACTTCGATCCCCTTGTCGGCGAAGGGTTGCGATTTCGCCCTGTCCCGGTTGTAAACCCGCAGCTTGTGCCCCGCCGCGTGCAGGTTCATCGCCATGCGCGACCCCATCGCGCCCAAGCCTATGAATGCCACCGTGCTCATGAAGCCGTCTCCTTAAAAGCAGTCTGTTTTTCCTATATTCTTGCACGCCATGAACTCCCGCACTGAGCACGGTGTTCAGAGAAGTCCCCGCATGAACGGGCGCGCGGCTCGATACTGCGGCGCAGTCCTGATCTTATGCGCGAGCCTTTCCTGCCGGGCGGACGATTTTGTCTACGAGGTTGCGTCACCGAGGTTCAAGGTGATCATTCCAGGCGTGCCTCAGCTCAAAATGGAAATTCACCCCAGGAACGCCACCCAGCCGCACCTGCGCTACCTGGGCGTTGATGGCGATGTCACGGTTTCGGTTTTCACTCCGACTGCCGCCGCAGGAATGACGCCACTCGAGTGTGCCGCCGCGACCGTTCGAGCGCTGGCGGGGAGACCGGGTGTGCCGCCGCCCGCGGAGGTGTACAAGGCCCGCCTGAACGCAACCACCTTCATCGCCGCGTATACGGTGCCCCATGGAGGGACGGTGCAGTTGCATGCCCACCTGCTGTCGGCCGCCGGCGGCACGCATTGCATCGAAGTGCACACGACGCGAACCATGCTGGTGGAAGAAGAGCTTGCGTTCTGGCTCGCCACCCTGCAGAAAGCCAGCATCGAGCCCGGTTGATTGCAGCGCGAGCGCGCTTTCGCGCGGTCCTACCGCGGCAGGAGTTTCACGAGTTCAGCATCGTGCAGCAGGCGGATGCGCTTTTCCGCCGCGAACGCCCGCGCGGTCTCGGTGATGTCGCCTGCGGCGACGTAAATGCACTCGTGCGCGTCGCGCGCGAGGCGCGCAGCCTCGAGTTCGCGCAGCGGCTCGATGCCGGTGCGAGCGACCTTCCAGCGCTTGCAGCCCACCAGGGAAACGCGTCCCGCGCGGGTCAGTTCGAGGTCAGCGCCCGCGCCCGTGAGGCGGCTGACGCCGTAACCCTCGCGGCGGAAGCCGGCTTCGATGCTGCTGCAGAATTCCTCCCAGGACAGTGCGCGCAGCGATTCGAGCGTCGCGGCGATCCGCGCCGTGCTGGGCGCGCGCATCTGCTGCCAGAACGCGACGGCGCCGATGACGAGGAACGGCAGCGAGGTGAAGATCGCGTAGGGCGCGTAGGCGGCGGGCAGGAACATCCTCGCCACCGCGAACACGGCCGCGGCGACCGCGAGGCTGATCCACCACGGCGAGCGCAGCAGCACCGCGAAGAGCGAGTTCTTGTTCAATGATGCAGGATCTTCGACAGGAACAGCTGCGCGCGCTCTGAGCGCTGGCTGCCGAAGAATTCGTCCTTGCTGCAGTCCTCGATGATCTTGCCCGCGTCCATGAAGATGACGCGGTCCGCGACCCGCTTGGCGAAACCCATCTCGTGCGTGACCACCATCATGGTCATGCCTTCCTGCGCGAGCTGGACCATGACATCGAGCACTTCATTGATCATTTCGGGGTCGAGCGCCGAGGTCGGCTCGTCGAACAGCATCGCGATCGGGTCCATCGACAGCGCGCGCGCGATGGCGACGCGCTGCTGCTGGCCGCCGGAGAGCTGCCCCGGGAATTTGTCCTTGTGCGCGATGAGGCCGACGCGCTCGAGGAGCTTCAGGCCCTTGTCGCGCGCCGCGTCCTCGGTGCGGCCGAGCACCTTGACCTGGGCGAGCGTCAGGTTCTCGGTGACCGACAGGTGCGGGAAGAGCTCGAAGTTCTGGAACACCATGCCGATCTGCGAGCGCAGCTTGGGCAAGTCGGTTTTGGCGGCACCCACCGAGACGCCGTTGACCGTGATCTCGCCCTTCTGGAAAGGCTCGAGCGCGTTGACGCACTTGATGATGGTGGACTTGCCGCTGCCCGAAGGGCCGCAGACCACCACTACCTCACCCTTCTTCACCTCGGTGGAACAATCGGTCAGGACCTGGAACGATCCGTACCACTTGCTGATGTTCTTGATGGAAATCATCGGATGATCGCAATCTTGTTCTGAAGCTGTTTGACTAGGGATGAAAGGCCGAACGAAATGATGAAGTACACCACCGCGACGAAGGTGTACATCTCCACCAGGCGGTAGTCGCGGTTGGCGACCTTCGCCGCGGCGCCGAGGAAGTCGGTGGCCGAGATGACGTAGACGAGCGAAGTGTCCTGGAACAGGATCACGGTCTGCGTCAGCAGCACCGGCAGCATGTTGCGGAACGCCTGCGGCAGCACGATGCGCCCCATGGTTTGCCAGTAGTCCAGGCCCAGCGCGTAGCCGGCCCAGACCTGGCCGCGCGCGACCGACTGGATGCCGGCGCGCATGATCTCGCAGTAGTACGCCGCCTCGAACATGGTGAAGGTGATGAGGCAGGACATGAAGGAGCCGACCTTGACCGGGTCCTTGGCGCCGATGAGCCAGGCGCCGATGTAGGGCACGAGGAAGAAGAACCAGAAGATCACCAGCACCAGCGGCAGCGAGCGCATCAGGTTGACGTAACTGCCGGCGGCATAAGACAGCAGGCGGAACTTGGAGAGCCGCATCATCGCCAGCAGCGTGCCGAAGAAAATGCCCCCGACCATCGCCAGCGCCGTCAGCGTGAGCGTGAACACCATCCCCTCCCGGAACAGGTAGCCCCAGGAGCGCTGGATGACGTCGAAGTCGAAGCCCGCGTCCATGGCTCAGTGCCCCCCGGCAGGCGCCGAGGCACTGATCAGGCCGGGCACGCGCACTTTGCGCTCCAGCGCGCGCATGCCGTACACCACCAGCAGGTTTGTGAGCAGGTAGATCGCCGTGGCGGCGGCAAAGGCCTCGAACACCTTGAAGCTGAACTCCTGCATGGCGCGCGCGCGGCCCGTGAGTTCCAGCAGGCCAATGGTCAGCGCGACCGAGGAGTTCTTGATCACGTTCATGAATTCCGAGGTGAGCGGCGGCAGCACGATGCGGAACGCCTGCGGCAACAGCACGTAGCGATAGTTCGCCCCCAGCGCAAGGCCCAGCGCCGTGCCGGCCATGCCCTGGCCGCGAGGGAGGGAATTGATGCCCGATTTCACCTGCTCGGCAATGCGCACCGAGGTGTACAGGCCGAGGCATATCACCGCGGGCAGATACGAGCCCCAGGGCGGCGGCATCTGCTTTACCCAGTCGCCCAGCCCCTTTGGCAGAAGTTCCGGCACGACGAAGAACCAGAGGAACATCTGCACGATCAGCGGCACGTTCCTGAATATCTCGACGTAGGCGTTGCCCAGCCGCACCACCCATTTGTACGGCGTGGTGCGCAGCGTGCCGACCACCGAACCGATCGCGAGTGCGATCACCCAGGCCGCGAGCGCCGTGGCGAGAGTCCAGCCCAGGCCCACGACGAGGTACTTGAGATAGGTGCCGGTGCCGCCTGGCTCGGCGGCGAGGAAGACGCGCCAGTCCCAGTTGTAGTTCACGTGAGGTTCAACCCGCCCTCAATGAAAAACGGGGAACCTGAGTTCCCCGTGTTTGCATCGCTTCAGCTTACTCGTAGACCTTCGGGTCGCCCGAGGAAGTCGGGTTGGCGACCACCTTCTTGAACGCCGCCGTCATCGGCAGGTTCATGTTCACGCCCTTGGGCGGGACCGGCTTCTCGAACCATTTCGAGTAGATGGCGTTGATATCGCCGGACTTATAGATGTTGGTCATGGCGCGGTCGACCACGGCCTTGAACGCCGTGTCGCCCCTGCGCAGCATGGTGCCGTAGGGTTCCACCGACAGTGCGACCGAGGAGATCTCGTAATCCCCCGGCGCGCGCGCCTGGGCGGCGAGTCCGGCGAGGATGATGTCATCCATGATGAAAGCCACCGCGCGGCCGGTTTCGACCATCTGGAAGGCTTCCGGGTGGCCGTTGGCCGAGATGATATTCATGCCGAGGTTCTGCGCGGCGTTGATCTCGGTGATCTGCTTGATGTTGGTCGAGCCCGCGGTCGAGACGACGGTCTTGCCCTTGAGATCCGCGAGAGTCTTGATATTCGAGGACTTCTTGGCGGCCCAGCGGTTGGCGGTGACGAAATGCGTCATCGTGAACCAGACCTGCTCCTGGCGCGCGATGTTGTTGGTGGTCGAGCCGCACTCGAGGTCGATCGTGCCGTTGGCCATCAGCGGGATGCGGTTGGCGGAGGTGACCAGCTGGTACTTGACGTCGATCTTCGGCAGCTTCAGTTCGGCCTTTACCGCATCGACGATCCTCGCGCACAGATCCATGGCGTAGCCGATGGGCTGCTGCTTGTCGTCGTAGTAGGAAAGAGGCAGCGAGGCGTCACGGTGGCCGATCGTGATGGTGCCGCTCGACTTCACCTTGCCAAGTGTGCCGTCCTGCGCGGCGGCGCCGAAGCTGACCAGCGCGGCGAGGGAAAGGGTCCAGAGTGCAATGCGCTTCATGCGAAGTCTCCCGATTGAACAGGCAAATATTTTAGTGAACCCGTTGGCGCTTGCCTAGCGGGAATAGAATCCAGTCGAGGAGCGCCCATGAACCAGTCCTTCCGCATCGAGCACGACCTGATCGGCGACCGCCAGGTTGCCGCGGATGCCTACTACGGCGTGCATACCCTGAGGGCGCTGGAGAACTTCCCCATCAGCGGCACGCCGATCTCCATCTATCCGGACCTGGTCGGCGCGCTGGCCTGCGCGAAGCAGGCCGCAGCGATGGTCAACCGCGAGCTGGGGTTGCTCGATGACGAGCGTGCGGAGGCGATCGTGCGCGCTTGCGAGGAGATCCGCGGCGGCGCGCTGCTGGACCAGTTCGTCGTCGACGTGATCCAGGGCGGGGCGGGCACCTCGACCAACATGAACGCCAATGAGGTGATCGCCAACCGTGCGCTCGAGCTGCTCGGGGCGAGGAAGGGCGAGTACGCGCGCCTGCATCCGCTCGACCACGTCAATCTTTCGCAGAGCACGAACGATGTTTACCCCACGGCGGTGAAGGTGGCGCTGCAGTTCGGCATCCGGCGCCTGCTCGTGGAAATGAGCGCGCTGCGGCTGCAATTTGAACTCAAGGCGGCGGAATTCTCGGACGTGCTCAAGATCGGCCGCACCCAGCTGCAGGACGCAGTGCCGATGACGCTCGGCCAGGAGTTCTCGACCTACGCGGTGATGCTGCAGGAGGACGAGAGCCGCATCGGCGAAGCGGCGAGCCTGATCCGGGAAGTGAACCTGGGCGCCACCGCCATCGGTACCGGCATCAACGCGCACCCCGAATACGCCGAGCGCGTGACGCGCACGCTGTCGCAGATCGCCGGCGTCAACCTGTTGGTGTCGCCGAACCTCATCGAGGCGACGCAGGACGCAGGCTCCTTCGTGCAGCTCTCGGGTGTGCTCAAGCGTGTCGCGGTGAAGCTCTCGAAGATCTGCAACGACCTGCGCCTGCTCTCCTCGGGGCCGCGCGCCGGGATCGGCGAGATCAACCTGCCCGCGGTGCAGGCGGGCTCCTCCATCATGCCGGGCAAGGTCAATCCGGTGATCCCCGAAGTCGTCAATCAGATTGCTTTCGAGGTGATCGGCAACGACATCACGGTCACCATGGCGGCCGAAGGCGGGCAGCTGCAATTGAACGCGTTCGAGCCGATCATCGCGCACAGCCTGTTCAAGAGCCTCTCGCACCTGGCGGCGGGCTGCCGCGTGCTCGGCGAACGCTGCGTGGCCGGCATCACCGCGAACCGCGCGCGCGCGCGCCGCCTGCTCGACGACTCCACCGCGCTGGTCACTGCCCTCAATCCCTACATCGGCTACGCGCGCTCGAGCGCGATCGCGCAGGAAGCGCTCGCCACGGGCAGGCGCGTCTACGACCTGGTGCTGGAGAAAAAGCTCATGACGCGCGAGGACCTGGACGCGATCCTGCGGCCCGAAGTGCTGACGCAGCCGCACTTCAGCACGGTGCACCGGCCGAAAACCGAGTCCTGACCATGGATGAGGTCAGCCGCCTGACATTGGCGCATTACGACCAGCGCGCGGAGGAGTTCTGGCGCGGCACGCGCGACCACGACGTGCGGCAGAACATCGAAGCGCTGCTCAGGCACCTGGAAGGAACGCCGCCGCGCACGATTCTCGACTTCGGTTGTGGGCCGGGCCGCGACCTGCGGACTTTCACCGACCTCGGGCACATTGCGGTGGGCCTGGAGGGCTCGGCGTGCTTCGCCGCCATGGCGCGGGACTACAGCGGCTGCGAAGTCCTCGAGCAGGATTTCCTCGCGCTCGACCTGCCGGCCGGGCGCTTCGATGGCGTGTTCGCCAACGCGGCGCTGTTCCATGTGCCGGGCCAGGAGCTGCCGCGCGTCCTTGGCGAGTTGCACGCGAGCCTCAAGCCCGGCGGCGCGCTGTTCAGCTCCAACCCGCGCGGGGCGAATGAAGAGGGCTGGAATCGCGGGCGCTACGGTGCCTACCACGACCTGGAAAGCTGGCGCCGCTTCCTCGCCGCGGCCGATTTCGCCGAACTCGAGCACTACTACCGGCCCGCGGGCCTGCCGCGCGAGCAGCAGCCCTGGTTGGCGAGCGTCTGGCGTCGGCGATAATGGCGCCATGAATAAGGCGAAGTCAAAAAAAGGGGCCAGGCCAAAGGCGAAGCCTGCCGTGCGCCCGGCGGCAATCAAGCCGATCTGGAAGCCTTCGGCGCAGGCTATTGAGAGCGCACAGATTACGCCCTTCGCTCGCGCCATCGCGCGCAAGTACCACCTCGAGGACCACCGCTACCCGGCGTTCCACAAGTGGAGCGTGGACCATGCCGAGGAGTTCTGGAGCGAGCTCTGGGACTACTGCGGCGTCATCGCCTCGAAGAAGGGCGCCACGGTGCTCGCCGAGGGCGCCACGATGCCGGGTGCGAAATGGTTTCCGGATGCGCGTCTGAATCTCGCCGAGAACCTGCTCAGGCGCGGCGACCAGGGCGACGCGTTCGTGTTCTGGGACGAGCGCGGCTTCCAGCGCCGCGTCAGCTACTCCAACCTGACCAGCGACGTATCGCGCGCGCAGCAGGCGCTCAAGCAACTCGGCCTGCGCCCGGGCGACCGTGCCGCGGCGTTCATCCCCAACATGCCCGAGACCGGCATGCTCGCGCTCGCCGCGCTCGCCGATGGCATCGTCTGGTCGTCCTGCTCGCCGGATTTCGGCTCGAGCGGGGTGCTCGACCGCTTCAGCCAGATCGAACCGAAAGTCCTCTTCGTCGCCGACGGCTACCGTTACGGCGGGCGCGAGTTCGACGTGCTCGAGCGTGTGGCGCAGATTGCCGAGGGACTACCCAGCCTGCGCAAAATCGTTGTCGTGCCGCACCTGCACGCGCGGCCCGACGTGTCCGAGATCCCCAAGGCCGTGCTGCTGGACGAATGGCTGCGCAAGTTCTCGCCGCGCGAGATCGAATACGCACAGCTACCTTTCGAGCACCCGGCCTACATCCTGTTCAGTTCCGGCACTACCGGCACGCCCAAGTGCATCGTGCACGGCGCGGGCGGCTCGCTGCTGCAGGCGCTGAAGATGACGAAGCTGCAATTCGACGTGCGCCCCGGCGACCGCATGTTCTATTTCTGCACCACCAACTGGGTGGTGTGGAACATGCTTTTCCACGCCCTGTGCGCAGAAGCCGCGGTCCTGCTCTACGACGGCTCGCCCTTCGAGCGCAGCGGCAACATCCTCTTCGACTACGCCGAGGAAGAGCGCTGCAGTCACTTCGGCACCTCGGCGAAGTTCATCGACTCGCTGGAAAAGCGCGGCCTCGCGCCGATCGAGACGCACAAATTTCCCGCCCTGCGCATGCTTCTCTCGACCGGCTCCCCGCTGGTGGCCGAGAGCTACGACTACGTGTATTCGAAGGTGAAGAAGGACGTCTGCCTTGCGTCCATCTCGGGGGGCACCGACATCATGGCGGCGTTCGCCGATGCCAACCCGATCCTGCCGGTCTACCGCGGCGAAATCCAGTGCCGCTCGCTCGGCATGGCCGTCGAGGTCTACGACGAGGCGGGAAACTCCGTGATCGGCCGCAAGGGCGAGCTCGTGTGCACCAAGCCGGTTCCGTCGATGCCGCTGGGCTTCTGGAACGACCGCGGCGGCGAGAAATACCGCAGCGCCTATTTCGAGAAATTCCCCGGCGTCTGGACCCACGGCGACTGGTGCGAACTCACCGAGCGCGGCACCATGATCGTCTACGGCCGCTCGGACGCCACGCTCAATCCGGGCGGCGTGCGCATCGGCACCGCGGAAATCTACCGCCAGGTGGAGAAAATCGACGAGGTCGAGGAATCCGTCGCCATCGGCCAGCTCTGGCCGCCCGACAACCCTACCGACACGCGCGTCGTCCTCTTCGTGCGCCTGCGGCCGGGATTTGCTCTTGATCTTCCTCTGGAAAGCAAAATCAGGGAGAGAATCAAGAACAACACCACGCCCCGGCACGTGCCGGCGAAAATCCTCCAGGTCAGCGACATCCCGCGCACCAAGAACGGCAAGGTGGTCGAGCTCGCGGTGAAATCGGTGGTGCACGGCATGCCGGTCGGCAACACAGACGCGCTCGCCAATCCGGAAGCCCTTGAACTTTTCAAACACATTCCGGAGTTGAGCGGCTAGAGGTCCAGCAATTTGAGGACCGTCTTGCCGAAAGCGGCGAGATCGCGGGTGCCGCTGCGCATGACCCGCATCACGATTTTCCAGTCGATGTCGGTGTACTCGTGAATCAGGACATTGCGAAAACCCACCGCGAGACGGAGGCGCGCGGCAAGGTGGCGATCGAGCAAGCCGCGCCCGGCGAGCTCCGAAAACGCCTCTGCTGCCGTGGTTGGCACGACCCCATGCGCACCGCAAAGGTGGTAAGCGATATCGATGCAGGTCTGGATGGCCACTTCCAGATTCCGCGCAAGAATGTCCTGCAGGTCCTCGTCGGCCGCCAGCGCCTTGACCGAGGCAGGACGCCTGGCTTCGACACGGCGCAATCGGCGCGACAGTTCGCGCAGGCGCGCGTCGATGACTTCGGTGTCGAGCGTGGCGCTCGCGGGCCCGGGCTTGCGCGGCTTCACGCGAAGAGCCCGGCGCGGGCGGCGCGTGCCGCCATCGCGGCGCTGCGCCGGTCGTCTTCGGAGCGCTGCACACGGCCGATCATGCGCTGGCGGGTGGCGATGCTGTCGCATAGGATTTCGCGTCCGCCCAGGGCGCGCGCGAGTATCAGCCCGCCGGCCGATTCCAAGTCCACCAGATCCACGCTGCGAGCGGCGGCTTCGGCGATGATCCCGGTCACCGCTCTACGCAGTTCGGAACCCATCGGCTTGCCGAAACTAACGGCGACATCGACGTCGCTGTCCGGCCGCGCCTCGCCACGGGCGAGCGAGCCGAACAGCGTGGCGTAGGCCGCGCCGGCCGCGCGCAGGCGGCTGGCGAGCCGGTCTTGCATCGACTCGAGCCGCGATGGGAAGTCCGCGGGCGCGACGACGTACGCCACTACGCGTCCGTGGCGCTCGATCGCGACCGGCGCCTGCGCGCAGGCCTCGAGCAGCTGGCCGAAGCGGTTCTTGGCGGACGTGGCGTCGATGCGCTTCACTTGACCATTTTAGCCAATTTAGCTAAAAGCGTCCAGAAGATGGTACCTAGACGCCCCGACGGCGAGAGGCCGCCATTTGACGGATACGGATACAGCGGCGTTACTGCCGCGCGCTCGGTATGATTCGCCCAGTTTGTTTCAGGTCGCCTCAGCCGATGCATGATCGCCAGGAGGGAAGGTTGCAGCCCGTCGCCGGTCTGATTGCCGTTCTCGCGCTTGCGGCTGGTTGCGCGCTGGCCCAACAGGGCCAGCAGGCACCGGGGATCGCCACCGGCTTTGCGGCGAAGCAGGCGGTTAAGACCAAACAGTTCGCCATCGCCGCCGCCAATCCGCTCGCGGCGCAGGCCGGCTACGACATCATCAAGCGCGGCGGCAACGCGATGGATGCGGCGGTTGCCGTGCAGATGGTGCTCAACCTGGTCGAGCCGCAGAGCTCGGGCATCGGCGGCGGCGCGTTCATCATGCACTACGACGCGAGGGCGAAAAAGCTTGCCGCCTTTGATGGCCGCGAAACGGCGCCCTCGGCCGCGAGGCCCGACCGTTTCCTCGGCGCCGACGGCAAGCCGATGCAGTTCTACGACGCCGTGGTGGGCGGCAGGTCGGTCGGCACGCCGGGTACCCTGCGCGTGCTGGAACTGGCGCAGCGCCGGCACGGCCGCCTGAAATGGGCGAGCCTGTTCGAACCCGCGATCCTGCTGGCCGAGAACGGCTTTGCGGTTTCGCCGCGCCTCGCCGCCTCGATCGCCGCCGACAAGTACCTGTCGCGCCAGGAGGCCGCGAGGCGGTATTTCTACAACAGCGACGGCTCACCGCTCAAAGCCGGCCAGCTGCTGAAGAACCCCGAGTTCGCTGCGGTGTTGAGGCGCGTCGCGCAGGAGGGCGCCGACGCGTTCTACAAAGGCGAGATCGCGCGCGACATCGCAGCCGCGGTCAGGCACGCGCCGAACAATCTGGGCGACTTGAGCGAAGCCGACATCGCCGGCTACGAGGCGAAAGTGCGCGAACCGGTCTGCGGCAACTACCGCGCGCACCGCGTGTGCGGATTTCCGCTGCCGAGTTCCGGCGGCATGACCGTGCTGCAGATTCTCGGCATGCTCGAGAACTTCGACATGGCTGCGAGCAGGCCGTCCAGCAGTGCCGCGACGCTGATGGGCGTGCACCTGTTCGCCGAGGCGGGCAAGCTCGCCTACGCCGATCGCAGCCTCTACATGGCGGACCCGGACTTCGTCAAAGTCCCGGTCGCGGCCCTGCTCGACAAGGCCTACCTTGCCGAGCGTGCGGAGTTGATCAGGCACTCGGGCGCGATGGCGGGCGCGGCGAGTCCTGGCGTACCGAAAGCGATGGGCAAGCTCTCGCTGGGCGCCCGATAGCGCGCTCGAGCAACCCTCGACCAGCCATATTTCCATCGTCGACCGGCAGGGCAACGCATTGTCGATGACGACGACGATCGAGGACGCCTTCGGTTCGCGCCTGATGGTGCGCGGTTTTCTGCTCAACAACGAGCTGACCGATTTCTCCTTCGCGCCTGAAGAAAACGGCAAGCCGGTGGCCAATCGCGTCGAAGCCGGCAAGCGCCCGCGCAGTTCGATGGCGCCGGTGATCGTATTCGACCGCGCAGGGCGCGTCGCGCTCGTTGCCGGTTCGCCCGGCGGCTCGGCGATCATCAATTACGTCGCCAAGACGCTCGTCGGCGTCCTCGACTGGGGGCTCGACGTGCAGCAGGCGATCTCGCTGCCTAATTTCGGCAGCCGCAACTTCGGCGGCGCGACCGAGCTCGAAAGCAAGACCGGCATCGCCGCGCTGGAAGGCGGCCTCAAGTTGCTGGGACACAACGTGCGCGTGATCGATCTCACCAGCGGCTTGCAGGGCATCCAACGCAGCCGCGACGGCTGGATAGGTGGCGCCGATCCGCGCCGCGAAGGCATCGTGCTTGGCGACTAGCGCGTCAGCCGAAGTAGCCGACGCCTCGCGCCATCAGCGCGGCGCAGAGAATAAGCAGGACGACCAGGGCGAGTTCCGCGTGGATGATCGCGCGCAGCAATCGTTTCTTGCCCTCGTTTACGACTGGCAGCTGACCTTGCCCCACGGGCTTGAGCCAGGTCAGGAACTCGATCGTCGGAAAGATCGACAGCAGCGCGATGCTCACGAAAAGCGACATCTTGGCGACGAACGGCGCGCTGTGGAGATAGTAGTCTGCGCCCTTCTCGAAATACATCACCCTGATTGCCCCCACGATCAACACCACGCCTGCCGAGGCGCCGGCAACGAGGTCGACCAGCGGCAGCCTGCGCGCGGTCTTGAGGGTGAGCTCGTCGCGGATGAGGACGAATTCGACCACCAGCGCGGCGACGAACGCGAACGCGGCGACGTGATGCAGAAAAGCGAGAAAGGACGACACCCGGCAGCGCCCTAGTGCAGCGTGGCGCGGCGCCGCTCGTAGATGCCCTGAAGGAGGCGCAGGGAGCCGCGGCAGATGGCCTCGTGGGTGAGGGCGTGGCCGAGGTCTTCGATGATGTCCAGCGTCACGGGCACGTGCAGGCCCGAAAGCGCGCGCTGGGCGCGCTCGGCATAGACGCGCGAGACCACCGAGTCGTATTCACCGTGGACGAGGTGGATGCGCGCGTCCATGCGCGTGCCGTTCTTCGGCAGTCGGGCGAAGCGCGCGGCGTACGCGACGACGGCGCCCGCCAGCTCGGGCATCGCCTTGACCGCTTCCAGCGCCACCGTGCCGCCCTGCGAGTAGCCGATCAGCACGGTGTGTTCGGGCTTGACGCGGTGGTTGGTCTGCTCGCGCCGCACCAGCTGCTCGATGCGCGGCAGGATGGCGGAGACCCGGTCCATGTGGTTATCTGCGCAAAGGTCCTTGGTCGAGAACCACTGCTTGCTCTCGGGGGTTTTTCGATACAGGGAAAATCCGCTGGGCACAACCAGCGCGGCGCTCGGGAAGCGGCCCTGGTACTTGAAGGCCGCGGGGATCATCGAGCGCGCGTCGGCGCCGCTTGCGTGCAGGAAAACGAAAAGGTGTCGGGTGGGTTGCGCCGGAGCGGGGCCGAAGCGGTAGACCTGCTGCATGAAGTCATTCTCACCCCGGCAGCGGCGTTCTGTAAACTGCCCGCGGACTCGATCGAGCGACGCTGAGGTAACTCCATGCAAAAGAAAAGATTCTTCGCCGCGCTGTGGGCGCTGACCCGGCCCTACTGGGCCTCCGAGCAGCGCCGCACCGGCCTGATCCTGCTCGCTACCGTGGTCGGCCTCGCCCTGATGGGGGTGTGGCTGGAGGTGCAGTTCAACACCTGGAACCGCGAGTTCTACAACACTTTTGAATCCAGGGACCAGGACGAATTCTTCCGCCAGCTCGGCACCTTCACTCTGCTCGCGGTTGTCTTCATCATCAACGGCGTCTACCGCGTTTACTTCCAGCAGATGCTGATGATCGAGTGGCGCACGTGGATGACCGAGCGCTACCTCGCCGACTGGCTCAAGGACCGCGCCTACTACCGGCTGCAGCTCGTCGACAAGGGCACCGACAACCCCGACCAGCGCATCGCCGACGACCTCAATGCGTTCGTCGACCTGACGCTGACCCTCGCGCTCGGGCTTCTCTCCGCGGTGGTGACGCTGGTGTCCTTCATCGGCATCCTGTGGGGGATCTCGGGCGCGGCAACCTTCTTCGGCATCGAGATCCCGGGCTACATGGTGTGGGTGGCGCTGGTCTACGCCATCGTCGGCACCTGGCTCACGCACGTCATCGGCCGGCCGCTGGTCGCCATCAATTTCAACATGCAGCGCGCCGAGGCGGATTTCCGCTTTTCCCTGGTGCGCCTGCGCGAGAACGCCGAGGGCGTGGCGTTGTACCGCGGCGAGGCGGGCGAGCAGGAGAACTTCCGCGCGCGCTTCGCCACCGTGATCGCGGTGTGGTGGACCAAGATGCTGAAACAGAAGCAGCTCGGGTGGTTCCAGTCGTTCTACGGCCAGGTGGCGATCATCTTCCCGTTCCTCGTCGCTTCGCCGCGGTTTTTCTCCGGCTCCATGCAGCTCGGCGGCATCTTCCAGATCGCATCCGCCTTCGGCCAGGTGCAGGGCGCGCTGTCCTGGTTCATCAACGCCTACGGCAGCTACGCCAACTGGAAGGCGACCGTCGACAGGTTGACGGGCTTCACCGAGGCCATCGCGCGCGTGCGCGCGGAGGCGGCGCAGCAGGATGGCGAGCGCACGCAGAGCGCGGCGGGCGAGCTTTCGCTCGAGAACGTCGAGCTGCACCTGCCGCAGGGCCAAGCGCTGCTCGCTGCTACGGGCCTGCGGCTCAAGCAGGGCGAAGCGGTGCTCGTCACCGGTCCCTCCGGCGCCGGCAAGAGCACCCTGTTCCGCGCGCTCGCGGGCATCTGGCCGTACTGGAAGGGAAAAATCGCCTTGCCGAAAGGCGCGACGCTGCTGTTCCTGCCACAGCGTCCCTACCTGCCGATCGGCAGCTTGAAGCACGCCGTCGCCTATCCGATGGAAGGGAAGGAGGTCAGCGACGAGACGGCACGCGAAGCGCTCGTCACCGTCGGCCTGGAGCAGTTCGCGAACGACCTTGCGCGCGAGGAGAACTGGGCGCAGCTCCTGTCCGGCGGCGAACAGCAGCGCCTTGCCATCGCGCGCGCGCTACTCAACCGTCCGGATTGGCTCTTCATGGACGAGCCGACCGCGTCTCTGCCCGACGCCGACCAGGCGGCGCTCTATCGCCTGCTCAAGGAGAGTTTGCCAGGCACCACCCTGGTTTCGATAGGCCACCGCGAAGGGCTCGCTGCGTTCCATACGCGGCTGCTCAGCTGGCAGGGGCAAGCACTCAGCCCGGGACCATAAACCTGCAGCGTTGCTATCTCTGAGTCGGGATCCACTGGCACGACGTTCTTGAAGCTGTCGATCGACTCCTCGATGCTTAAGGAACGGAACTCTCTATACACAGACCGATCTGAGCTTGTGTCAAGCTGATTGCAGCGTATCCGCTGGGAGTCATTGTGCTAAGACTGATAGTGGTGGCACTTCTCGTTTCGGTTGGCGGGTTTGCATATTCAGCAGGCCCGCCTTCTTCTAAGCGTGTCGACCTTAGCGATGCCGGTGCAATGACGGAACTTCTCAACTCGAATCTCGCTCACTACCAAAAAATTCAGAGGATTCTCCATGGTCTTGAAAATCGACCGGTCCGAGATGTTCCTCGGTGGTTGAGAACAACCTTTAAAGCAAAAAACGTGTCTTACTCCCATTTCATGCTGACTACTTCCCCAGGACAACGGAAATTGTCGTTTGTCCTAGGCGATACGCAGTACAACGGACGCGTGATCTCGATCCGAGGTGTTGGAACGGTGTTTCTAGTCAGAAATCGGTAGATAATTCTGCTCCGGTGACTTGAGCTCTTTGGGGGAGTGCAAGCACTATGTCGATATTTCTTTGGATCGCATCCGCGTACGTCGGGACCGGCATTCTTCTGACTGTATTTGGTCCATTGCGAAGAGACTTGGAAGAAAAGATACGGGTTACGGTCGCAACTAACCCGGACGTGCCTCCGTGGAAGGCAACTTGACCTTGCCCCTGTTTTCCGTATCCCATAGCCGAGGCCATTATGCGGCCCGCTTTTCCTGAGCGGCGAGCCAACGCTTCTCGAACTGCATCGGGCT
>SBAS01000091.1 GCA_005240145.1 Nitrosomonadales bacterium | reverse complement strand
GACGCAGCGCGCGCATGAGCGGGTGCTTGCGCACGCTTGCGACAAGGTCCGCACGACCGGAGATGATCCCCGCCTGCGGCCCGCCGAGCAGCTTGTCGCCGCTGAACGTCACCAGGTCCGCGCCGGCGGCGAGCGCCTGCATCGGCGTGGGCTCCGGCGGCAGGCCCCAGCGCGCGAGATCCACCAGGCTGCCGCTGCCTAGGTCGATGACGAAGGGAACGCCTTTCGCGTGCGCGAGTTTCGCCAGCTCGTCCTCGCCGGGTGCGGCGGTGAAGCCGACCACGGCGTAGTTGCTGGTGTGCACCTTCAGGATGGCGGCGGTGTCCGGCCCGATGGCGTTCTCGTAGTCGCGCAGATGCGTGCGGTTGGTGGTGCCCACTTCGCGCAGGCGGCAGCCGGCGGCGGCTATGATTTCGGGGATGCGGAACGAGCCGCCGATTTCCACCAGCTCACCGCGCGACACCGGCACCTCGCGTCCCGCCGCGAGCGCGTTGAGCGCGAGCAGCACCGCGGCGGCGTTGTTGTTCACCACGGTGGCGGCCTCGGCGCCAGTGATCCGGCACAACAGCGCTTCGAGGTGCTCGTCGCGCTCGCCACGTTCGCCGGCTTCCAGGTCGTATTCAAGATTCGCCGGACCGGCCTGGACGCGCGCGCAGGCTTCAATGGCTTCGCGCGGCAGCAGTGCGCGCCCCAGGTTGGTATGCAGCACGGTGCCGGTGAGGTTGAACACCGGCCGCAGCGAGGGCTGCGCGGCAAGGTCGAGCCGGGCGAGCAGCGCGGCGACGATCGCCTCGCCCTCGAGCGCGGCGGCGGCCCCGCCCTTCAGCGCGGCGCGGCGCTCGGCGAGCTCGGCGCGCAATTCGGCCACCACAAGCTCGCGGCCGTGGCGGCCGATCGCGGCGCTGAGGCGGGAGTCCTGCAGGATCCGGTCGACCGACGGGATGGCCGCAAGGCGCATGGGCCAATCCTACCTCCCGGCTGGGGTATTCTCCGCAACTGGTTCACAGTCGCCAAAGGTCTTCATGTCCGCGCAACTTGCCCCGGGCCCCGTCCCGGCCGAAGTCCCGGCTGGCACCGACCTGGTCGAGTGGTACTTCGAGAAGGGCTTCTCCGACGGCCTGCCCTTGGTCCCGCCCACGCCGGAGAAAGTCGCGGCGATGCTCGCTGCCCTGGGCGGCGAGCCGCAGAAGGTGGAATGCCGCGTGCCGCCGCGCTGGGGCGCTCTGACGCGCGAGGTCCTTGCCATCAACCTGGTGATGGCCGGCTGCAAACCGGACTACGCGCCGGTGGTGCGCGCCGCGATGCTGGCGCTCACCGAGACCGCGTTCAACCTGAACGGCGTGCAGGCGACCACGCACATGTGCTCGCCGCTGCTGGTGGTGAACGGCCCGATCGCGCGCGAAATAGGCATGAACGGCGGCTGCAACGCCTTCGGCTCGGGCAACCGCGCCAACGCCACCATCGGGCGCGCCATCCGTCTCATCCTGCTCAACGTCGGCGGGGCCTGGCCGGGCGACCTGGACAAGAGCACGCTGGGCAACCCGACCAAGTACACCTACGCGGTATGCGAGAACGAGCAGAGCCCTTTCGCGCCCTACCACGTGGAGAAGGGCTTCGCCGCCGAGGACTCGACCGTGTTCGTGATAGCGGCCGAGGCGCCGCACAGCGTCACCAACCACGTCGCCAACGACCCGCAGGGAATTCTGGACAGCATCTGCTCGGCGATGAGCACCTTCGCCCACAACAACGCCGTCTCCAGCGGCCACTGCGCGGTGGTGCTGGGACCGGAGCACGCCGCGACCATCGCCAAGCACGGCTGGAAGCGCAACGACATCAAGTCCTACCTGTGGATGTATTCGGGCAACAAGTTCCGCGAGCTCGCCTTCGAGCACCGCTACGGCAAGGTGTACAACCGCTCGCTGCCGGTCTGGTACCGGCGCGACCTGGATTCGCACATCCCGGTGGTGCCCTCGCCCGAGAACATCCACCTGTTCGTGATCGGCGGCGAGGCCGGGCGCTTCTCCGCCTTCATCCCCGGCTGGGGCCACATGACTTCGCCGGTGCTGCGCGAGATCGGTGGCTCGAGTCCGGCCAGTGGTCCACGCTGCGTGGACGGAACCTGTTACCTGTAATGGCTGCAACAAAGGAGGCAAGAGCATGATGCAAACCTACGATCCCCGGGGCGTGGTCCGGGCTGACGAGCGCGGCCTGGCAAGGCGCGTCGGCAAGCTCGACGGCCTGCGCGTCGGGATCCTCGACAACACCAAGTGGAACGCGAACAAGCTGCTGCGCGCGGTACGCGACCAGCTACAGTCGGAACACCAGCTCGCATCGGTCAACTACTACCGCAAGGAGAGCTTCTCGCGCTTCGCGGATCCGGCGCTGATCGACCGGATCCGTGCCGAGAACGACGTCGTCTTCACCGCCATCGGCGATTGAGGCTCCTGCACATCGTGCTGTATGCATGATGGCTTCAGCCTGGAGACGCTGGGCGTCCCGACGGCCGTGATCGTGACCACCGCCTTCCTGCACGAGGCGAAGGTGCAGCGCGCCGCGCTCGGCATGGCCGGCCTCGCGCCGGTGGTGGTCGAGCACCCGTTGAGTTCCATCTCCGAGGAGGAGATCCGCTCGCGCGCCGCCGACGCCCTCGGCCAGGTGGTGAGGGTCTGGCAGGGCAGCTACACCGAGCCGGCCTGAGCGCTTGCTAGCGCAAGAAGCGTTTCTCGGCCTGCCGATAGGTTAGAATTTCAACGTTTTCGCGCCGGCGTGAACACCGGTGTTGCGATCACCTTCTGAGGAGGAGGCACATGGTGCACCACATGACGCGACGTCTTTCCACCCAGGCCGCTGCGGGTGCACTGGTAGCTGCGCTCGCTGCAAGCGCTGGCCTTCCCGATCGCGAGGCCCACGCGCAGGCGATCAAGCCCGTCGTGTTGCGCTTCGTTTCCGACTTCCAGGGGCCTCCGCACCCGGCGGGGCTGGCGATGAAGCACTTCGGCGACCGCCTGCCCCAGGTCCTGCCGGGCAGCGAGGCGCGCCTGTACTACTCGGGAGCGCTCTATACGATTCCGGAGGCATTCGAAGCGATGCGCCAGGGCAACCTCGAGATGACCTGGATGCAGATGGGCAAGGCGGCCCCGGTCGACCCGTACATGATGGCGGTGGTCGGGCCTGGCGTGCTGACCACGGTCGGCGCGGTCGACAACCTGGAGAAGACGAAGACCTACCAGTTCCTCGTCGACCGCCTGCAGAAGCAGCAGGCGATCAAGGTGTTCGGCGCGGGGCACATGAGCTTCGGCATGGGCGTGGGCGGCAAGAAGCGCTATCTCACGCCCGCCGATTTCGCCGGCCGCAAGGTACGCAGCATGGGCCCGGCGGAAAACCCGGTGCTCGAGTCCTGGAAAGCGAGCCCCGTCGTGATGGCCTTCGGCGAGGTTCCCAGCGCGCTGGAATCTGGCGTGATCGACGGGCTGATGACCAGCATCGGCGGCTGGCTGGCCGTGCGCCAGCAGTCTCCCTTCTACACCACCGGCGGGCCTGGCGTGGTGACTGGCGACTACTACATGATCAGCGCGAGCCGGCGCTGGTGGGATCGCCTGCCAAAGCCGACGCAGGATGCGCTCGAGAAACTGATCGCCGAGACCATTCATGTGCAAAAGGAGCTGAACTGGTGCGTCGACAAGATGACCTACGACAAGTACGGCACCAAGGACCCCTCCAAACCGGGCGTGTACTGGATGAATCCGCAGGAGGTGTCCGCGCTCACCGGCGCGCTGGGCGAAGGGCCATCGCGCTGGATCAAGAGCAAGCTGCCGCCAACGGGACAGCAGCTCGTGGACGACTTCCGCAAGGAAGGCCAGGCGCTGTCGCGGCAACACCCGGTAGGGTCGTCGTGGATCGAGAAAATCGACTGCGCGAAGCACGCCTCGAAGATCGTCATTAGGTAGTGCAGGCCTTCGTCGAGAAGGCCTACGCGGCCTGGCGTGCGTTCCAGGACCGGCTCCTGGCGCCCGCCGCCGCGGTCCTGTTCGTCGGCGCGACCCTGCTCGCGCTGCTCGAGGTGGGGAGGCGCTACATCCTCGGACTGTCCTTCGAGTGGCAGCAGGACGCGGTCACCTTCTTCATCCTGAGCGGCGTGTTCCTCTACTTCAGTATCTCGCAGCGGCGTGACGCGCACCTCACCGTGACGCTGATCCCCGAGCTGTTCGACGTATTCGGCGGGCGCTGGCGCATTGCCGCCGAGGCGGTGAAACTCGTTGCCCTCGTGTTCTCCTGCGCTTTCATGACCGCGGTTGTCTGGTGGGGGTTGCCCGAGGTCGAGGACAGCCTCAAATACGAGTCGCGCACCGAGAGCCTGGCCTTCCCGATGTGGCCCTTCCTCGGCGTTCTGCTCGGCTCCTTTGCCTGCATGGCGATCACCATGCTGTTCCAGATCTATCGCGCGGCGCAGGCGCTGCGCGGGCGCACGGTGCTCGAGGAGCCGGTGGAGAAAATGGACGGCACGCACTAGATGGAAAAGAGTCGCTAGTGGCCATCGTCGCGATCGTGCTGTTCTCGCTGTTGCTGCTGGCGGTGCCGATCGGCATCGCGCTGAGCTCCGCCGCGGCGGCGTACATCATGGTCGACCCGCTGCTCGAGCCGACCGTGATCTTCCGGCAGTTCTTCAGCTTCATCGCGCGCTACTCGCTCACCGCGATCCCGCTGTTCATCTTCGCCGGCTTCCTCATGGAGAAGACCGGCCTCGTCGCGCAGCTGTTCAAGTTCGCCGATTCGCTGGTCGGCCATCTGCCGGGCGGCTTCGGCGTCGCCACCGTGCTCGCCTGCGTGCTGTTCGGCGCCATTTCCGGCTCGAGCGTGGCGATGGCGGCCGCGATGTCGGTGATCGCGATCCCGGAGATGAGGAAGCGAGGCTACCCCGACTGGCTCTCTGGAGGGCTGGTAGCGACCGCCGGCGGCATCGCCATCCTGATCCCGCCCAGCATCCCGCTGCTGATCTACGGCATCGTCACCGAGACCTCGATCATCCGCCTGTTCTTCGCCGGGGTGATTCCCGGGCTGCTGCTCGCGCTGGGGAACATCATCACCATCATGTTGATCGCGATCTGGCTCAAGCTGCCGAAAGGCGGGAAGTTCGACCGCACCCGGGTGTGGCGCGAATCGAAGGGCGCGATCCCGGCACTCGGCATGCCGGTGGTCATCCTGGGCGGGCTTTACGGCGGCCTGTTCACGCCCACCGAGGCCGCGGCGGCCGCCTGCGGCTACGCGATGGTCTACGGGCTGATCGTTGGCCGCGGCGAGTTCGTGCGCCAGCTGATGCCCACCGCGATGCGCGCCATGAACCTGACCGGCGTGATCATGTTCCTGATCGGCAGCGTGGGCGTGTTCCAGTTCCTCGCCGCCAACATGTACTGGCCGCAGAAAATCACCGATACGATCGTCGGCTGGGGCCTGACCCCGCTCGGCTTCATCTTCGCCTACATGGGCGTGCTGCTGATCCTCGGCATGTTCGTCGATGGCATCGCGATGATCCTGCTCACCGTGCCGGTCATCTTTCCGGTGGCCTACGCGATGAAGATCGACCCGGTGGCCCTGGGCATCATGCTCACCCTGAATATCGAGATGGGCGTGGTGACCCCGCCGGTGGGCCTGAACCTGTTTGCCGTGAGCGGAACGTCCAGGATCCCCCTCAAGGACGTGGTGAAGGGGACGATTCCCTTCTTCATCGGCGATGGCCTGGTCCTGCTGGGGGTAATTTTCTTCCCGGAACTCGCCACCTGGCTGCCCGATCAGCTGGTGACCGACGTCTTCAAGAAGTAGCGGCGCGCCCGCCGTTCAGGTGCCGGTCCCGTGCCCGCGCCTGGGCACGAGCACGGTGCGCTCGAAGCTCATGAACTCGGTGCCGTCCGCCTTCAGGCCGCGCGTACGCACGGTCACCACGCCCTGATTCCGGCGCGACTTCGACTCACGCTTGGCGAGCACTTCCGACTCCGCGTAAAGGGTGTCGCCGGCGAACACGGGCGCCGTCAGCCGTACCTTGTCCCAGCCCAGGTTGCCGATCGCGCGGTAGCTGACGTCGTCCACGCTCATGCCGGTCACGATGGCGAGTGTCAGGCAGCTGTTCACCACTGGCCGCCCGAACTCGGTCTTCGCCGCATAGGCATGGTCGAAGTGCAGCGGGTGGTTGTTCATGGTGAGCAGCGTGAACCAGGTGTTGTCGGTTTCGTTGAGCGTGCGTCCCGGGCGGTGCTGGTAGACATCGCCCACAGTGAAATCCTCGTAGTCGCGTCCGCGGCTCATCGTTTCCCCAGGATTTTCGATCCGTGCTCATTCAGCGCCGGCTCGTGCAGGTCAACCCTGGCCGGCTCGTGCGCAAAACGCAGCGGCGAATTGAGATGGCGCCGGCCCAGCCCGTCCACCAGCACCATGCCGCGCGCGGCGAGGTGCGCGTCGCCCAAGGCCTCCGGGAAGGTCTTCAGCTCGCCGAAGCAGACGTCCAGTTTCGACAGCGAGGCGACCCAGTGTTCCAGGGTCTTCTGCCTGAATTCGTTGCGCAGGAACTGCTCCACCGGCTGCTGGTGCGGGCCCGGCTTCTCGCACAGCGGGGCCAGCTCGGGCCGCCCGAGCGCGCCCAGCAGGTTGCGCACGAACTTCATCTCCTGCCCGGCGAGCGCGACATGGCGCCCGTCGGCGGTGTCGTAGATCTGGTAGAACGCCGCGCCGCCGGTGGTGCGCTCGTGTCGCGCCACCTGCTGGCGGTTCTCGGCGAGCGCGGGCCCCAGCAGGTTGGCCGAGGCCGAAACCATGCAGTCGTGCATGGAGAGATCGAGGAAATCGCCCTCGCCCGTCTTCTCCCTGCGCAGCAGCGCCATCAGGATGCCGGCAAGGCCCTGGAGCGAGGCGATCATGTCGGCCGCCGGCACCGCGGGTATCGCCGGCTGGCCGTCCCGGCCCTGGCTCACGCTCAGCACCCCGCTCACAGCTTCCACGCCCATGTCGTGCGACGGCCGGTCGCGACAGGGACCGGACTGGCCGAAGGCGCTGATGGAGCAGTAGACGAGGCGCGAATTGCGCGCGCTCAGCTGCGCATAACCGATGCCGAGGCGATCCATGACGCCGGGCCGGAAACTCTCGACGAATACGTCCGCGCTGTCGCACAGCGACAACAGCTTTCCCTTGTCCGCCGCGTCCTTGAGATCGAGGACCACGCTCTTCTTGCCGCGGTTGAGGTTGCGGAAGTACACCGTGCTCGGACCATCCGAGGGGCCGAGATGGCGCACCGGGTCGCCCTCGCCCGGGGCTTCCACCTTGATCACCTCGGCGCCGTGATCCGCGAGCGCCTTGGTGAGATACGGCCCCGGCAGGAATACCGAGAGGTCCACCACGCGCACGCCGGCGAGCTTCATGGCTTGAGCAGGGCTTCGTTGTCCGCGCCGGCAGCCGAGCCCGCGCGCTGCTCCAGCCGCTTGCCGTTGATGCGAATCGGGCTCGCGAGCACGCGCAGGCTGCCGCGCTGCGGATGCGGCACCGTGCCGATCATGCCGGTGCGTTTCGGGAACGGGTTCTCCAGCGCCTGCTTGACGTCGTAGACCGGGCCGATCGGCAACGACGCGGACAGCTTCTCCAGCCAGTGCGCCGTCGGATGGCGGCGGAATTCGGCATCGAGCGCCTGCGTGAGGGCGTCGCGGTTCGCAAGGCGCGCCTTGAGATCCGCGAAGCGCGCATCGAGTGCGAGGTCCGGCCGCGCAAGGCCTTTCACCAGCACCTGCCAGAACGCCTCGTTCATGGCGGCGACGAACACCCAGCCGTCGGCCGTCGGATAGGTCTGCGTCGGCGTCAGCGACAGGTGCGCGCCGCGCGTCTGGCGCGTGGACTCGAAGCCCTCATTCAGGTACCAGGTCGCCGAGTAACCGAGCTGGTGCAGAGCGACATCGAACAGGCACACATCCACGTCGCAGCCAATGCCGCTTTTCTGCGCGCGCAGCAGGCAGGCGAGCAGGCCGACTGCCCCGGTGGCGCCCGACATGTAGTCGACGATCGCAACGCCCGCGCGCGCGGGCGCCCCGCTAGGCTCGCCGGTGAGGCTCATCAGCCCGGCCTCGGCCTGCATCAGGTAGTCGAAGCCCGGCCGGGCCGCACGCTCATTGTCGCGGCCGTAAGCCGAGATGTGCAGGCAGACGATCTTCGGGTTAAAAGGCGACAACCCCGCGTAGTCCAGGCCGAGCTTCGCCGGCTGGTCGCCGCGCAGGTTGTTCATCACCGCGTCGGCCGAGCGCACCAGCGCCTCGAAGCCGGCGCGGCCACCGGCGCTCTTCAGGTCTATCAGGACGCTCTTCTTGTTGGCGTGCCAGGTCTGGTAATACAGGCTGTCGCCGGGCGCGGCGAAAAAGGGCCCGACGCGGCGCGAGGGCTCGCCGCCCGGTCCTGGCTCGACCTTGATCACTTCGGCACCCAGCTCCGCGAGCATCGCCGAGCCGTACGGCCCGGCGCCGAAATGCTCCAGCGTCAGGACCCGGATGCCCTCCAGCGGCTTCCAGGTGCCTGTTACGCCCCCGGGTTTCTGCGGATCCATTGCCTAGAGATGATGATGCGCTGCATCTCGTTGGTGCCTTCGCCAATGCAGGTGAGCGGCGCATCGCGGTACAGGCGCTCGATGTCGAATTCCTTGGAATAGCCATAGGCGCCGTGGATGCGCATCGACTCGATGCTGTTCTCCAGTGCGGCCTCGGAAGCGAAAAACTTCGCCATGCCCGCTTCCATGTCGCAGCGCTCGCCGCGGTCGAAGGCGCCGGCCGCGTCGAGCGTCAGCAGGCGCGCGGCGCGCGCCCGTGTCGCCATCTCGCCCAGCTTCAGCTGGATCGCCTGGTGCTCGCTGATCGGCTTGCCGAAGGTATGGCGCTGCTGGGCGTAGTCCGAGGCAAGCTTGAGCGCGCCTTCGGCGATGCCGACGCCACGCGCGGCGACGTTGATGCGCCCGAGCTCCAGCCCTCCCGTGACCTGCCGGAAACCCTGCCCTTCGACCCCTCCTATCAGGTGGTCGGCAGGAACCCGGTAGTTGTCGAACACCAGTTCGGCCGAGTCGATGCACTTGTAGCCCAGCTTCTCCAGCTTTTTGCCCGTCTTGAAACCGGGACCCTTGGGCGCGATGAACAGGCTCATGCCCTTGTGGCGCGGCTGCGCTCCGGGGTCGGTCTTCACCAGCAGCGCGACGCAGGAACCCTCGATGCCGTTCGAGATCCAGGTTTTGGTGCCGTTGACGACGTACTCGCCGCCCTCGCGCCGCGCGGTCATCCTGATGCCTTGCAGGTCGGTGCCGGCGTCGGGCTCGGTGAGCGCGAGGCCGCCGCGGACCTCGCCGCTGGCCAGTCGTGGCAACCATTGCCGCTTCTGCGCCTCGGTGCCGAACTTCTCCACGGCCAGCGCGAGCATCAGGTGGGAATTGAAGATCCCGGTAAGCGCCATCCACACCGACGAGATGTGCATGACGATGCGGGCGTAGAGCGCCGCCGGCAGCCCGAGGCCGCCATACTGCGGCGAGACCGTGGCGCCAAAAAGGCCCATTGCTTTCATCTGCTCGACCAGCTCGTGGGGATAGCGGTCGGCGTGGTCGTACTCTTTCACGCGCGGCCGCACCTCGCGCTCTACCCAGCGCTCGATGGCCTCGAGGAGCTGCGCCTCCTGTCCCGGGTCGAAGCTCGCCCTGTTCAGCTGGGCGGCGATGGTCAGCCGGCCTTGATCACGCCGCAGGCGATCCGCGCGCCCGCGTTGCCGGTGGGCTGCGTCTTGAAGTCGTCCGGGTCGGCGTGGATGATCAGGCCACGGCCGACGATGTTCGCAGCGCCCGAGCCGATGGTGAGGATGTCGAGCTCTACGTCGAGCCGGGCGCGCCCATCCTTGCCCGCCTTGAGCGCGGGCAGGTCGCCCGCGTGGCGGTTGGCGTCGGTATGGCGCGAATGCGGCTTGCCCAGGGGATTGAAGTGGCCGCCGGTGCTCATGCCGTCACCGGAACTGCAGTCGCCCTTCTCGTGGATGTGGAAGCCGTGCTCCCGTTCAGGCCGCAGGCCCTGCGCGAACACGGTCAGGCGAACCTTGTCGCCCACTTGCTCGAAGGTGGCCTCGCCGAAGGTCTTGCTGCCTTTGGTGGGCTCGAGGCCCGCGGTGGCGCGCGGCGCCTCGGGGGGGGTCGTTGCACAGGCGGATAGAAGAAAAACCGACGCAGTCGCGAAGACGATCGTTGAATTCATGGTTGTGATCCTCCTTGAGCCCGAATCTACCGTGTTAGCGGCCAGCGGGGAAGCACCCGGCTCACTCTTCCGGCAGCACCGGCCTTCCGCGGCGGCCCATCGCCCACACCACGTACCCGGAAACGGAGTAAGCGAGGAAAAGGACGAACAGCACCAGCGAGGGGCGCGAAGCGACGATCGACAGCCCGACCACCGAGACAAGGATCACCCAGAGCGGGACGCGCTGCTTCCAGTTCACCTCCTTGAAGCTGTAGAAGGGCAGGTTCGAGACCATGGTAACGCCGATGAACACGGCGGCCGCCCAGGTCACGCCCGCAATGACATACCACTGGTCGGGCTTGAGCCCGAAGTCCACGATCATCCACACCAGCCCAGCCAGCACGGCCGCACCCGAAGGACAGGGCAATCCCTGGAAGTAGCGCTTGTCGACGACACCGATGTTGGTGTTGAAGCGCGCCAGGCGGATTCCGGTCGCCGCGCAGAAGATGAAGGCGCCGATCCAGCCCGCGGTGCCGAGATCCTTCAGCACCCAGGTGTACGCCACCAGGGCGGGCGCCGCGCCGAAGGCCACCATGTCGGCGATGCTGTCGTACTGAGCGCCAAACTCGCTCTGCGTGTTGGTCCAGCGCGCCACGCGCCCGTCCATGCCGTCCAGCACCAGGGCGACGTAGATCGCGATCGCCGCCGTCTCAAAGCGGCCATTCATCGCCTGCACGATGGCGAAAAACCCGCAAAAGAGAACGCCGGTGGTGAAGAGGTTCGGGAGCAGGTAAATGCCGCGCCGGCGCAGCACGCCGAATCCGCGCCCCGCGGCCTCGGACCGGGATTCCTCGAAATCTTCCGTCTCGCCCATGCGCCTTCAGCCCGTCTTTAACCGCGCCAGGACCGACTCGGTCGCGTACACCTTGTCGCCCAGTGCCGCCTTCGGCTCGGCGTCCAGCGGCAGGTACACGTCGACGCGCGAACCGAAGCGGATGAAACCGTAGCGCTGCCCCCTCTCCAGAGCAGCTCCCAGGTCAACATAGCAGAGAATCCGGCGCGCGACCAAACCGGCAATTTGCACGCAGGTGACGTCCTGGCCGGAGCGCGTCTGCAGCCACAGCGCGTTGCGTTCGTTCTCGAGGGAGGCCTTGTCGAGCGCGGCATTGAGGAACGAACCCGCGTGGTACCAGCGCTGCTTCACCGTGCCGTCTACCGGCGAGCGGTTGGAGTGCACGTTGAACACGTTCATGAACACCGAAATCTTGATCGCGTCCCGCTCGAGGTAGGGATCGCGCACCTTCTCCACCGCGACGACGCGGCCGTCCGCGGGCGACAGCACTGCGTGTGGATCATCCGGAATTTCGCGCGGCGGGTCGCGGAAGAACTGCAGTACGAAAAGGCTCGCGGCCCAGAAAGGCAGCGCCCAGAGAAACCCGAGGAAAAAATTCACGAGAAGAGAAAAAGCAATGCCAAATGCCAGGAACGGCCAGCCCTCGCGGGCGATCAGCGGATGCGGATAGCGCGAGGCCATCCGCTATTCTCTTTTCTCCGCGTTGTGCTGCCGCTCGGCGCCTTGCTGCAGCGCCTTGGCGGTGTCGCCGCTTACCTTGTCGATGATCTGCTTGGGTTGCGCGCCGACTTGCTTCGCGGTTTCCGATTCAGGCAGTTTGTTGCAGCCCGAAACCAGAAAAGCGAAACTGAGGACAAACGGCAAGACTCTCATGCGCGCTAGTTCTTCGAGGTATCGACGAGCCGGTTCTTCCGGATCCAGGGCATCATCTCGCGCAGCCGCGCGCCGACTTTCTCGATCGAATGCTCGGCGGTCTGGCGCCGGCGCGACAGCAGCGTCGGCTGCCCGGCGCGGCTCTCGAGCACGAACTCCTTGGCGTACTCGCCCGACTGGATGCGGCCGAGGACTTCCTTCATGCGTGCGCGCACGCCCGCGTCGATGATCTTCGGCCCGCTCACGTACTCGCCGTACTCCGCGTTGTTCGAGATCGAGTAGTTCATGGTGCCGATGCCGCCCTCGTACATCAGATCGACGATGAGCTTGAGTTCGTGCAGGCACTCGAAGTACGCCATCTCCGGCGCGTAGCCCGCCTCCACCAGCGTGTCGTAGCCCGCCTTCACCAGCTCGACGGTGCCGCCGCACAGCACGGTCTGTTCGCCAAAGAGGTCCGTTTCGGTCTCTTCCTTGAAGTTGGTTTCGATGATGCCGGCCTTGCCGCCGCCGATCGCCGAGGCGTAGGACAGCGCCATGTCGCGCGCCTTTTTCGACGGATTCTGGTGCACCGCCACCAGGCAGGGCGTGCCGCCGCCCGCCACGTAGGTCGAGCGCACGGTGTGGCCCGGCGCCTTGGGCGCGACCATCCAGACGTCGATGTCCTTGCGCGCCTGCACCTGCCCGTAATGGACGTTGAAGCCGTGGGCGAAAGCGAGCGCCCCGCCCTTTTTCAGATTCGGCGCCACGTATTCGTTGTACACGGCGGCGATGTGCTCGTCCGGCAGCAGCATCATGACGATGTCCGCGCTTTTCACGGCGTCCGCGACTTCGGCCACCTTCAGGCCCGCCTTCTTCGCCTTGTCCCACGAAGGACCGCCTTTGCGCACGCCGACCGTGACCTTCATGCCCGACTCATGCAGGTTCAGCGCATGCGCGTGGCCCTGCGAGCCGTAGCCCAGGATGGTGACTTTCTTTCCCTTGATGAGCGAAAGATCCGCGTCTTTGTCGTAATAGACCTTCATGATTTTCCCCGTTTTTTTAAATCACGCTCTAAGAATTCGATTGCCGCGGCCGATGCCGCAGGCCCCGGTACGCACTGTTTCCAGGATCGCGCTCTGGTCGAGCGCCTGGATGAAGGCGTCGAGTTTCGCGCCGTCGCCGGTAAGCTCGATGGTGTAGGTGTTGTCGGAGACGTCGATCACCCGGCCGCGGAAAATGTCGGCCATGCGTTTCACGTCCTCGCGCTCTTTGGGGCCGGCGCGCAGCTTGATGAGCATCAGTTCGCGCTCCATGTGCTCGGCCTCAGACAGGTCCACGACCTTCACCACCTCGACCAGCTTGTTGAGTTGCTTGGTGATCTTCTCGATCACCTCGTCCGAACCCTTGGTGACCACCGTGAGGCGCGACATCGAGGCGTCCTCGGTCGGCGCCACGGTGAGCGATTCGATGTTGTAGCCGCGCGCCGAAAACATGTTCGAGATGCGCGACAGGGCCCCGGCCTCGTTTTCGACCAGGATCGAGATGATGTGCCTCATGTGTGGGTGGCGCGGACCTTCGGCCGCTTAGAGATCCTCGGACAGGATCATTTCCGTGATCCCCTTGCCGCCGGGAATCATCGGGTAGACGTTTTCGCCCTGGTCGGTGATGAAGTCGAGGAATACCAGGTCGCTCTTGCGCTTGAACGTCTCGCGCAGCGCCGGCTCGACGTCGGCCGGCTTGTCGATGAGCAGGCCCGAGTGGCCGTAGCCCTCGGCGAGCTTGACGAAATCGGGCAGCGCGTCCATGTAGGACTCCGAATACCGGTTGCCGTGGAAGAACTGCTGCCACTGGCGCACCATGCCCATGTACTTGTTGTTGAGGTTGATGATCTTGATCGGCAGGCGGTACTGCTTGCAGGTCGAGAGTTCCTGCAGGCACATCTGGATCGAGGATTCTCCGGTGACGCAGGCCACGGTCGCGCCGGGATTCGCCATCTGCACGCCCATCGCCGCGGGCAGGCCGAAACCCATGGTGCCGAGACCCCCGGAATTGATCCAGCGCCGCGGCTGCTCGAACTTGTAGAACTGCGCCGCCCACATCTGGTGCTGGCCTACGTCCGAAGTGATGAAGGCGTCGCCGCCCGTCACCTCGTAGAGCTTCTCCAGCACGAACTGCGGCTTGATGATCTTCGATTGGCGGTCGTACTTGAGGCAGTCCTTGCCGCGCCATTCCCCGATCTGCTTCCACCAGGCCGAAATATTCTGCGGATTTTTGTCTCGCAATTGAACTAAAAACTCATCCAGAACATCGGGAATATTCCCAACAATGGGCACGTCCACCTTCACGCGCTTGGAGATGGACGACGGATCGATGTCGATGTGGATGATCTTGCGCGGATTCTGCGCGAAGTGCGCCGGGTTGCCGATGACGCGGTCGTCGAAACGCGCGCCGATCGCGAGAAGCACATCGCAGTGCTGCATCGCCATGTTGGCCTCGTAGGTGCCGTGCATGCCCAGCATGCCGAGGAACTGGTCGTCGGTCGCCGGGTAGGCGCCTAACCCCATTAACGTGTGGGTGATCGGAAAGCCGGTGCGTTTGATGAGATCCTTCAGCTGCGCGGCGGCGTTCGAGAGCACGATGCCGCCGCCGGTGTAGACCATCGGCCGCTCCGCCTGCTGCAGCAACTGCATCGCCTTCTTGATCTGCCCCGCGTGCCCCTTTTTCACCGGGTTGTAGGAGCGCATGCTGACGGTTTCCGGGTACTGGAACTCGCAGCTATGGGTGGTGACGTCCTTCGGAATGTCGATCAGCACCGGCCCGGGCCGGCCCGTGGTGGCGATGTGGAAGGCCTTCTTCATCGTCATCGCCAGGTCCTTGACGTCGCGCACGAGGAAGTTGTGCTTCACGCAGGGCCGCGTGATGCCGACCGTGTCGCACTCCTGGAACGCGTCCTCGCCGATCGCGTGCGTCGGCACCTGGCCGCTGATGATGATCATCGGGATCGAATCCATATACGCCGTCGCGATCCCGGTCACCGCGTTGGTGAGGCCGGGGCCGGAGGTCACGAGGCACACGCCGACCTTGCGCGAGGAACGCGAATAGCCGTCGGCCGCGTGCGCCGCGCCCTGCTCGTGGCGCACCAAAACGTGGCGCACCTTGTCTTGCTTGAACAGCTCGTCGTAGATCCAGAGGACCGCGCCTCCCGGATAGCCGAATACGACCTCGACGCCTTCCGCCTGGAGGCAGCGGATGAGAATCTGGGCGCCGGTCAGTTCTTCGGTCTTGATGCGATCCATGACTGTTTCGCCTGAGGCAGGAAAAGCATTCAAGATTAACGGCTTGCTGCATTGCGGTCAAGCCAGCCGGGGCAAATCCGGAGGCACGGTTTGATACCATCTTCCGCAGAGCCGGGGGCACCGGGCGAGGGGAGAGAAACTGGCATCGCGCAGTGAGCTGTCGGCGTTCCTTGCGGGCGTCGAACGGCGCGCCTTCAAGCAGGCCGTGTTCGCGGTGCGCGAAACCGAGGCGGCGCTTGACGTTGTGCAGGACTCGATGATGCGGCTCTCCGAGCGCTACGGCGATCGCGCGGCGGAGGAACTGCCGCCGCTTTTCCAGCGCATCCTGCAGAACGCGATCCGCGACTGGTTCCGGCGGCAGAAGGTGCGTTCGCTGTGGGTGACCCTGTTTTCCTCGCTTGCCCCGGGGCGCGGCGCAGAGGACGATCAGGATCCGCTGGAGAACTTGCAGGCGGCCGGCGACTCCAACCGGGAGGATACCCCGCCCGAGCGCCTCGAACGATCGCAAGTTATTGAAATTATTGAAAAAGAGATATCTGAGCTACCGGTGCGTCAACGTGAGGCTTTCATTATGCGTTACTGGGAGGAGTTGGACGTCTCGGAGACCGCGAAGGCCATGGGTTGCTCGGAGGGCAGCGTGAAAACACATTGCTCCCGGGCCACGCGTGCTTTGGCTGCGGCCTTGCGCGCCAAGGGTGTAACGCTCTGAACCACGTCCGGGACGACAAACCATGAACGAAATCAAATTCACCAACCAAATCCGCCAGGCGCTGAACGAGGGTTCGCGGCTGGACGGCGCTGCCGACGCACGCGTCATCGAGCGCCTGCGCGCGGCACGCGAGCTGGCCCTTGCCCGGCGCAAGCTGGAGAGCGCGCCGGCGTTCGGCTGGGCGGGCGACGCGGCCCTCGGCGTGATCGGCGGCTTCGGCGGCTTTTCCGTGCGGCTGCTGTTGCCGACGGCGCTGCTCGTCGCCGGCCTGATCGCGATCTACAGCGCCCAGCAGGCGCAGCGCGCGGCCGACATCGAGGAGCTCGAC
The DNA here is from genome assembly GCA_005240145.1 of Nitrosomonadales bacterium. Classification (GTDB taxonomy): domain Bacteria; phylum Pseudomonadota; class Gammaproteobacteria; order Burkholderiales; family SG8-39; genus RBG-16-66-20. The sequence continues at coordinate 12,827 of SBAS01000091.1, read as the reverse complement.
GCGCAGCTGCTCACCGACGACCTGCCGATCGATGCCTACCTCGACAGGGGTTTCGAGACGTGGCTCAGGAAGGTTTCGTCCAACTGATGCGCCGGCTCCTCGCAGCGCTGCTGCTGTGCGCGCTTGCCGCGCCCGGCGCCATTGCGGCGCCGAAGGACCGCGGCCCGGAGTGGGCTGCGCTCACCGCCGACCAGCAACAGTCGCTCTCGCCGCTGGCCGGCCAATGGAACAAGCTCAGCCTGCGGCACAAGACCAAGTGGCTCGGCATCGCCAAGCGCTATCCGGCGATGAAGACCGAGGATCAAAAGCGCGTGCACACGCGCATGCAGAACTGGGCCAAGCTCACGCCGCAGCAGCGGGACCAGGCACGCGAGCAGTACCGCAATATCGCCAAAGTCGCGCCCGACCGTCGCGCTGAACTGCGCAAGTACTGGGCCGACTACCAGGCGCTGCCGCCGCACGAAAAACGCGTGTTCGACGTGCCGCCGAGCTACCTGCCGCAGGCCGAACGCCGGCAGCGCGCCAAGCCAGGCAAGCCGAAACCGTACCCCAAGTACGTCGTACCCGACTCGCTGTGAGCACGGCGCCGGCGTCGCCGCCGAGCGCTTCCGATACCGCGCCGGGAATCACCCGGCGCCTCGCCAGCATGCTTTACGAGGCGATCCTGTTGTTCGCGGTCGCCTTCCTCGGCACCTGGCTGTTCCAGTTCGCCGCGGGGACACTGCGCATCGAAGGCTGGCGCATGCACCTGCTGCAGCTTTTCCTGCTGGCGCTGTTCGCGGCGTATTTCCTCTGGTGCTGGTTGCGCGGCGGACAGACGCTGGCGATGAAGGCCTGGCGCATCCGGCTGGTGGCGAAGGACGGGCACGCGCGCCTCGCGCCGCATGCAGCGCTGCTGCGTTTTGTCTGCGCGCTGCTGCTGGTCCCCACGCTGATCGGCATTGCCTGGGCCTGCGTCGATCGCGACCGCCAGTTCCTGCACGACCGCCTCGCCGGCAGCCTGCTGTTGCCGGTGCCCTAGCGCAAGCCTAGCCGCGCAGGCGCACCCAGAGCGGGCGCAGGCGCTCGATCCACAGCATCATCAGGATCGCGGTCGTGAGAAATATCAGGCTTGGCACCACGGCGGAGGCCACCGGCGGCCACTGCTTGAGCAGCCCCACGTGCGAGAACAGGCTGTTGAGCATGTGGAAAAAAATTCCCAGCATGATGCCGAGGAACACCTTGATCCCGACCATGCCTGAGCGGGCGTGCATGTAAGCGAAGGGCAGCGCGAGAGCCATCATCACCAGCGTCGCAAGAGGGTAGAAAAGCTTCTTCCACAGGGCGATTTCGTAGCGCTCGGTCTTCTGCCGGTTGCCCGCCAGGTGCTGCAGGTACTTGTAGAGCTTCCAGGCCGACATGCGCTCGGGCACCACGATCAGCACGTTGAGCAGGTCCGGATTCACCGCCGAGCGCCACTCGGCCTCGGCGTAGCGCGCGGTCGTCGGTCCGGACGGACCGAACGTGGTCTGCGACACGTCCTGCAGCCGCCAGCCGCCGGCGCCGGCGTATTCCGCCCGCGCCGCCTCGGTCACCTGGCGCATGCGGTACGCGGAATCGAACTCGTAGATCCGTACGCCAACCAGCACGTTCGCCTCGCGCGCCTCGCGCACGTTGATGAACGAGCGCGCGTCCTTGAACCACAGACCGGAGGAAAGCCCGCCGCCGATGAGCGACTGCATCGCCCGCATGCGCACCTTCTGCGCCGCCGCCTCGGTAACGGGCGAAATCCACTCGCCGATGGCGAACGTGGCAACCACGAACGCGAGCCCCACCTTGGCCAGGACCGCCCCGGCGCGCAGCGGCGACAGGCCCGCGGCGCGCATCACCGTGTATTCCGAGTTGCTCGAAAGGTGCGCCAGAACGTACAGGGTGCCGATCAGCACCACCACCGGGAACAGCTCATAGGCGTGTCCGGGAATCCACAGCGCGACCACCAAGAATATGTCGCGCAGCTGGTAATCGCCGTTGCCCAGGTCGCGCAGTTCCGCGATGAGATCGAAGAAGGCGAACAAGGCGAGAAAGCCGAGCAGCACGAAGCCGACGGCGCCGTAGATCTGGCGCGCCAGATAACGCTCGAGGGTCGGAATGCGGCTCATAGGGGTTGCGGCGCGCGGCGCCAGGGCAACCGGAGCAGCGACATGCGCTGCGCAAACAGCACCACCAGCACGAGCACCATGAGGGCATGCACCAGCCACCAGCCGCTGGCGAACGCGAGCTTGCCCTGCGCGATGCGCGCCTGTGTCACCGACAGCAGATTGGAGTAGACCATGTAGGTGAGCAGCGCGAACACCAGGTTCACCGAGCGCCCGGCGCGCGGATTGACGAAACTCATGGGAATCGCGAGCAGCGCCAGGATCAGGGCCGAAACCGGCAGGCTGATGCGCCACTGCAGCTCGCCCAAGTTGGTGCGCGTGGGGTTCTCGATCAGGCCGAGCGTCGAAGTGCTCTTGTGCGTCGCCACGGGCTCGTCGCCTTCCTTGGTCTGCACGCGCGTGGCATAGCGGTCGAATTCCATGAGGCGGAAATCGGCCTGGCCCGGCGTGCCCTCGTAGCGGCGGCCCGACAGCATGACGAGGAAGCGGTCGCCATTGGGCGCGGTTTCGGTGAAGCCGCGCTCGCTCATCATCACGCCGGTGCGCCGGTGCTTGATCGAATTCATGAATACGTTCTGCACCGAACTCTTGTCGCCGGCGATCGACTCGACGAAGAACACGCGCTCGCGGCTGCGCGATTCGCCGAAGGCGCCCGGGTCGACGCGCGAAATGTCGTCGCGCGCGTCGACGCGGCCGCGGTAATGCTCGCTTTTCTGCGCCGCCCAGGGCGAGATGAAGAACGACAGCGCCGCGATCACCAGCACCAGCGGCACGGCGAAGATGAGCACCGGGCGGATCCAGGCCGCGAGCGAAAGGCCGGAATTGAACCAGATCACCATCTCGGAATCGCGCCAGCTGCGATTGAGCGCGAGCAGCACGCTGATGAAAAGCGTCAGGGAAAGCAGCACCGGCAGCAGGTTGAGCGCCGAAAATCCGAGGAAGGCGATCACCGCGTCCGATGGAATCTTGCCGCCGGCCGCCTGACCGAGAAGACGGATCAGACGCGTGGTGAGCGCGATGAGAAACAGCGAAAGGAAAACAGCGGTGGCTAGGTTGGCGAACTCCCGCAGCAGCGTGCGGAGGAAGATCATGCGATACTTGGAGTGAAAATCATAGGAGAATCAAGTGGAATTTAGCATACGCGCGCTGACGCCCGCGCAGTTGACCGGCAAGGCAAAGACCGGCTGCCTGGTACTCGCCGTGCTCGCGGGCGAAACGATTTCGCGATCGGCGCAAGCCGCCGACCGGGCTGCCGCAGGCGCCTTGCGCCGCGCCCTTGCCAGTGGAGACCTGGGCGAGAAGCCGGGCTCCACGATGCTGCTCAGGGATGTCGCCGGCCTTGCGGCGAAGCGCGTGCTCCTGGTCAGGCTCGGCGAGCGCGCCAAGTACGACGTCACCGCGTTCCGCGATGCCGTACGCGGCGCCGCGACGGCCCTGAAGGGCCTGGGCGCCAAGGACGCAGTGTTCCCAGTGGCGGATTTCGTCGTCGATAGGCGCGGCCTTCCCTGGACTGTGCGCGGCACGGTGCTGGGACTGCGCGAGACGTTTTACCGTTTCGACCAGCTGCAGACGCAGAAGAAGTCCGCCGCCCCGGCGCTGGCCTCGGTGACGCTGGCGATCGCCGGCGCGCCGGTCACGCTGCAGGCGCAGGCAGCGCTCAAGGAAGCGGTTGCCACCGCCGACGGCGCCGATTTCGCGCGCACGCTTGGCAACCTGCCGCCCAATCTTTGTACCCCTGCCTACCTCGCCGACGAGGCGAGGAGGCTCGCAAAACAGTTCAGGCTCGGCATCGAAGTGCTGGAGCGGCGCGACATGGAAAAGCTGGGCATGGGCGCGCTGCTCGCCGTGACGCGCGGCTCGCACCAGCCGCCGAAGCTGATCGTGCTGCGCTATGGCGGTGCGGCAAAGAAGAGAAAGCCTCTGGTGCTCGTCGGCAAGGGCATCACCTTCGATACCGGCGGCATCTCGCTCAAGCCCGCCGGCGAAATGGACGAGATGAAGTTCGACATGTCCGGAGCAGGCAGTGTCCTGGGCGCGATTCGCGCCCTGGCGGGCATGCGCGCTGCCGTGAACGTCATCGGCATCATCCCGACCTGCGAGAACATGCCCGGGGGCGCGGCAACGCGGCCCGGCGACGTGGTGACGACGCTGTCGGGGCAGACGGTCGAAATCCTCAACACCGACGCCGAAGGCCGCCTGATCCTGTGCGATGCCCTTACCTACTCTGCGCGCTTCGATCCCGAAGCGGTGGTCGACATCGCCACGCTGACCGGTGCCTGCGTAATCGCGCTCGGCCACATTGCCACGGGCCTGTTCGCGAACGACCAGAAACTCGCCGACGAAATCCTCGCCGCGGGCGACGACGCCTGGGACCGGGTCTGGCAGATGCCGGTATGGGAAGACTACCAGGAGCAGCTGCGCTCGAACTTCGCCGACATGGCGAACATCGGCGGCCGCCCCGGGGGCAGCATCACGGCGGCCTGCTATCTCGCGCGCTTCACGCGCAATCTGCGCTGGGCGCACCTCGATGTCGCCGGCACCGCCTGGCGCAGCGGGCGCGAGAAAGGCTCGACGGGGCGGCCGGTGCCGCTGCTGGTCCGCCTTGCACTGCGACGCGCCGCAAGAGCGGGTTGACGCGGACTCGTGACCTCCATCGATTTCTATTTCAACGCGGATGACCGCCTGGGCGTGGCCTGCCGGCTCGCGGGCAAGGCCCTGCAGCAGAAGAAACGGGTGCTGATTTACGCCCCGCAGCCGGACATGGCGGAAAAAATCGACCGGTTGCTCTGGGTAGGTAGCGCGACGTCGTTCGTTCCGCACTGCTACCTTCATGATCCGCTGGCGGCCGAGACTCCCGTCCTGATCGCCGCAGGCGAGGAAAGCGCGCCCGCCGCGGCGAATTGCGACGTGCTGCTCAACCTCGCCGCCGAATGCCCGCCCTTCTTCGAGCGCCACGAACGCCTGCTCGAGATCGTGGCGCAGGACGACGAAGGCAGGAGCGCCGGCCGCGCCCGCTATGCGTACTACCGCGACCGGGGCTACGCCATCCGCAACCACGACCTTGCGCTCGAGGTGCGTGGATGAGCGAGAAAACGGGCGAAGGCCGCGATCCGAACCGCCTGATCGAGCGCGTCGATGCGCTCATGAAGCGCCAGCAGGACGACTCGCGGCGCGCGGTCGAAGAGGTGCCGCTGCTTACCGAGGTCGTCGAGCACAAAGCTGCCGCCGCGCCGGGGGGCGAACTGCCCGGAGAAAAGACGCTCGCCGCCGACATCGAGCGCGTACTGGTTGTGCGCCTGGTGCCGGAGCTGAACAAGCAGATCGCGGCCCTGCGCACCGAGCTCGAGAAGGAACTGCGCCGCTCGGTGCGCGAAGCCGTCGAGCATGCTCTCGCGACGCGCAAGGCAAACCCGGACAAGCAATAGCATGGCGCTCGACAAAAGCTTCGATCCGCATGCGGTCGAGAGCCGCTGGTACGCGCACTGGGAAGCGCGCGACCGGTTTGCCGCCAACGGCAGGGGCACTCCTTACTGCATCCAGCTGCCCCCGCCCAACGTCACGGGCACGCTGCACATGGGGCACGCGTTCCAGCAAACGCTCATGGACGCGCTGATCCGCTATCACCGCATGCGCGGCGACGACACGAACTGGGTGGTCGGCACCGACCATGCCGGCATCGCCACCGAGATCCTCGTCACGCGCCAGCTCGAGGACGAGGGCAAGCGCAAGCGCGAGCTCGGGCGCGAGGCGTTCATCGACCGGGTCTGGCAGTGGAAGCAGCAATCGGGCTCGACCATCACGCGCCAGATGCGCCGTCTCGGCACCTCCGCCAACTGGAGCTATGCCACAAGTGGAGAAATGCGCGAAGGCCAGCCCTCAGGCTACTTCACCATGGATCCAAGGATGTCGCGCGCGGTCACCGAGGTCTTCGTCAGGTGGTACGAGGAAGGCCTGATCTACCGCGGCAAGCGCCTCGTCAACTGGGACCCGGTGCTCGGCACGGCGGTGTCCGACCTCGAGGTGGACAACGAAGAGACTGTCGGCACGATGTGGCAGGTCCTCTACCCCTTCGTCGACGGCCCGCAGCCTTCGCAGGACAAGGAGGGCAAGCCGGTCTTGCTGAAGGGCATGACGATCGCCACGACGCGCCCGGAGACGATGCTCGCTGACGGCGCGGTTGCGGTCCACCCCGAGGACGCGCGCTACCGCCACCTGATCGGCAAGCAAGTGGTCCTGCCGCTGTGCGAGCGCAACATTCCGATCGTCGCCGACACCATGGTCGAGCGCGAGTTCGGCACCGGCTGCGTGAAGATCACGGGGGCGCACGACTTCAACGACTACGGCGCGGCCCTGCGCCACCAGCTGCCGCTCATCATCGTCATGACGCTCGACGCGAAGATCAACGAGAACGGGCCAAAGCAGTTCCAGGGCATGGACCGCTATGTCGCGCGCAAGGCCGTGGTGGCCCAGCTCGAGCGCGAGGGCTACCTCGCTGCCGCCGAAAAGCACAAGATGGTGCTGCCGAAGTCCGGCCGCAGCGGCGTGGTGGTCGAGCCGATGCTCACCGAGCAATGGTTCGTGAAGATGGAGGGCCTCGCCAAGGGCGGTCTGGAGGCCGTCGCGAGCGGCGAGGTGAAGTTCTTCCCCGCGCACTGGACCAGCACCTACAACCACTGGCTGGAGAACATTCAGGACTGGAACATCTCCCGGCAGCTGTGGTGGGGCCACCGGATACCGGCGTGGTACGACGCGGAAGGAAAGATCTACGTCGGCCGGTCCGAAGAGGAAATCATTCAGAAATACAAACCTAAAGGCACGCTTACGCGCGACCCCGACGTGCTCGACACCTGGTTCTCTTCGCAGCTTGTGCCGTTCAGCTCGCTGGGCTGGCCCGACAAGACGCCCGACCTGGAGCGCTATCTTCCTTCGTCGGTGCTCATCACGGGCAACGACATCATCTTCTTCTGGGTCGCCCGCATGATCATGGCGAGCCTGCATTTCACCGGCAAGGTGCCGTTCCGCGACGTCTACATCAACGCCATCGTGCGCGACGCCGAGGGCCAGAAGATGTCGAAGTCGAAGGGCAACACCATCGACCCCCTCGACCTCATCGACGGCATCACGCTGGATGCGCTGCTGCGGAAATCGACCACCGGGTTGCTGAAAAGCGAGCACCGGGACAAGGTTGAGAAATACGTCAAGAGCCATTACGCGAAAGGCATCCCCGCGTTCGGCGCCGACGCGCTGCGCTTCACCTTCGCCGCGCTCGCCAGCCCCTCGATCACGCTCAACTTCGACCTCGGCCGCTGCGAGGGCTACCGCAACTTCTGCAACAAGCTGTGGAACGCGACGCGCTTCGTGCTCATGAACACCGAAGGCTGCGACTGCGGCGCGGATGAGTCGCAAGCCGTGGAGCTCTCCACCTGGGACAAGTGGATCATCAGCACGCTGCAGCGCACCGAGGCGGAGGTGGAGAAAGGCTTTGCCGACTACCGCTTCGACTACGTCGCCGCCGCGATCTACCGCTTCGTCTGGGACGAATACTGCGACTGGTACCTGGAGATCGCGAAACAGCAGCTGCTGACCGGAAACGAGACCCAGCAGCGCGGCACGCGCCGCACGTTGGTGCGCGTGCTCGAAACCGTACTGCGCCTCGCGCACCCCGTCATCCCTTTCATCACCGAGGAACTGTGGCAGGACGTGGCGCCGCTCGCCGGAAAGAAGGGGGAGACCGTCATGCTCGCGCCCTACCCCAAATCGCAGCCGGAGAAGATCGACGAGGCTGCGGAGCGCCAGGTGGCGGTTGAGAAAGAGACCATTAACGCACTTCGAACTCTGCGCAGTGAGATGAAGATATCGCCGGGGTTGAAGGTGGCCGCTATTAGTGCGGGGCCAGGTACTGTGGTCGCTCTTGACTCGATCATGGCGCTGGCAAAACTCTCCGCGCTTAAATATGTAAGCGATGATGAGCTGAATAGTACGGACGCGCCCTTGAAGGTGGTTCGCGACAAGAAATACAAACTTATAGTTGAGATTGACGTAGCCGCCGAGCGCGAACGCATTGCCAAGGAGATCTCACGACTTGAAGGAGAAGTCGCCAAGGCGCGGGGCAAATTGAGTAACGCTTCCTTCGTGGATCGCGCGCCTGCGAAGGTTGTCGAGCAGGAGCGCGCGCGCTTGGCCGGGTTCGAAGCGACCGTCAGCAAGCTGCAGCAGCAGCTCGACAAGCGCAGCGGCAAAGGCTGACTAGTACCGGGGCCCCCATCAGCATTTGCGGTGCCCCCATCCCCATCACGTAGCGCGGCTGCTCATGGTGTCCGGTGCGCACGGTTTCGCACGCCGTAGGATCGGCCGCAGAAATGATCTCCGCGACGCCATAGCAGGTGCAGACATAGGTGCGCGACGCCTCGGCCTCCACGCACACCGCTGTTCCGCGAATGCCGATGGTTGCCGTGCGCGTGCTGAGAGTCCCGGCCTCGCCCGTCGCAAACACCGAGAGCACCGCACCAGTGGCGATGCACGCCCTTCTCGATCAAGCCCGCGGCGAGCGCCTCGCGCAGCCACTGGCGTCGGTTACTTCGTATCTGCCAGCTCCTCCGCCAGCGCGTCCGCGATCGCGACGCATTCGGCCGCCGCCGGCCAGCAATTCTCGAACTCCCAGCCATGCTGCGCCTCGATGCGCTCGCGGAACGCGCCTTCGAGGTCGCGTTCCACCCAGCCATCGAGCGCCTCGGGCAGACGCGGCAGGAAACTCGAGGCGACAAGCGCGCAACCGCCGATCGCCAGTGCGCCGCTCGCGCCGATCCTGCGTCCGTTCAGGCACGGGACATCTTCGTCGAGGTAGGCGCGCACGCCGAACTGGCGGTAAGTCGCGAGCGCCGGGGCGAGGCCCCAGGCGCGCCAGCGCGACGAACGCCCGGGCGCGATGAGCAGCGGCGCGATGAGCACGAACAGGAAATGACCAGCTGCGACATCGAGCAGATCGCTGCTGATATCCGCGCTCGCTCGGCCCCAGAGGAGTATCGGCGCCGCGCGCCGCGACTGGGACGCCGCGAGGCCAACGCAGGCCGCACGCAATTCGTGCCTTCCGCTCGGGCCCAACCGGATCCAGCGCGCCGCGATTCCCATGCGGCTACCTTTTCTTCAGGTAGAACGTGAATTCGCCGTTGGCCAGGGCGTGCTCGAGCAGCGCGTGCCCGGTCTGTTTCGCGAAGGCCTCGAAATCCTTCACCGAACCGGGATCGGTGGCCACGATCTTGAGCACCTGCCCCGATTTCACGTCGGTCAGAGCTTTCTTGGCGCGCAGGATAGGCAGGGGGCAGTTCAGCCCGCGCGTGTCGACTTCCTTGTCGTGCTGCATGACAGTTGAATCTATCACGCCATTGACTGGTGCAAGCGCACATGTAGCAGGTGGTGGTTTTTACTTCGGCATTTTCAGCGGGCATCTGGGCGGACACCTTACTTGCAGCGCGGGGGCTGGGCTATCATAAATCCGATGAGCAAGACGTCGCCTGGAGCGGAAGAACGCTGGCTCGCGCTGATTGCCAGCCTGCCGACGGAAGATCCGGCCGCACGCATGCGCATGCTGCGCACCCTCGAGTCGCTCGGCGCCGCGGTGATGCGTGACGGCGCCTACCTGCTGCCCGATACCGCCGCCTCCCGGCAGGGGCTGGAGCATTTGTCCGAGTACATCGCCAAGAGCACCGGCACGGCACAGGTACTGCAGGTGGTGCCGCTCTCGAAGGCGCAGCAGCTGGCGTTTCGCAGCCTGTTCGACCGCTCGGCACGCTATGCGGAGTTGATCAAGGTGGTCGACAGCCTAAAGGTCGGCTTCGGCATCGCCGATCCGAGCGCGATATCGCGCGTACTGAACAAGCTGCGGCGCGATCTCGAGGCGATCAGCGCGATGGATTTCTTCCCCGACGAAGTTCAGCAGCGCGCCGCGGCCTCGATCGCCGCCGCCGAGGCGTCGGTGCACAAGCTGCTCTTTCCGACGCAAACGCAGGCAGGGGGCAAGACCGGCGAGCCGCTGCTGCGCCGGGCCTGGGCGACGCGCCGGCCGCCCTGGGCCGACCGTCTGGCCTGCGCCTGGCTGATCCGGCGCTTCGTGGACCCCGAAGGCAGCGTGAGCTGGCTGGACAAGGTGCAGGAGGTCCCGGCCGGCGCGGTCGGTTTCGCCTTCGACGGCGCGCGCTTCGGCAACAGCGCCACCCAGGTCACTTTCGAAGTCATGCTGCGGCACTTCGGGCTGGCGAAAAACGCCGCGCTCGCCAAGATCGGCGCCATCGTGCACTTCCTCGAGGTGCGCGACACGCCAGTGCCGGAAGCCGCCGGCGTGCAGACCCTGCTGCAGGGGGCGGCGCGGCGCTCCACGAGCGATGCGGAATTGCTCGCCGAGGCCGAAAAGACCTTCGACCTGCTGTACGAAGCCTACTTCGAAGCACCCGGAAAATAGCGGCCATAAAACAGGGACAGACCCCGTTTGCATCGAGAAAACGGGGTCTGTCCCTGTTTTTGTTCAGCGCTTTTTCTGTTCCTGCATTTCGCGCGCATGCTCGGCGCGCAATTCCTTCAGGCGCGCATCCACCACCGACAGTTCGTAGAAGTTGCCGTCGCCCGAAGACTGCGCGAGCTGCAGTTGTTCGATCGCGCCGGGCAGGCTGCCCTGCAGGAGGTAGAACTCCGCCTGCGCCTGGTGCTGCAGCAGGCGCTTGCCCTGGCCCGCGTAGGCCTTGGCCCGCGCCTCGTGCAGTTTCGGATCGCGCGGATACAGGCGCAGGGGCTCGGCGAGGGTCGCAAGCACCTGGTCGTGGCGCCCCTGGTCCTGGAAGGTGCCGAGTAGCGCGTACAGGACCGACCGGCGGTGCGGGTAACGCACCATCGCCGCCTGCAGGATGGCGAGCGCCCCCGCCTGGTCGCCGAGTTCCAGGCGCACGCGCGCCGCCAGCGTTTCCACCATCGAACTGGCGACCCCGCCCGTGCGCAACCGGACGATCTCCGCTTGCGCCGGCTTGTACTCCTTGGCGCGCATGAGCGCGAGGGCCAGCCCGTAGCGCGCCCCCGGCTCATTGGCGAAACGCCGGTCGTTCACCGCATCGCCGAAGGCCTTCACGGCCTCGCGCGCGTCGCCCGCCTCGGCACGTACCTTGGCGCGCACCAGGTGGTAATCGAGCGGATCCGCGCGCTGCCGGTAAGGCATGCCCTCGGCGCGGCTCAGCGCATCGCTGATGCGCTCCGTGGTCACCGGGTGGCTGCGCAGGTACCCCGGCACGCTGCCGCTGTCCATGACGCGCGAGGCGCGCTGCAGTTTTTCGAAAAACGCACCCATCGCGCGCACGTCGAATCCCGCCGCTGCGAGGTGCTGCAAGCCGATGCGGTCTGCCTCGCGCTCGAAATCGCGGCTGAAACCGAGCTGGCTCTGGATCGCGCTGCCCTGCGCGGCGACGGCGGCGCCGCCCGCCAGGTCCGGGCGCGAGCGCGCAAGCAGGATCGTGGCGGCCATCGCGATCATCATCGGCAGCTGCATCTGCTTCTGGATGCCGATCTGGCGAGCTATGTGGCGCTGCGTCACGTGTGCCATTTCGTGCGCCAGCACCGAGGCGATCTCGGACTCGTTCTCCGCAGAACTGATCAGCCCTGTATGCACGCCGATAAAGCCGCCGGGCAGCGCGAACGCGTTGATCGAGGCATCGCGCATGGCGAAGAACTCAAAGTCCTGCCGCGCACCCGCGCCGGCGCCGCCCAGCCGCGCACCGAGCCCGTTCAGGTACTCGGCGATCTCGGCATCGTCCAGAAAGGCCGGCTCGCGCGTCTTGATGTCGCGCATGATCGATTCGCCGATCCTGCGCTCGGTCTGCAGCGTCAGGTCGGAGCCGCTGACATCGCCTAGATCAGGTAACTGCGCGGGCAACTGCTGCAGCGAAGTCTGTGCGAACGCCCGCGGCAGAAACGCGAGGCAAGCCGCCAGCAGCCAGGCAAGGAGACGCATGCGTTTATGATACCGTCCCAAGCTTCGAGTTCCCCCGCCGCAGGATGCATCGCCAGGAGGACGTTTTGGCACGCAAGCTCTCCCCCCGACTCACCCACTTCGACCGCAAAGGCAGCGCCCACATGGTCAACGTCGGCGCGAAGGACGAAACGCATCGCGTCGCCGTCGCTTCCGGACGCATCGGCATGCGGCCCGCGACCTTCCGCATGGTGGTCGAGGGCAGCGCGGCGAAGGGCGACGTGCTCGGCGTGGCGCGGGGCGCGGCGATCCAGGCCGCGAAACGCGCCGCCGATCTGCTGCCGCTTGCCCACCCGATCGCGATCACCCGCGTCGCGGTGGAATTCCGCTTCGAGGCCGCGCGCTTCGAGGTCCTCCTCATCGCCACGGTGGAATGCCGCGGCCGCACCGGTGTCGAAATGGAAGCGCTGACGGCCGTCGCCGTCGGCCTGCTCACCGTCTACGACATGGTCAAGGCCGTCGATCGCGGCATGGTCATCAGCGAGCTGCGCCTGGAGGAAAAACGCGGCGGCAAGTCGGGGCATTACCGCCGCGACCTATGAAGTTCAATCTCGGCGGGATTGTCGCCGTGCTGGTGCTGGTCGCCGCAGGCGCCGGCGCCTGGGCCTGGTACGCCACGCGCAACGCGGCGGGTGAAATCAAATACCGTACCGGCAACGTGGAGCGCGGCCCGCTGCAGGCGGTGG
>SBAS01000105.1 GCA_005240145.1 Nitrosomonadales bacterium | reverse complement strand
GCGCTCGCCGCGCTCGCCGCGCTTGCAGCCGCGACCTGCGTCTTCGCCCAGGACGATTTTCCCAACCGGCCGGTGCAGCTGATGGTGGCCTATCCGCCCGGGGGCAGCACCGATGTCGGCGCGCGTGTGGTGGCGTCGATCGCGGAAAAGATTCTCGGCAAGCCGGTCGTGGTGGTGAACAAGGCCGGCGCCGGCGGCCAGGTCGGCTGGACCGACATGGCGCGGCAGAAGCCCGACGGCTACTTCCTCGGCTACATCAACCTTCCGGCCACGAACACCGTGGTGCTCGATCCCGAGCGCAAGGCCATCTTCGGCATCGACGCTTTCGTGCCGATCATCAACCAGGTGCTCGATCCTGGCGTAGTCTGGGTGCGCGCGGACAGCCCCTACAAGACGATGCAGGACCTCGTCGCGGCGGCGAAAAAGGCGCCGAACACGATCCGCACCGCGACTACCGGGATCCTCAGCGACGACCATCTCGCGATCCTGATGACGGAGGAAGCGGCGCCCGGCGCAATTTTCCGCATCGTGCACCTGGAAGGCGGCGCGGCCCAGCTGAAGGAAATCATGGGCGGCCACGTCGACGTCGCCTTCGACAACGTCGGCAGCATCGTGCCGCGCGTGCGCTCGGGCGAGGTCCGGGCTCTCGCCGTCATGGATCACCAGCGCTCCAAGTTCCTGCCCGAAGTGCCGACGATGAAGGAAGTCGGCCTGCCGACCGTGATCTCCAGCTCGACGCGCGGCATCGCCGGGCCGAAAGGCATCCCGGCGCCGGTGCTGAAGAAGCTGGAAGCGGCGCTGAGGAAGGCGATGGAAGATCCCGACCACGTGCAGAAGCTCGAAACGGCCGGCCTCGCGATCAAGATCATGGTCGGCGAGGAGTACGCGCGCTACTACGCCGATACCCACGCCCAGGCGAAGAAATACACGGAGTGGGCCAAGAGCCGTCCGCACAAGTAGCGCATCTTCAAGGATTGCAACGGCCTGACGATCGAGCCCGACTTTGCCTCTTAGCCACATCGAGCATTTCCTGCTGCAGACCGCGGACATGGAAAAGACGCGCGCCTGGTACGTCGACGTGCTCGGCATGCGCGTCGGGCCGAACCCGGATTTCAAGTTCCCGGTGTTCTGGCTCTACCTCGGCGACAAGGACGTTGTGCACGTGACCGAGGGAGGCGCGAAGGTGAGCGAGAACCGCAAACGCTACGTCGGCCAGGAATCGCAGGCGACACATGGCAGCGGCGCGATCGATCATCTCGCTTTTCGTGCCACCGGGCTGCGCGACATGATCGCGCACCTGAAAGAATTGGGCGTCGACTTCAAGCAGCGCCAGGTGGACGACCAGGGCCTGTACCAGCTTTTCATGTTCGACCCCAACGGCGTCAAGATCGAGCTCAACTACGCCAAGGCCGAAGCCGAGGGTTTGCGCGCCGAGGTCATGGCGAGCCAGCTGCCGGCCTGAGATTGCGCTGCCGAGTTCTACGGCAGCAGGATACGGAAGCGCTTGCGCCCGCGCAGGCGATAAACGGAAAAATCGCGCTGGTCGATGGTGGCGATGGCCGCAACGCCGCTGCGCTCCGCAACGATCGTCCCGGCGTCAACGAGCACGCGAGCCACAAAACGCCTGGCGGGCGAACTCGCGCACCTTATCCGATCGAATCGCCTTTGTGCCTCGCTTCGGAATCAGGTCGGCGGCGAGGGAATATGCGTTGTATCCGCCGCTCGACGGATTCAGAATGCGTGCGTTTTTTCTGGCCGCCATAGTCGGGAATTTCCTGTGTCACACAATGCAGTCATTACATCACAATACGCGTACTATCAAATCGACATTTCCAGGATGTAAAGCCCGCCAATGTGGCGATCGACGGCGTAGACGATGCGGCGCTCGTCGACGAAGACATCGTTCAACTGCACCGCCCCGGTACGCGCGCCGGCCGGCGCCGCCGGCACGAAGTACGCGACCTCCTTCGGCTGATACGGGTTGAGCAGGTCGTAGGCGCGCACGCCGGCATTGAAGAAGGTGCCGATCACGTATTGCTCCGAGTTCCAGGAACCGGGCACCGGCAGGTTCTCGTGCAGGTTGTGCGCGCCGAAGCGCCCGCCGCGGCGCACGAACTCCTGGTAGGGCGGGGCGGGCAGGGTGGCGATGGTCACCGGGTTGGTCTCGACGCGTGCATCGACGACCCAGACCAGCTTCGGCCAGTCCGCGCCGTTGTCCTGGACGCTCTCGTCGCTGATGACGAGCAGGTTGCGGCCGTGCAGCGGCAGCACCGTGTGGGTGAAGCCGTGGTAGGGCGGCGAATGGCGCCAGTGCGCGACCAGCGCCGGGCGCGACTTGTCCGCGATGTCGAGGATCATGGCGCCGCCGTCGATGTAGCCGAGGTAGCAGCGATCCGGGCGCGCCGGAAACACGTTCGTGTTGTGGGCGCGAAAGCCGCTGTCGAATTTGCGCTCGAGGCGCTGCGGCGGCGGCGCCGCGTCGCCTTCGCGCGTGCCCGGCAGCCACCAGCGGCCGAGTTCGGCCGGCGTGGAGGGGTTGCGCACGTCGACGATGCGGTAGAACTGGTCGTCCAGCGGATTGCGCGGCTGGAAGTCGGGCGCGCCGCTCGACATGTGGACGGTCTCGCCGTCGACGAACCAGAGCACGTGCACGCCGCGCGAATGCGGGCCGGAACAGTCGAAATGCGAGATCAGCCGCGGTATTTCCGGCGTGGATACATCGAACAGGTCGAATCCGGCTGGCTTCTGGCCCCTTTGGGTGGTCTGGTAGGCGACCGCCAGCGTGTCGCCGACCACGTCGAGCGAGTTCGAGCGCATCTGCGCGTGCGGCAGCTCGGTCTGCACCACCACGCGCGGCGAGCGCGGGTCGCTGACGTCGACGCCGGTAAAGTTCTTGGGCGCCGATTCGTGCGCGAGCCACAGGATGCGGCGCCCGTCGCGGGCGAGCTGCATGCCCATGCCCTCGCCCATGCCGCCGAAGCCCTGCAGCTGGTGCTGCGCGAGCAGGCGCATGTTGAAAGACTGGGCAGCGGCCATTGCCTAAGAGTACTGTTCAGGTAAGAATTCGTGCAAGGAAAAAGGAGGGGTCATGCTGAAGCATTTCGCTCTGATACTGGTGTTCGTCTGCGGCAATGTCCTGGCGCAGGCTTTTCCGTCCAAACCCGTCCGGCTGATCGTCACCTACCCACCCGGCGGCAGTTCGGACCTGATGGCGCGCGTCTTCGGCCAGAAGCTCGCCGAGGTCTGGGGCCAGCAGGTGATCGTCGAGAGCAAGCCCGGCGCGGCCGGTTCGATCGGCATGGAATTCGCCGCGCGCCTGCCGGCCGACGGCTACAGCTTCGTCATCGGCAATATCGGCCCGGCGGCGGTCAATCCGCTGCTCTCCAAAGTGCCCTACAGCATGGACAAGGACTTCGTCCCCGCGTCGCTGATCTCGACTGGGCCCAACGTCCTCGTCGTCAATTCGGCCTGGCAGGTGAAATCGCTCGACGAGGTGCTCGCCTATGCGCGCGCCAACCCGGGCAAGCTTTCCTACGGCACCAGCGGGCCGGGCAGCGTTTCCCACCTGAGCACCGAGATGCTGAAAAACCTCGCCAAGGTGAACATGGTCGAGATCCCGTACAGAGGCGGCGTGCTGGCGGTGCAGGACCTGCTGGGCCAGCAGATCCAGCTCATCTTTTCCGACGCGCTGCCGGCGATGGCGCACATCCGCGCCGGCAAGCTGCGCGCGCTGTGCACCACCGGGGCGCAGAAGTTCGTGCTGCTGGCCGAATTGCCGACCTGCGATTCGTCGGTTCCGGGCCTGGTGGTGGTGAACTGGTGGGGAGTGCTTTTCCCTGCAGGGGTGTCCAGGCCGATCGTGGACAAATTTCACGCCGACATGGTGAAGGTGATGCAGGATCCGGTCGTGAAGCAGAAATTCGCCGATCTGGGCGTCGAGGCGGTGAGCAGCACGCCCGCGCAATTCGATGCCTTCATCAAGAGCGAAATGGGCAGGTATGCGCGCCTCATCAAGGATGCCGGTATCAAGGTAAATCCTTGATAAAACGATCCAGGCGGATCGATATTCACTGCCACTATCTCAACCAGGAAGTGGCGGCCAGCGTCGCCCACCTCAATCCATCGCAATACGAGCCCTCGGTGTGCTTCGCCAACACGATGACCCGCGAGGTCAACGTGAAGCAGATGAAGGATCGCGCGCCCAAGCTCACGAGCATCGAAGTGCGGTTGCAGGACATGGACCGCATGGGCATCGACATGCAGGCGGTGTCGCCCGCGCCCAATCAGACCTACTACTGGACCGAGCCCGGCATGGGGCAGCAGCTGGCGCGCTCGGTCAACGAGGGGATCGCGCGGCTGGTCGCCGGGCACCCCGACCGTTTCGTCGGCCTGGGCACCGTGCCGCTGCAGGATCCCGGGCTTGCGGTTTCGGAATTGGAATTCGCGCTCAAAAAGCTGGGCCTGAAGGGCGTGGAAATAAATCCGAACGTGAATGGCAGGGAATTGACTGCTTCAGGCCTGGAAAAATTTTTCACCGCTGCCGAAAAGCTCAATGCGGTGATCTTCATGCACCCCATCGGCTATACCGAGGGCAACCGGTTGATGGATCATTACTTCAACAACGTCATCGGCAATCCGCTGGAAACGACAGTCGCAACAGCGCACCTGATCTTCGACGGCGTGATGGAGCGCCATCCGAAACTCAAAATCGTGTTGCCGCATGCCGGCGGCTACCTGGCGCATTACTGGGCGCGCATGGACCACGCCTGGAAAGCGCGCCCCGACTGCCGCACGGTGATCAAGCGGAAGCCGTCGAAATCGATGGAGAAGTTCTACTTCGACACCATCGCCTTCGATCCCGGCATGCTGCAACACCTCATCGAGCGCTTCGGCGCCGACCACGTCCTGCTGGGGACCGACTACCCCTACGACATGGGGGTCGAGGACCCCGTCGGGTTCATCAACAAAGTGAAGAAATTGACGGCGAAGGAAAAAGCGCAGGTCATGGGCGGGAACGCGGCACGGCTGCTCGGGATTTGAGGTACCAGTCGAGGATCTGCTCGCCGTTCCAGTGCAGGACGCCCTTCTTCTGGTTGATCTTTTTGTAGATCTGTTCCAGGTATTTGATCCGGAACGGCTGTCCGCTGATGTAGGGGTGGATCGCGATCGCCATGATCTTGGCGCGCCCCGTGCCCTCCTCGTAGTAGCGCTCGAAACTGTCGAGGCATTTTTGCGTCCAGTAGGCGGCTTCGTGGTGCTGCACCAGCATCATCGGGATGTCGTTGGTCTCGACTGAGTAGGGCAGGGTGACGAGCGGGCCCTTGGCGGTCTGGATCTCGGTCGGCTCGTCGTCGTAGACCCAGTCGCCGATGTATTTCACGCCCGCCGCGGCGAGGTTCTCCGGCGTCTCCAGCGTTTGCGTGAGCCCCGGCCCGAGCCAGCCCACCGGGCGCTTGCCGGTGAATTTCTCGATGGTGTCGAGGGCGCGCTTGATCATGCCGGGCTGATCCTCCTCGCGGTGGATCGGTCCCTGCTCGTAGCTGTGGCCCATGAATTCCCAGCCCGCGTCCTGGCAGGCCTGGGCGACCCGGGGGTAGTCGACACAGACGCGGGCGTTGATCGCCACAGTCGGCTTGATGCGCAGGCTGCGAAACAGTTCCTCGAAACGCCAAAACCCGACCCGCATGCCGTATTCGTGCCAGCTCCAGTTGGGGACGTCGGGCAGCAGCACGGCGCCGGTGGGCGCGGGCAGCACCTGGCGCGCCATGGCGCGGGCGATGTCCCACACTTCCAGGTTGACGATGGTCCAGACCACGACGCGCGCCCCGCCGGGCAGTTTCAGCGGCGGGCGGTCGACGATGGCGGAAAAGTCGGTCCGTTCCCGTGGAATCATGGCCATGCGCGTACTATAATCCCTCCCGACTCACTCCGAGGGGGGCAACGATGAAATTCCGCATTCTGCTTGCTGCAGTGCTCACCGCGTTCTCTTTCGCTGTGGCCGCGCAGCAGAAGCCGATCAAGGTCGGCTTCAGCATGGCGCTTACCGGCGGCCTGGCCGCCGGCGGCAAGGGCGCGCTGATTGCGATGGAGATCTGGCGCGACGACGTCAACAAGAGGGGCGGCCTGCTCGGCCGGCCGGTCGAACTGGTTTATTACGACGACGCCACCCAGGGCGCGAACGTCCCCGGTATCTACGCCAAGCTGCTTGATGTCGACAAGGTCGACCTGGTGGTGTCGGGCTACGGCACCAACCTGATCGTCCCGGCGATGCCGATTATCATGCGCAAGAAGCTGGTGTTCCCGGCGCTGTTCGGCCTGGCCGCGAACGAGGAATTCAAGTACGACCGCTACTTCCAGATCATGCCTGCGGGACCCGACCCGAAGCTCGACTGGTCGAGGGGCTTCTTTGACCTGGCGATGGCGCAGAATCCCAAGCCCAAGGCGATCGCGATCGTCTCCGCGGACGACGAATTCGCGCTCAACGCGGCCGCGGGCGCGCGTGCCAACGCGAAGAAGCTCGGCCTGAACATCGTTTACGACAAGACCTTCCCGCCGGCAACGACTGACTACTCGCCCATCGTGCGTGCGATCCAGGCGACCAATCCTGAGATTATTTACGTCGCGTGCTATCCGCCGAATTCGGTCGGCATCGTGAAGTCGGCGAGCGAGATCGGCCTCAAGGCCAAGCTCTTCGGCGGCGGCATGGTCGGACTGCAGTTCGCGGCGATCCAGCAGAACCTCGGGCCGCTGCTCAACAACATCGTCAACTACGACTTCTGGGTCCCCGAGCCGACACTTACCTTCCCCGGCGTGAACGAGTTCCTCGCCAAGTACCGCGTGGCCGCCGTCGGCAAGGGCGTGGATCCCTATGGTCATTACCTGCCGCCCTTCGCGTATGCGTATCTGCAGGTGCTGGGCCAGTCGGTCGAGGCGACCAAGGGGCTCGACCATGGCAAGCTCGCCGCGCACATGCAAAAGGCCACTTTCGACACGGTGGTCGGCAAGGTCAAATTCGGCAAGAACGGCGAATGGGCCACGACCCGCACGCTGCAGGTGCAGTTCCGCGACGTGCAGAAGGACAACCTGGAGCAGTTTTCCGGCCCAGGCAAGCGCGTCGTGCTGTATCCGAAGGAGTGGAAGTCGGGGAACCTCGTCTACCCCTACAAGCAATAGCGCGCCTAGAGCTCCCGCGCAAAGGTGTTTTCCGCAGATCTGCTGGCGAACGCCGTCGTTGCGGGCGTGTTGCTAGGCGGCTTTTACGCCGCCGTGGCGATCGGGCTGGCGATCGTCTTCGGCCAGCTCGACATCGTCAACATCGCGCACCCGGCGTTCGTCATCGTCGGCGCCTTCACCGCCTACATCCTGAATAGCCGCTTCGGCTTCGACCCGGTTCTGGTTGGATTGCTGGCCGCGCCCGTGTTCTTCATCGCCGGCGTGCTGCTCTACAGGATCTACTTTATCGCCTTCGAGCGCACCGGCCAGGAATCGCTTTCCGGGCTGGCGTTCTTTTTCGGCGTCATGTTCATCATCGAGGTGTCGCTGATCATGGCCTACGGCGTAGACTACCGCCTGGTGCAGGCCGACTACATCGGCCGGGTCTGGAGCATCGGATTTGTCGATTTTCCGCTGCGCATGCTGGTGCCGTTCAGCGTCTCCGCGCTGCTCACAGCGGGCATCTACCTTTACCTGTCGCGTACTTTCCTGGGGAGCGCCATTCAGGCTGTGGCGCAGGACCGCCTGGCGCTGCAGCTGATGGGCGCGGACCCGGTGCGCATCAAGCAGTGGGCCTTCGGACTGGGGATTGCCACCGCGGCAATCGCCGGCTCGCTGCTCATCATCATCGGTCCGGTCGAGCCCTCGGTCGGGAGGCAGTACATCGGGCGCGCCTTCGCCATTGTGGTGCTCGGCGGCATGGGCAGCATCCCGGGCATGTTCATCGCCGCCCTTATTCTCGGCATCGTTGAGAGCATGGTGTCGACATTCGCCGGGCCGTCCTGGTCGCCGGCGGTTGCGTTTGGCGTGCTCGCGCTGACGCTCGCGCTGCGTCCCGCCGGGCTGTTCGGCCGGACGTAGATGAAATCGACCGTGTTCTGGGGTGCGCTCGCCACCATCTTCGCCGCAGGCCTGGCGCTCACTGGCGTGGTGCAGAACGAGTATTACTACAACGCGCTCTACCTGATCCTGCAAGGTACGCTGATGGCGGTGGCGTGGAACGTCCTCGGCGGCTTCACCGGCTATGTCAATTTCGGCAGCGCCGGATTTTTCGCCCTGGGTGCTTACACGACGGTGGCGCTCAACAAGGCGCTCGGCCTGCCGCTGCCACTACTGATCCTGGTTGCGGGGGTGGTCGGCGGCCTGGTCGGGGTCGGCTTGGGCTACCTGACGCTGCGGTTGAAGGGCGTGTATTTCGCCATCGCCACGCTCGCCATGTCGATCGTCATCGAAACCCTGGTCGTCAACTGGTCTTACGTCGGTGGCGCCAAGGGCTCGTACATGCTGACGCCGGACACGCACCTCTGGTTTGACAGCTACATCCAGATGCTGTTCGTGGTGATGCTGCTGCTCACGCTGGCGGCGGTGGCGATTTCCAGAATGCTCAATTCATCGCGCCTCGGCCGCGGGCTCAGCGCCATCCGCGACGACGAAGTCGCCGCCGAATGCGCCGGGGTACCGACGCTCAGGCTGAAGCTCGTCTCGACCTCCGTGATGGGTGCGATGATGGGTGTCGCCGGGGCGCCGTTCCCGTACTTCGTCACCTTCGTCGACCCGTTGTCGGCGTTCAACCTGTTCATTGCGGTGAACGCGATCGCGATGCCGATGATCGGCGGCACGGCGCACTGGATCGGCCCGGTGATTGGCGCGCTGCTGTTGGGTACGACCCAGGAGATCGTCAAGGTGACGATATCCTCCGAAATGAACGTACTGATCGTCGGTGTCATGCTGGTGGCGTTCATCACGCTGGCGCCGCAGGGGATCGTCGGGCTGGCGCGAAAGCTTCGGCGCGGGCGCCCGAAATGAGCGCTGAACTGCTACGGGTGACCAATGTCGGCAAGAGCTTCGGCGGTTTCGTAGCGCTCGATCGGGTATCCCTGCGCGTGCGCGCCGGCGAGCGCCTGGGCCTGATCGGTCCGAATGGCTCGGGCAAGACGACTCTGATCAATTGCATCTCGGGAGCGCTGTACAACGATGTCGGGGAAATCCACTTCGAGGGTCGCGATATCACCCGGCTGCCGCCTTACGTGAGGGCACGCGCCGGCATCGCGCGCAGCTTCCAGATTCCCAAGCCGTTTCGCAGCTTGACCGTGCTGGAGAACCTGCAGGTGCCGCTCGAGTACGCTGCGCGCGGCCGCGCCGGAGCGCGACGCGCGACCGACGAAGCACTCGAAATGCTGGAGCTCGTCGGTCTGCGCGAACGCGCCCACGAGGATTCGGCGGGGCTCACCCAGGTGGACATGCGAAAGCTGGAACTTGCGCGCGCCATGGCCGCCAAGCCGCGGCTGCTGATCTCGGACGAGGCGATGGCAGGGCTGTCCTCGACCGAAGTCGACGAGGTGCTCGGCATCCTGCGGCGCCTGAACGACGCGGGAATTACCGTCGTCATGATCGAGCACATCATGTACGCAGTGATGCGTTTCTCCGAACGCGTCATCTGCCTGGATGCCGGCCAGATCATCTGCGAGGGTACGCCAGAGTCGATCGTGCAGGATGCCGGCGTACAGCGGGCCTACCTTGGCGCTTAGCCTCTCGATCCGCGAAGTCGAAGCCGGCTACGACGCCGTGCGCGCGCTGCACGGCGTCTCGCTCGACATCGCGCAGGGTGAGACGGTGGTGCTGCTCGGCACCAACGGCAACGGCAAGAGCACGCTGCTGAAATGCGTCATGGGCATCGTGCGGCCGACGAGCGGCAGCGTGGCGCTCGATCTGGACGGCGTTGCGCATGACCTGACCCGATTGTCCACGGAGGAGATCGTCAGTCTGGGAGTCGCCATGGTGCCCGAGGGCAGGCGGCTGTTCCCCAGGCTCACCGTGGAGGAGAACCTGCTGCTCGGCGCGTTCCGGCCGCAGGCACGCGCGGACATCAGGAAGAACCTCGCGTTCTGCTACGAGACGTTCAAGGTTCTGAAAGAGCGCAGGCGCCAGCTCGCCGGCTTGATGTCGGGCGGCCAGCAGCAGATGCTGGCGATCGCGCGCGCGCTGATGTCCTCGCCCAGGCTGCTGCTGGTGGACGAACCTTCGGTGGGCCTCTCGCCGCTGCTGGTGTCGAACACCATCAGCATGATCAAGAAACTCAAGGACCTTTACGGCCTGACGGTACTCATGGCGGAGCAGAATTTCCATCAGGCGATCCGCATCGCCGACCGCGGCTACATCATCGTGCACGGCGAGATCGTGTTCGTGGGCGACGTCGCCGCGCTGGAGCAGAACGAGCTGGTGAAGAACTACTACCTCGGCACGGGCTGACGCAGCGCCGCGCTGAGCGCAGCGCGATCGGACGAGGCCACCGCCTTTGCGACCTCTTCGCCCGCGCCTGAGGGCAGGGCGAGCGCGGCATTGGCGTGGAATTTCTCCAGCACCGCGGCCTCGCCCGGCGGGCGGCTGTAGTTGCCGAAGGCGTCATCCACCCGCACTTCCTCGACCTTGCCGCCGGCGAGCTCGCAGCGCAGCTCGGCCTCGAAGCGCTCGGGGAAGCGCGCGCCATGCAGCGGCTCCCAGCGGATGCGCTGCGCCAGCACGCGCACGTCGGCCCCGGACGCGCGCTCGAAGGTCGCGAGATCTACTTTGCCCGAGGCGAGCCTTGCGGCGACCACGATGGGCAGGCTCCAGCGCGCGGCGTGGCCGGTTTCCGGCGCCTGCTTCAGCGCCCAGGGCTCGCAGATGACCGGCGCGGCGCCCGCCGGAACGCGGCAAAGGATCGACGACACGGCTTCCGGTTTCACGCCGCGATCGGCGAGCAGGCCCGCCGCCTCGATGAAAGGATGCAGGTAGTGGCAGCAGGGGTAGAACTTGAATGCCGCTTCAGTCAGGTGCCAGCGCTGGCCGATGTCCTGCATCAAGCCTTCGAAGCGGCGCGCCGCGTTTTCATCGCCTGTGAACTGGCGAAAAAGACCGTTGCGTCCCTCGAGCGCGGTCTCGGGTCCGGTCATGCCGGCGCGCGCCAGCGACGCGGCGAGCAAGCCGCCGTGCGCCGCCCAGCCGGAATGAAGTGATTTGACCGAAGAGCCGTTGCTGAGAAACTCCATGACACCCGCGCCCTGGCTGAGCGCGATGCCCGCCGCGGCCACGTAACGGTCCTCGTCAAGACCGGCAAGTTCGGCCGCGACCAGCGCAGCCGCGATCGCGCCGGCGACCGAGGTTGCCTGAAAGCCCGCGGCATGAAAGCGGCCGGGCGCCGCGAGCCCGAGCCGCGCCAGCACCTCCCAGCCGCGAGCGTAGGCGCCCAGCATCTCGGCGCCGCTGGCGTTGGCGACTTCCGCGGCGGCGAGCGCGGCCGGCGCGAGCACCGAGCTGCCATGCATGATCGAGCCGGTGTGGGTGTCGTCGAACTCCAGGCTGTGGCACAGGCCGCCGTTGATCAGCGCCGCGTCCGCGGGCGCGGCGCCGAGCCTGGCGCCGAACACCGTCGCCGCGCCGCCGCGCGCCAGGTCCTGCGCCAGCCCGCGGTACGGCGCGCCCACCGCGGCGGCGGAGGCGGCGAGCCCGACGCCGAGGGCATCGAGGAAATGCAGCCGCGCGGCGCTCGCGACCTCGCCGGGCAGGGGTTGGCGCGCGCTGGCGCGCAGCGCAGCGACGAGCTGGCGCGAAAGGCTCAGCTGCGGACCATCCCGGCAAGGACGTCGCGCCATGGGCGCGACAACAGCGCGCCATCGCCGCGCAGTATCGCGGCGAGCAGCGGCTGCGCGGCCGGGAACACGGCGCCGGCGTTGTCGGCGAGCTTGGAGAGCAGCGTCGGCTCATCGAACGGCTGGTCGGCGCCGCCGCGCGCGCTCTCGCAGAGCGCGGAGAGCTCCTCGCCGTCCTTGAACTTCAGGCGCACGCGCGCCGGCCGGTCCTTCGGCGCGGGCTGCAGCTCGTCGTAGGGCGCAAGGCGCACGCGCCTGCGCAGCGCCGCGATGCCGGCGTGCGCCAGCGTGTCATGGGTGAAAGCGCGCGCGCCGGCGGTGCCCAGCTGGGCAGTCGCCGCCACCGCGTGCGGGATGGAGAATTTCGCCGCGAGCACGGTTGCCGGGTCCACCGTGGTCAGCGTCATGCCGCCCGGGCCGGTCTCGACCACGATCTCGTCGATGTCCTCGGGCTTGCGCGCGCCCATCCTGGCGCGGATCTCGAGCGTCGCCTCGACCGCCGAGTGCGCGTAGCCGCAGCAGGCGTAGATCTTGTGATAGCCGTTAGCCACCGACCAGGCGCCGCCGAGGCCCTCGACCAGCTTCTCCGGGAACGCGCGCGTGCCGAAACTGAAAGTGAAGACGTCATGCGGCGTCGCGCCGCCGCCGGCGATGCCGGCCTCGGCCCAGTCGGCCGCGCGCAGGCCTATCCAGGCGCCCGCGGCGGTCCAGCCGTTGCGCACCAGGTGGCCCTCGACCGCGGTGTCGAAGGGGCCGGCGAAGGTCATGCTCGCGGCGCCCGTCACCGCGCCGAGCATCGTCTTCGCGTCGTGGCCGCGCGCGATGGAAACCGCGGCCGCGGCGCCAATGGTTGCGAACGCGGCATGCGGGTGGACGTTGAAGGTCGGGAACGGGTAGGCGAGTGCGAAGCGCGTCGTTACCTCGTAGGCAAGCGCGAGCGAGCGCAGCAGTTCTTCGACGCTCGCGCCGCGCGCCTCGCTCTCGGCGAGCAGCGCGGGCAGGGTATAGGCGCCGGCGTGGCAGGAGGCGTTGCGGAAGCCCTCGTCCAGCTCGCACCAGGTGATCGCCATGCCGTTGGCGCAAGCGGCGGTGTAGCGGTCCGCGCGCGGCGCGCCCGTCGCGAGGATGGTGGCTTCCTGCGCCCCGGTCGCGGTGCGCGCGAAGCCTTCGCGGGCGCGCTGCACCTGCGGTTCCAGCGACCCCGCGGCCATGGCGCCGATGTCGTCGGCGAGGATGGTCGCCGCGCGGCGGCGCACCGGTTCCGGCAGGGGCCGCTCGCGCGCCCCCACCGCCCAGGCGATCAATGCCTCTGCGTTGCGTGCCGCCTGCTCGCGGACTGCTTGCCCACCGGGTCGCATTGCCATAGAGTAAACGCCGAGGCCGCGAGAACAAAGCGGTATCTACCGCATGAATTCCAAATATCACTCTTGTAGAGGGAACTAGACCATGACCGCATCCGTTACCCGCCGCGCCTGGCTGCGCGGCATCATCGCCGCGGCCGTAGCAACGGCCTTCGTCGGCCCTGCAGCGGCGCAACAGACGCTGAAATTCGGCCTCGCGATGCCGCTCACCGGCTCACAGTCCTCCTTCGGCAAGGACCAGATCAAGGCCACCGAATGGGCCGTTGCCGACATCAACGCCAAGGGCGGGGTGGCCGGCAAGAAGCTGGAAGTGATCGTGCTCGATACGCAAGCCGATCCGACCATTGGTATCAATGCGGTAAACCGGCTCATCAACGTCGACAAAGTGCCGGTGTTCGTCACCGCCTGGAGCGCGGTGGTGAAGGCGGTGGCACCGATCGCTAATCGGGAGAAAGTGCTGGAACTCTCGATCGGCGCCAACGCGCCGGAGATCTCCAAGCTGGGCGACTATGTCTACACGGCGTTTCCGCTGGCCGACGTGGACCTCACCGCGCTCGCGACTTACACCGGCAAGACGCTGGGGCATAAACGGGTCGCCGTGCTCTATGCCAACAATGATTCTGGCGTGGAGGCGGCGAAGGTCTACCGCTCGGTGTTCGAGAAGGCCGGCGGCCAGATCGTGGCTTACGAGACTTACGATCCGAAGGCCACCGACTTCACCGGCATGCTGCTCAAGGTGCGCACCGCCAACCCGGATTTCATCCACCTGCACGGCCTGGTCGCCGACATGCCGATCGTCATCGCGCAGATGCGCCAGCTCGGCATCACGCAGCGCGTCTCCACCTATGCGGGCGGCTACAACCCGCAGATGATCGAGAAGGCGGGCAAGGGCGCCGAGGGCCTGATCGTGACTTCGCTCGCGCCCGACGAGAGGCAGAACCCGAACGTAGGCCCGTACATCGAGCGCTGGAAGAAGGCGGAGAACCGCATTCCGAACGGCTTGCCGTACACGCAGTACCTGTACGACGCTGCCTACCTCGTCGCTGCCCTCTACGAGCATCTCGAGAAGAACAAGCTGCCGGCGACCGGCGAAAACATGCGCAAGGCCCTCCTGGCGGTGAGAACCTTCGATCTGCCAATGACCGGCAAGCTGACGATCAACGACGACCATACCGTGAGGAAGCCGGTCAACCTGCTGACGGTCCAGAACGGCCAGTTCGTTCCGCTCACGACGGTGGATTAGCCCTGCCGCACGATGTTTGAACTGCCGATCCTGCTGCAGATCGGCTGGACCAGCCTCGCGACCTCGACCTATTACGTCCTGTTCGCGGTCGCGTTCGCGCTGACCCTCAAGGTCGCGCAGGTGTGGAATTTCGTCCAGGCCGGCGTCATGGGCCTGGCGTTCTACGCCATGTACGCCGCGATGCTGAAGTGGGGCTGGCCCACAGCGGCGGGTTTCACTTTCGGCCTCGCCGTGGCGGTGGCCGCGGCGGTGGCGAGCGAGGTCTGGGGCTACCGTGTGCTGCGCCGGCGGCGCTCGCCGGGGCTGCTGCTGTTCATCTTCGCCATCGTGGTGGCGGAATTCGTCGCCTACCTGCTGAGCCTCCTCTTCGGCACCGAGCCGCAGTCGCTGAAGAAGTCCCTCGTGTCGGAGGTGCACCTCGTCGGCGGCGTGGCGATCACCGCCTGGGACCTGGAGGCGCTCGGCATCACCATCGCCGCTTGCGCCGCGCTCGCTTTCTACCTGCGCCGCACGCGCCAGGGGCAGTTCATGCAAGCGGTGGCGGACAACGGCGAGCTCGCCGAGCTCTACGGCATCAGCGCCAACCGCGCCTACGTCATCGCGATGGCGATCGCCGCGATCCTCGTCAGCATCGGCATCTACCTTTACGGCACGCGCGCCTCGATGATCCCGAACGCGCCGCTCGAGCTGATCCTGCTGGCGGTGATCGCGACCATCCTCGGCGGCATAGGCTCGCTGGCGGGCGCCGCGATCTCGGCGGTGTTCCTCTCGGTGCTGCAGAGCGCGAGCATCCTCGTCATCCCGTCGCAGTGGCAGAGCTCGCTTACCTATGTGGTGCTCTTCGTGGTGATCCTGTTCTTCCCGACCGGCTTCCGGTTGCCGGCCTGGATGGCAGCGAAAATGCGCGCCCGCTAGCATGGAATACATCTACTCGGTGCTGATCCTGATCGGGATCAACATCATCATGGCCTCCAGCTTCAACCTGATCATCGGCTACGGTGGCCTGATCAGCATCGCGCACCCGATCTTCTTCGCGCTCGCCGGCTACTGCTCGGCGATCGTGTCGATGAAGTTCGGCGTGCCGATCCCCCTCGCGATCGTGCTCGGGACGCTGTTCTCGACGGTGCTTTCGGTGGCGTTGTCGCTGCCCAGCCTGCGCGTCTCCGGCGACTACCTGCTGATCGCTTCGATCGGCTTCCAGCTCGGCTTCGTCGAGGTGATCAAGAACATCGAGGCGGCGGGCGCGGCGAGCGGCCTCACCGGCATCCCGGCGCTCTACTCCGGGCCGCTGCGCAGCCCGGCCTTCGTCGTCACCATCCTCGCGGTCGCGGCGCTGGTGGTCTGGCTGGTGCACCGCATGACGCACGGCGACTACGGGCGCGCGATCCAGGCGATGCGCGACGACGAGGAGTGCTTCACCTCGCTCGGCCGCAACGCCACCGCGATTAAGGTCGCTATCTTTGCCGTCGGCTCCGGTGTCGCCGGCCTCGCGGGCGCGCTGTACGCGCACTACTCGCAGTTCCTGTCGCCCGAGCAGTTCGGCATTATCCAGTCCGGCCTCATCCTCACCATGGTGGTGGTGGGCGGAATGGGAACGACCTGGGGCCCGGTGGTGGGCGCGCTGCTGCTCACCGCGCTGCCGCAGGCAATTACCTTCGTCAACCTGCCGACGGCGATCATGGCGCCGCTGCAGGGGATGATCTACACCGGGCTGGTGCTGCTGTTCCTGTTCGTGCGGCCGCAGGGACTTATGGCGAAGAAAGTGCGCCAATGACGGCGGCGATCCGCCTCGTCAGCGTGCAGAAGCACTTCGGCGGCATCTCCGTCGCCGAGGACATCAGCCTGGAGATCCACGCCGGCGAGATCCTCGGCCTCATCGGCCCCAACGGTGCCGGCAAGACGACGCTGTTCAACCTCATCAGCGGCATCCATGCGCCCGACGGTGGCGAGATCTACCTCGGCGACCAGCCGCTTTCCCGGCTGCCGATATACAAGCGCGCGCGCCTCGGCATCGCGCGCACCTGGCAGCACGTGCGGCTCTTTCCGACGCTCTCGGTGCTGGACAACCTGCTGATGGGCCCGCGCGACTATCCGGGTGCCGGGACGGACGAGCGCGCCGCCGCCATCCTCGCGCGCGTTGGCATGTCCGAGGCGCGCGACAAGATGCCGGGCGAGTTGCCCTTCGGCCAGCAGAAGCTGGTCGCGCTGGCGCGCACGCTGATGAACGATGGCAAGGTGCTGCTGCTGGACGAGCCGATGGCCGGGGTGGAAGGGCAGGTCTACGAGACCATCAAGCAGGTGGTGCGCGATGAGGCGAAGGCAGGGCGCGCCGTGTGCGTGGTGGAGCACAACGTTTCCTTCATCCGCGACCTGTGCACGCGCGCGGTGTTCATGTTCAACGGCCGCATCGAGCAGCAGGGAACGGTGGAAGAGCTGCTGGCGAGCGAGAAGCTCGCCGAGCTCTACTTCGGAGGAAAGAAAGGGGAAACCCGGTCGTGACCCTTTCGCTCGCCAACGTCTCGGCGCGCTACGGCAAGCTCACGGCGCTCGCCGACGTCTCTCTCGAGGTTCCCGCGGGGGCCCGTGTGGCGGTGTTCGGCCACAACGGCGCGGGCAAGACGACGCTGCTCAAGTGCGCTGTAGGCGCGCTGCCCGACATGCAGGGCGAGGTGCGCTTCGGCGGCGAGCGGGTGGAGCCGGGCGCGGTCTACCGCAACACGCGCCACGGCATCGGCTTCGTGCCGCAGGGGCACAACGTGTTCAAGAGCCTCGATGTGGAGCGCAACCTCACGATCGCGGGCCTGCTGCATGACGCCGGCTACGTGAGCGAGGTCTACTCGCTGTTCCCGATTCTCAAGGACCGGCGCGCGCAGCTCGCGGGCTCGCTCTCGGGCGGCCAGCAGCAGATGCTGGCGTTGGGCATGGCGCTGATGACCCAACCGAAGATGCTGCTGCTGGACGAGCCCATGTCGGGGCTCGCGCCGGTGATCGTCGAGAACGTGTTCGAGAGCCTGGTGAAGATCAACCGCTCCACCGGCACCGCGATCGTCATCGTCGAGCAGAACGTCAAGGCGACGCTGCCCTCGGTTGAGCGCGCCGTGATCCTCAAGGCGGGGCGGCTGGTCTGGGACGGCTCGAGCGACGAGCTGGCGAAGAAGGAGGATCTGTGGGCGTGGTTCTAGAAGGCAAGAGCAAGACCTTCGCGACGCGCGCAGAGGTACTGATCATCGGCGCCGGCGCCTGCGGCACCATCGCCGCGCTTGCGGCCAACGAGCGTGGCGCCGAGGTGCTGATCCTGGAGCGCGACGCAAAGCCGACGGGAAACACGTCGCTCTCGGGCGGGCAGATTCCGGCGGCCGGCACCAGGCTGCAGCACGCGGCGGGCCTGCTGGACGACACCCCGGAGCTGCTTCACCAGGACATCCTCGCCAAGGCGCACGGCGAGTGCGACCACGCCATCGCGCGCAGGATCGCGGACGAAGCGGCGAAGACGGTGGAGTGGCTGGTGGACCGCTACAAGCTGCCGCTTTCCTGCGTGCTCGACTTCCAGTACCCGGGCCACAGCCGGCCGCACATGCACGCCTCGCCCTCGCGCTATGGCGCCGAGCTGCTCACCGTGCTCGTGGCCGCGGTCGAGGCCGAGGGCATCCCGATCGCCGGCTCGGCGACAGCGACCGATCTGTTCGCAGATGCCGAAGGAAAAAGCGCGGGCCGCATCCAGGGCGTGCGCGTGAAGCGCCCCGACGGCGCCGCCGAGGAGATCGGCTGCGATGCGTTGATCCTCGCCTGCAACGGCTTTGGCGGCAACAAGACCATGCTTGCGCGGCACATCCCCGAGGCGGTGGACCTTTTCTACGAAGGCCACACCGGCAACCAGGGTGATGCGGTCATCTGGGGCGAGGCGCTCGGCGCTTCGATCAAGGACATGGGCTCTTTCCAGGGCCACGGCGCGGTGGCGACGCCGCACGGCATGCACCTCGCGTGGGCCACAGTCACGGAGGGCGGCTACCACGTCAACGCCGAGGGCAGGCGGTTCTCGAACGAGAACGCGGGCTACTCCGAGCAGGCGCTTAAGGTGCACAAGCAGGCCGGCAAGGTGGCCTGGGCAATCTGGGACGCGCGCGGCGAGGAGATCGCGTTGCGCCAGCACAGCCATGCGCTCGCGCAGGAGTCCGGGGCGGTGAAGCGCTATGACTCGGCGGGGGCGATGGCGAAGGCGATCGGCTGCGACGCGAAGGTGCTGGAGCGGACGGTGCGGGAAGTGGAGGCGCTGGCGGCGGGGAAGGGCAAGGACGCTTTCGGCCGCGACTTCGCCCGCAAACCGCCGCTCAAGGCCCCTTACCTGATGGCGAAGATCATGGGCGCGCTCACGCACACCCAGGGCGGGCTCGAGATCGATACCGCAATGCGCGTGCTGAGGAAGGATGGCACGCCTTTTCCAAACCTGTTCGCCGGCGGCGGCGCAGCACGCGGGCTTTCGGGGCCGGCGGACTGGGGCTACCTCTCCGGCTCGGGGCTGTTGATGGCGACCAACACAGGGCGCCTCGCGGGGGAGGCGGCCGCGAAGCTAGTCAAGGTTTCCTAGATTCCGACGATTTCATTGAGGCCCTCGACAGCTTGCGACACTTCCTCGGGCGAGGCGCGGCCAAGCTTCGCGCCGATGCGCTCGACGGCAAGCGTGCGAATCTGGCTGATCTTGACCCAGGAACGCTTCGGTAGTTTCGCGGCCTGCAGCTCGAGGGTAAGAGGAAAACCGGCGCGTTGCGGCTGGCTCGTCAATGCCATGGCGATGACGGTACCCGAGCGTTCGTTAAACACGTCGTGGCTGAGAACCAACACCGGCCGCAGACCTGCCTGTTCGTGGCCGCGAACCGGGTTGAGGTCGGCCCACCGAACTTCGCCTCTCAGTATGCGGGCCAAGTATTGAGCTCCTGCCCCAGGCCTTCTTCAGCGAGCGCCTTCTCGGACTTGGGATCGAGTTTCGCGCATTCGGACGCCAGACGACCACGCTCCATTCGGGCGAGCTTTTCCGCCACGGCCGACTGGATGGCTCGGCTACGGTTGGGATAGACCTTTTTCGCCACTAGGCCGTCGACGCGTTCCAGCGTTCCGCTGTCGATGGTGATGGCAACTTTGACACTGCTCATGGCGCACCTCCAAGGTATGACAATTTATCATACCCACGCCGGCTAGCTGAGCTTCCCCAATATCGGCGGCTGCCCGATCCGGCGCCACAGGTACTTGCCGTGCCCGCCCGGGCCGACGATCTTGCCGTTGTCCATCACGGTCACGCCGCGCACGATGGTTTTCACCGGCCAGCCCTTCAGCAGCTGGTTCTCGTACAGGGAGTAGTCGGCGTAAGAGCCCATTTCGGCGGGAATGAATTTCCGTTCCTTCGCCAGGTCCACGATGGTGAAGTCGGCGTCCGACCCCGGCGCGATGCGTCCCTTCACCGGCTCGAGGTCGAAGATCTTCGCAGGGCCCGAGGCGAGCAGCTGGCAGATGCGCTGCAGCGGCAGCTTTCTCTTGTGGTAGCCCTCCGAGAGCAGCACCGGCAGGATCGCCCCGATGCCGGGAAATCCCTGCGCCGCCAGCCATAGCGGCTTGTCCTTGGTCGCGCGCCGGCGCGAGGAATGGTCGGAGGCCACGAGGTCGATGGTGGCGTCGAACAAACCCTCCCACAGCGCATCCTGGTCGTCCTTGCTGCGGAACGGCGGGTTGGCGCGCCCGATGCCTCCCAGATCCGAGTCCTCGGTGTGCGTCAGGTAGTGCGGGCAGGTCTCGATCCAGACCTGGTCGTAGCGCTTGCGCCACTTGCGCACCTCATCCAGCGCCAGGCGCGAGGAGATGTGCGGGAAATACACCCGCGCCCCGGTGCGCTCGGCGAGGTACATCGCGCGCACAGCGGGCTCTGCCTCGGTGATGGCGGGCTTGGCCGCCGACCAGTCCTTCAGCGTACTGCCGCCGGCAGCCTGCACGCGCTGGCGCGCGCGGTTGACGATCTCGATGTTCTCGGTGTGGCAGACGATGATCGGCTTGCCGACGCGCGCCGATTCGCCCAGCAGCTCGTAGAAGAAGCCGTCGTCGGTGCCGTCAAGTCCCAGGTAGCGCCCTTCCTCGCCCTTGAAATTCATGAAGTACTTGAACGAAGTGACGCCGTAGTCCGAGACGTACTTGCCGAGCTCCTTGATGTGCAGCTCGCTCGCGGTGGAGAAATGGAAGCCGTAGTCGACGTGGCAGCGCGTGCGCGCGTACTCCTGCTCGCGCTTGTAGACGTCGGCGTAGGGCTCGTTGTTGAGGAAGTAGGCGAGGATGGTGGCAATGCCGCCCTGCGCGGCGTACACGGTCTCGTAGCTGTACTCGGTGATCTTCTCGCCGAAGCCGAAGTGCACGTGGGCGTCGATGAGGCCGGGGAAAACGTACAGGCCGGAGGCGGACTGCTCCGGGATTCCCGCCGGCGCCGCAGCCCCGGGCGCGAGCAGGGCGGAGACCTTGCCATCCTTCACCAGGATGTCCTGCGGCGCGGGCGCGCGGTCCGGGAACACCACCGTGCCGCCGCGCAGTACGAAGTCGCTCATTGCCGTGCCTTCCTTTCAGCTAGATCCTCGGTTGAATAGCTGGCCTGCGTCCCCGCCGCGGTCGAAAGCGCGGGCAGGGTGGCTTCGATCCGGGATTCCGGCAGGTCGCGGGCGATGCACACCAGCCGGTTGCCTGAATTGCCGCCGGGCCACTCGGCGAAGCGCTGCGGCTTGTGGAACACGCCTTGCACGCCCTGCACGAAGACGATCTCGCCCGTGTCCTGCATTCGCAGCAGCCCCTTGACGCGGATCAGGCGCGCGCCGAACTCCGCGGCGACGAAGCGCGACCATGCCGACCAGCCGGCCCACGTGATCGAGTCAGGCAATCGAAAGCTGTAGGCGCGAATGCCGCCGGCCTGGCCGTGGGGTTTGATGCGCCCGCTGTCGAACAGCGATCCCGGCATCTTGTGCGCGCGGTCGCTGGCGGCAAAGGCATCCGTGAAGGATTGCACGATCTCGGCTTCGGGATTCAGCTCCCGCAGCGCCTGCAGCACCGGCGCCGGGTCGGCCAGGTCGCGCTTGGAGATGAAAATGCGCTCGGCGAGCGCGGCCTGTTTGTCGAGCTCCGGGTGCGAGGCGCGCGACGCCAGGAAATGCTGCGCGTCCACCACGCACACCGTGGCGTGCAGCCGGTACGAGCCGGTGACGATCGGATGGCCGAGCAGCACGTTGAGGAGCGGCGCCGGGTCGGCCGCGCCGCTGGTTTCGATGATGACGCGCTCGAACGGGGGCAGGGTACCGGCGGCGCGCCGCGCGGCGAGGTCGCCCAGCGTCTCGTGCAGGGCGCCGGTGTTGGCGCAGCACAGGCAGCCGCCATCGAGCAGCACCACGTTGTCGGTCGCCTCGGCGATGATCAGGTTGTCCAGCCCGATCTCGCCCAGCTCGTTCACCACCACTGCTGTGTTGGCCAAGGCCGGCTCGCGCAGCGCAGCGTTGAGCAGCGTGGTCTTGCCGGCGCCGAGGAAGCCCGTCAGAAGGAATACCGGGATGCTCATGCGCGCTTGCGGGGACTGTCCCCGAACAGCTCGAGCAGCGCGGCGCGCAGCCACTGGTTGGCGGCGTCGTTCTCCACCCGCTCGTGCCAGTACAGCGACACGTCGAAGCTCGGCACCGGGATCGGCAGCGGATGCACCTTCACCTTGGCGATGCTCGCCGAGACCTTCGCCACCTGGTTCGGCAGGCTGACGACGAGGTCGGTCCCGGCGACGATCAGCGGCACCACCACGAAGTGCGGCACCCGCAGCGCGACGTTGTCGTGCACGCCGCGGTCGGCGAGCGCGCGCTCCAGCGCCTGGTGGCCCGAGCCCATGGATGCGATGAGGACATGGCGCGCGCCGAGGAACTCCTTCAGCGTCAGCGCCGCACGGCGCCCGAGAGGATGGTCCGGCCGCGTCATGCAGACGTAGTGCTCCTCGAACAGGCGCGCGCGCCGGATCTTTCCCGTGAGCTGCGGCAGGTAGCCCACCGCGAGGTCGATGTCGCCGGTCTCCATGCGCACCGCGAGCTCGGCGGCCTGCAGCTGCGCGGTCTCGATGCGCAGCGAGGGCGCGTGCGCGTGCAGGTGGCGCATCAGGCGCGGCAGCAGCACCATCTCGCCGACGTCGGTCATGTACACGCGCATCGAGCGGGTGGAAGTGCGCGGCGCGAACGCCTCGCGGCTGCCGATCGCGCCGCGCACCATGGCGAGCGCCTCCATGAGGGGAGGCGCCAGCTCAAGGGCGCGCGGTGTCGGCAGCATGCCCGAGCGCGTATTGACGAACAGCGGGTCGCCGAACTGCTTGCGCAGGCGGCCGAGGGCGCTGCTCATCGCCGACTGCGACAGCCCGATCTGCGCCGCGGCGCGCGTCACGCTGCCGTGGCGGAACAGCGCCTCGAAGGCGAGCAGCAGGTTGAGGTCCGGGGTGTCGTTCAAGCGTGGTCGGAAGGGTTATTTATAGTATCGATACTATAAATACACAAAATTGATTTGACTAATATTATAGGCCTGCCTAAGCTGGCGGCGTCAATTCGTGAGGCTTTCCGCCAATGAAAAAACCCTGGGACGGCGTCATCAGCGAGGAGGAGCAGAAGGCCTATCACGCGGCGGGCTTCGGCCGCCCTTCCGGCGTCGGCAAGCGGCCCGCGCTCCTCATCATCGACGTCCAGTACCGCACCATCGGCACTACGCCGAAGCCGTTCTGGGATGCGATCAAGGAATTCCCTACCTCCTGCGGCGAGATCGGCTGGAACGCGATGCGCAACATCGTCACGCTGCTCGCCGAATTCCGCCGCAACAACTGGCCGGTGCTCTATCCGCACATCGCGCCCAAGAACAAGGCCACCGACGGCGGCCGCCTGGCGCAGAAGGTGCCGGCGATCATGGACATCGCGGCGAAGGGCTACGAGTTCCCGCCCGAGATCGCGCCGCGCGAGGGCGACGTGCTGTTGCCGAAGAAGCACCCGAGCGCTTTCTTCGCCACGCCGCTCGCCAGCCACCTCATCGACCTGCAGGCCGACACGCTTGTCGTTACCGGCTGCACCACGAGCGGCTGCGTGCGCGGCAGCGTGGTGGACGCCTTCGCCTACAATTTCCGCTCGCTGGTGCCGCACGACGCGGTCTACGACCGCAGCGCCACCTCGCACGCGGTGAACCTGTTCGACATGGCATCCAAGTACGCCGACGTCGGCTCCACGGCGGAAATCATCGACCGGCTCCGTCCACTGAGAAAGGCGGTGGCAGCATGAAGATCCTCCTCGGCATCGCGTTCGCTCTCGTTGCGGGCCTGGCGCAGGCGCAGTCCTTTCCCACGAAGCCGCTGCGCTTCGTCGTTCCCTATCCGCCGGGCGGCGGCACCGACATCCTCGGCCGCGCGCTCGGCCAGGTGATCGGCGAGTCAGTAGGACAGACGGTGATCGTGGAGAACCGCCCCGGCGCCAACGGCGCGGTGGGCTCCGACTGGGTCGCCAAGCAGCCGGCCGACGGCTACACCGTGGGCTTTGCTGGCTCGAGCACCCACGTGCTCAACCCGCTGCTCTACAAGCTCAACTACGACGCGGTGAAGGACTTCACGCCGATCAGCACCGTGGCCATGACTTCCTTCGTCATCATCGTCAAGCCCGACAGCGAATTCAAGACGCTCGGCGACCTGCTCGCGTTCGCGCGCGCCAACCCGGGCAAGCTCAGCTATGGCTCCTTCGGCAATGCGAGCGCCGGCCACCTCGCCGGCGAGATGTTCAAATACATCGCCAAGGTGAACATGGTGCACGTGCCGTACAAGGGCTCGGCGCCGGGGCAGGTGGACGTCATGGGCGGCCAGATCCCGCTAATGTTCAGCGATATGTCGGCGATGCCGCACGTGAAGTCGGGCAAGCTGCGCGCGCTCGCGGTGACCGGCGGCAAGCGCTTGAGCGCCTACCCGGAGATCCCGACCGTGGCCGAGGCCGGCGTGCCAGGCTACGACGCACAGGGCTGGTTCGCGGTCTATGGTCCGGCCGGCATGCCGCGCCCGGTGCTCGATCGCATCAACGCGGAGTTCGTCAAGGCGCTGGCGCGCCCGGACATCCGCGAGCGCCTGGTCGGCCTGGGGCTGGAGTCGGCCTCCTCGAGCCCCGAGGGGCTGGCCGAGCGCATGCGCGTCGACCACGAGAAATGGGTGAAGCTGATCGCGCAGGCGAACATCAAGGCGGAATGAGCGCGAAGGACGACCTCGTCGCCGAGCTTGGCAAGCTCGGCGCGCGCGACCCGGAGGCAGCCCGCCTGATGGGCATGGTCATGGCGCTCGCCGGCGAAGTGTTCGTGCTGAAGGCGCAGCTGGAGCGCCTGACGCGCGCGCTGGAGACCGGCGGGGCGGTGGACGCAAAGCGTCTTGCTGCCGCCGCCGCGCAGGAGGGCATGACGAAATGGCTCGAGGCCGAAGAGGCTGCCTTTGCGCGCAGTCTCACCGCGCCTTATCTGGAGCCGGACCTTTCCGTCAACGCGACCAAGTGGATGCGTTCCGAATGAACGAAGCACCGCTTTCCTTCGAGGCCGCAGCCTTCCAGTGCTTCGTGCGCGGCCTGCGCGGCGTCTGGCGCGACGAAGCCTACCGCGGCAGCGTGGAAGCGGCGCAGCGCGCCGGCAGCGACGAGCCGGCGGAGATCGAGCGCAAGGCGCGGCACAGCCCGGCCTACAGCCTGTATTCGTGGCTCGAGCGCCATTCGCAGCAGTTCAAGTACTACGGGCGCTACGGCGTCGTGCGCTGGATGGAGGAGCGCAAGGACACACTGTCGAAGGTGCTGGAGGAAGCGGCAAAGCGGCACCCGCAGCGATTGCAGCTCGACCCGGCGCTGGAGCTGCCCGAATACGTGCGCGCGGTGGACACGCACCAGCACGGCGGCGGCATCTGGGGCGACGCCGCGGACGCCTTCGCCTACGAGACTTCCTCCAGCGCCTACTCGTTTTCCCTCTTCAACCCGCGCCTGCCCATGGACCTCTACGCCGCCACGGCGCAAAGGCTCGCGCCGCAGGCGAAGGAAGTCCTCGACCTGGGTTGCACGTCGGGCGGTTCCACGCGCGCGCTGAAGAAGGCGTTTCCGGACGCGAAGGTTACGGGACTCGACGTTGCCGCGCCGACGCTGGAGCTGGCGCACCTGCGCTCGCTGGAAGCCGATCTCGAAGTCCATTTTCGACAGGCGAACTCGGAGAAGCTGCCGTGGCCGCGCGCGAGCGTGGACCTCGTGGCGTCGCACTGGCTGTACCACGAGATGCCGCCGGCCGCGGTGCGCCGCTCGCTGACAGAAGCGCGCCGCGTGCTGAAGAAAGGCGGCGGCTTCATGGCCTACGACATGTACCTGGTTCCCGGCGGCGCCATCGGCCGCTGGCTGCAGGCGGGCTACGCGGCGCGCAACAACGAGCCTTTCGCGCACACCTACGCCGGCATGGACATGGAGAAGGAACTGGAAGCGGCAGGATTCAAGGGTATCGAGATGAAGATCGCGCACCCGGAGCCGAGCCCCGAAGTGCAGGCCGGCGCGCTGCCGCCGCATCGCACGCATTTCATGACCATGATCACCGCGCAGGCGGCATGAACATCACGCAGACCTTCGCCCACCACGCGCGCGCGATGCCGGACCGCCCGGCGCTCGTGCACGGCGAGCGCAGCGTCCTGTTCCGGGATCTCAACCGGCTCGTGAGCCAGGCAGGCGCGCACCTGTACTCGATCGGCCTCATGCCCGGAGACGTGGTCGGCGTGGCGTTGAAGGACTCGATCGAGCACATCGTGCTGCTGTGCGGCCTCGCGCGCGCAGGCATCGTGCTGCTGCCGCTCGACTGGCGCTGGACGCTGGCCGAGCAGGAGCGCGTGCTGGCGCATTTTGGCGCGAAGCTGGTCATCATGGAGCCCGGCTCGACGTCGCCGCAGAATTGCTCCGCCACCTTCATCGCAGGAGACTTTCTGCAGGAGATCGGCAGGCACAAGGCCGACAAGGCGTTTCCCGAAGGCGACGTGCCGCTCTTGATGTCGCTTTCCTCGGGCACCACCGGCAGGCCCAAGGGCCCGCGCATCCGCCACAGCCAGTTTCTCGCGCGCTACCGCGTGTTCTGGATCAACCTCGGCTTCAACAGCCAGGACCGCTTCCTTTCCTGCACGCCGCTCTATTACGGCGGCGGGCGCACCTTCCCGCTCACCATGCTCTATTCGGGCGGCACGACCTTCCTGCTGCCGCCGCCGTATGAGCCGGAAAAACTATGCGAAAGCATTGAGGCGCACAGGATCAGCAACGTGTTCCTGGTGCCGACGCTGATCCGGCGCCTGCTTGCACTGCCGGCAAAGCAGCTCGTGCCCCTGAAGAAGCTGCGCCTGCTGCTTTCCTCCGGATCGGCGCTGCACGAGGAAGAGCGGCGCACGCTGCGCGCGCTTTGTCCGGGCTTCGTCGAGTACTACAGCTCTACCGAGGGCGGGGGCGTGAGCTTCCTGACTTCGGAGGATCCCGAGAAATTCAGCGCTTCCGTCGGTCGGCCGGTGTTCGGAGTTGAGGTTCAATGCGTGGATGAGGAGCACCGGACGCTCCCGCCGGGCGGCGTGGGCCGCATCCGCTACCGGGGGCCGGCGGTCGCCGACGGCTTCTGGAACGATCCGGAGGCGAGTCGCGAAAGCTTCCATGACGGCTGGTGGTATCCGGGCGACCTCGGCATGCTGGACGATTCGGGCTACCTGTACCTGAAGGGCCGCGCGAAAGACATGATCATCCGCGGCGGCGTGAACATCTATCCCGCCGAGATCGAGGCGGTGCTGCAGGCGCACCCCGCGGTCGCCGATTGCGCCGTGGTCGGTTGGCCGTCGCGCGAGTTCAACGAGGAGGTGGCCGCGTTCGTGATCCTCAAGGGCGCAGCCGTGCCGACGGATCTGCGTGAAGCCTGCAAGGGAAAGATGGCGCCCTACAAGGTGCCGAAGGAAGTGTTCGTAGTGAAGGACTTCCCCCGCAATGCGCTCGGTAAGGTGATCAAGGCCGAGCTGAGTTCCCAACTGCCGTCTCTTTGATGGAGAACCCATGAAGCTGAAACTCCTTGCGTTGCTGCTCCTTTTCGCCACATCGGTCGGCGCGCAGCAGTACCCCACCAAGCCGATCCGGGTGATCATCCCCTGGCCTCCGGGCGGCCCTGCGGAGGCGCTGATGCGCACGGTTTCCGCCAAAATGAGCGAGGCGCTCGGCCAGCCGCTCATCATGGAGGCGAAACCCGGCGCCAACGGCGAGATCGGCACCGCGCTGGTGGCAAAGGCGGCCCCCGACGGTTACACCATCCTGATGTCGCACCTCGGACCCACCGCGATCTCGCCGGGCCTGAAGAAGGACCTGCCCTACGACGTGCTGAAGGACTTCGAGCCGATCACGCAGATCATCGCCGGCCCGACGCTGCTGGTAGTGCGCAACGGCCTGCCGGTGAAGAGCGTGAAGGAGTTGATCGACTACGCGAAGGCCAATCCCGGCAAGCTCTCCTACGCTTCGGTGGGCGTCGCGAGCACCACGCACCTCGCGGGCGAGATGCTCAATGTCGCCGCCGGCATCAACACCCTGCACGTGCCCTACAAGGGCTCGACTCCCGCGATTGCGGACATGATGGGCGAGCGCGTCGACTTCGCCTTCTTCGGCATCTCGGGCTCGATGCAGCGGGCGAAGGCGGGTCAGATCCGCATGCTCGGCATCAGCACGCTGAAGCGTTCGCCGAATTTCCCGGAGATTCCGGCGGTGAGCGAGACCGTGCCCGGCTTCGAGCTCAATTCCTGGTACGGCATGATGGCCCCGGCGGGGACGCCGAAGTCGATCGTCAACCGCCTGTCGCAGGAAGTATTAGCGGCGGTTAGGAAGCCCGATGTGATCGAGTGGATGAAGCAGAGCGGTCTCGATCCGGTCGGCTCCACGCCGGAACAGCATGCAGCGCACATCCGCTCGGAGCTCGCAAAGTGGGCCAAGGCGGCGAAGGACGCCAAGGTGACGACCAACTGATGAGCCTCGCGTCGCGCATCGCCGATTTCGCCCTGGGGCTGCAGTGGGATTCCCTCGGAGAAGGCCGCAGGCAGAAGGCGCGCTGGTTCGTCGCCGACTACATCGGCAGCACGCTCGCCGGCAGCACGCTACCCGAGGCGGAGAGCGGCTACGTGCTGGCGCAGCCGGGGGCGGTGAAGCTGCCAGGCAGCGAGTGCGGGCTGACGCCGGAGTCGGCGGCAGTGGCCATGGGCACCCTGGGCGCGCTACTGCAAATCCACGACGGCTTCGGCGGCGGCGGCAATCATCCCTCGAGCTCGATCATTCCCGCGCTCTGGGCGCTGCGCGGGCACCGCCCAATCAGAGACCTCTTCCTGCCGGCCGCGGCCGGCTACGAAGTCGCCTGCCGCATCGCCAAGGGCTCACATCCGGCGCAGACACAGGCGGGCACGGCGCCCACGTCCACGACCGGCGTGATCGGCGCCACGGCTGCTCTGGGCAGGCTGCTCAAGCTCGATCGGCGCACGCTCGCCGATGCGATTTCCAACGCCGCGTTCATGGCGCCAATGGCCGTGCTGCGCGGACTCACCGAGCACGGCTCGGTCGTGCCGCTGCACGGCGGGATCGCGGCGCGCACCGCGATCGAGGCCGTGCGCCTCGCCGAAGCCGGGCTGAACGCCGGCGACACCGTGCTGGAGGGCGGCAAGGATCCCGGATACATCCAGGTCCTGCGCGGCGACGCGGGCGCGCTGCAGCCGGAGAGCTGGAAGGGCGAGATGCTGGACGGCGTGTATTTCAAGCCGCTGCCCGCCTGCCGGCACGCGCAGCCCGCAATTGAGGCTGTATTGGCGGTTCTGAAAGAAAAAGCACTCAACTACAAAGAAATCAAAAAAATAGTCGTCAAGACCTACCCCATGGCTCTCGTATTCGGCCAGCCGCCGCGCGAGTCGCATGAGTTGTACGACCGCCTCATGAGCATGCCCTGGGCGATCGCGAGCTCGCTGGTGCACGGCGGCTTCGGTTTCGACAACGTGGTCGCGCCCGCGAGGGATCCGCGCATCGAAAGTCTTTATGCGAAGATTTTTTCCGTTGTCGAGCCCGACTACGAGGGTCAGTATCCGAAACGCCTATGTACGAGAATTGAGATTCAAATGAACAACGGCGAAACCAGGACCGGCCAATGCCTCATGGAGTACGGGGTGCCGTCCGAATCGGGCCCGTACTCGCCGCGCGGCACGACCACGCCGCCACTGGACGAGGCGGGGATGCGGCGCAAGTTCTTCGACCTTGCCTGCCGCCGCGTCAGCCGCGCCGAAGCCGAGGCGCTGCTGGGCGAAATTCTGCAAGCGGAGACGGCATGAAGAAGCACCCGATCAAGGCGATCGACGTCGTTGCCAACCTGTGGACGAAGGAAGCCAACGCGCTCAGGCCGAAGCGCGACGCCTTCTACAAGGGAAAGATGAAGGTCAAGGACAAGACCGCGGACGGCATTTCGCTGAAGGAAATGCTGCGGCGGATGGATGCGGCCGGCATCGAGAAAGCGTTTCTTGTCGCCACGCGCGCCGGGCGGCTGGGGCACCCGGCCTGCTACCACCTGCCGTACGAGCTGGTCGCGAAGGCGGTCAAGACGCACCCCGAGCGCTTCCACGGCATGGCGGGCCTCGATCCGCACGACCTGATGGGCGGCCTGAAGGACCTCGAGCGCGGAGTGAAGGAGCTCGGCTTCATCGGTGCGCATTACTACCCGCACTGGTACGAGCTCGCACCCGACCACGCGCGCTGGTATCCGTACTACGCCAAATGCTGCGAGCTCGGCATCCCGGTGCAGATGCAGGTCGGGCAGTCCATGATCTACGACCCGGACTACCGGCTGCGCAGCGTCGGGCG
Source organism: Nitrosomonadales bacterium (assembly GCA_005240145.1). Classification (GTDB taxonomy): domain Bacteria; phylum Pseudomonadota; class Gammaproteobacteria; order Burkholderiales; family SG8-39; genus RBG-16-66-20. Next base: position 4,552 of record SBAS01000105.1, on the reverse strand, counting down.
CCCGATCACGCTGGACGCGGTGGCCTGCGATTTCCCGGAGCTGAAGCTGGTCGGCATCCATGTCGGCATCCCCTGGACCGACGAGATGATCGCCATGGCCTGGAAGCACAAGAACGTCTACATCGGGGCCGACGCGCACAGCCCGAAGTACTGGCCGAAGTCCTTCGTGCACTATATCAACACCTTCGGCCAGGACAAGGTGATGTTCGGCACCGACTTCCCGATCCTCGACTTCGAGCGCACGCGCGCCGAGGTGGAGGCGCTCGGCCTGCGCCCCGAAGCCAAACGCAAGTTCCTGCGCGACAACGCGTTGCGCGTTTACAACCTGAAGGATTGACTATGACTTCGTCCACCCGCATCACCCGCCGCCGCGTCCTCGCCTCGGGCGGGGCCTTCGCGCTCGCCTCAGCGCTGCCGGGCATCGCCCGCGCCCAGGTGACCTTCGCGCCGACGCGCGACGTGCGCATCATGAACGGCTTCGCCGCGGGCGGCTCCGGGGAATTTGTCTGCCGCGTCCTGGCGGAGGGGCTGCGCGCCCAGTTCGGTGTGCCGGTGATCGTGGACTCGCAGCCCGGCGCCAACGGCTTCATCGCCGCCGGCGCGGTGGCGCGCGCCGCGCCCGACGGGCACACCATCGGCCTCGCCACCATGGGCATGCTGACGATCTCGCCGCAGCTTCCAGGCCAGAAGCCGCCCATCGACCCGGAGAAGGACCTCGCGCCGCTCGCCAACGTCGCCGGCGTCTACAAGCTGCTCGTCGTCCACCCGGAAGCGCCTTTCAAGACGGTGCCCGAGCTAATCGCCTACGCCAAGGGCAATCCCGGCAAGATTTCCTACGGCTCCGCCGGCGTCGGCTCCAGTCCGCACATGGCCGCCGAGCTGTTCCGCAGCCAGGCCGGCATCGACATCGTGCACGTGCCGTACAAGGGCGGCGCGCCCGCGATCGTCGACCTGATCGCCGGGCGTATCCAGATGATGATCGCCAACCTGCCGGACCTGCTCGGCCAGGTCAGGGGAGGCAAGCTGCGCGGCGTCGCGTTCGGCGGCGAGAAGGCCTCGCCGGCATTGCCCGACGTGCCGCTCATCAAGCAGTGGCTGCCCAGGTACAGCGTCACCAACTGGTTCAGCATGGTCGGGCCCGGCCGTCTGCCGCCGAACCTCGTGGTGGCCTGGAACGCATCGATCAACAAGGCGCTGGCGGATCCGGCCGTGCAGGCGAGGCTGCTGGAGCATGGCGTCGAGGTGCTCGGCGGACCGGTCGACAAATTCAACGCCGAGATCGCGGCCTATCGCGCCAACTGGGCGGCGGTGATCAAGAGCGCCAATATCAAAGCCGAATGATTGCGGAGCCCTTCGTCCTCGCCGGCAAGCGGCTGCGCAACCGGCTGGTGCACGCTTCCATGAGCACGCGCATGGTGCGCGACAGCGGCGTCAGCGACGAGGTGATCCGTTACTACGCCAACCGCGCCAAGGGCGGCGCCGCGATGATCGTCACCGAGCCGCTCGGCATGGCCGACGAGCCGACGCAGCGCTCGGCATTCAAGACGCGCTGCTGGAACGACGACCATGTCGATGGCCTGAAGCGCTGGGCCGAGGCGATCGAAGGCGAGGACTGCCGGCTGCTCGGGCAGATCCAGCACTCGGGGCGCGCGCGCCACGACGCGGGACGCCACAGCGGCGCGGTCGGGCCCTCCGCCTTGCCTTGCGACCTCTCCTGGACCATGCCGCGCGCCATGACGCGCGACGAAATCCGGCGCTTCGTGGAAGGCGTGGCGCAATCGTCGCAGCGCCTGAAGCGCTGCGGCTTCAGCGGCGTGGAGATCTCGGCCGGGCACGGCCATCTGTTCCACCAGTTCCTGTCGCCGCACTCGAACGTGCGCACCGACGAGTACGGCGGCGACCGCCAGGGCCGGACGCGCTTCGTGCGCGAGCTGCTGTCGGCCATCCGCGCCGCCTGCGGCAGCGACTTCATCGTCGGGCTCAAGGTCCCCGGCGACGACGGCGTGCCCGGAAGCATCGGGCCTGACGAGGCCGCCGCGATTGCTCCGCTCCTCACTTCCACGGGCGAAGCCGACTACGTCTGCTTCGCGCAGGGCGCGCACGCGCGCACGCTGGAGATGCATGTCCCCGACCGGCACGGGCCGCGCATGCCTTACCGGGCGATGTGCGCGAAGCTGCGCAAGTCCGTGCCTGGCGTGCCCGTTATCGCGCTTGGGCGCATCGGCGATCCTGCTGAAGCGGAAGCAGTGCTCGCGGCCGGCGAGGCCGACCTCGTCGGCATCGGCCGCGCGCTGGTCGCCGATCCCGCCTGGCTGCTGAAGGCCGAGAGCGGCAGGGCGCACGACATCCGCTATTGCCTGTCCTGCAATACCTGCTGGGACACCATCGTCACCTACCAGAAGCCGATTTCATGTGTGAACAACCCGCGGGTCGGCGCGCGCGACGAAGTGGACTGGTGGCCGAAGAAGGCGAGTGCGAAGAAACGCGTCGCCGTGGTCGGCACAGGCATCGCCGGCATGGAAGCGGCCTGGGTGGCGGCGGCACGCGGGCACGAGGTGACGGTCTTCGGCCGTTCCGCCGAAACCGGCGGCAAGGCGCGCTTGCGTTCGTTCCTGCCGGGAGGCGAGGAAGTCTCCAGCATTTATGACTACCAATTCGGCGCAGCGAAGCGGGCGGGCGTGAAGTTCGAACTCGGCATCGACGCCGTCGCCGGGGACGTCATGCGCCTCAAGCCGGACGCGGCGATCCTCGCAGGAGGCGCGCGCATGCTGGCGCCGGCCTGGCTGCCTGCGGATGCGACGGGCCTGGCGCGCGATCTTCGGGAAGCAGTCGTGGAGGCGCTGGCGCATCGCGCGCGCCAGCCCGGCACCGCGGTGATCTTCGATGCCGACCACACGGAAGGCACGTACGCCGCCGCCGAACTGTTCCACGGCTTGTTCGAGCGCGTGGTGATCGTGACGCCGCGCAACTCGCTCGCGGACCTGGTGTCGCTCGTAGGGCGTCAGGGCATCGAACGCCGCCTGTCGATGAAGGGGATAGAAACCATTTTCCTGAGCGCGCCGCGCTGGGGCGCCGAGGTTGAGGACGGACGGCTCGCCTGCGTGAACGTTTACAGCGGACGAGAGCGCTGGATCGAGGAAGTGGCGCTGGTCGCGTACTCGACCCCGCGCGCCGCCGAGGACGGGATGGCCGCTTCGCTGCGGGACGCGGGCATCGCAGTGACGCTCGTCGGCGATTGCCAGACCCCTGGAGAGATGCTCGCGGCAACCGCCACCGGGCACGCGGCCGGTAACGCCATCTGAGGTCAGAGACTATGCAGCTTCGATTCCCAGGTTCGATCTTCCCAGGGCGGCTTTCCTCCCAGGCCAAGCCGCTTGCCGAGCACCCAGGCGAGGCACAGGTTGGAGGAGAGCACGGGCTTCCGGAGCGACTGGTTGATCGCGCCGATGGCGCCCAGCGTCGGCATGCCGGTGCCGGAGAGCAGGATCGCGTCCGCGCCGCGGCGCTTGAGCCGTTGCGCGGCGGCGACCGCGTCGGCGCTGGTGACGTTGTAGACGTTGCGTGTGTCAGAGGTGTCCGCGGCCACCTGCACGATTTCCTCAACCTGGATGCCGGCAGCGGCCCAGTACGCGGCACTCGCCTCGGTGAGCCAGGACGGGTAGGGGGACACCAGGGCGAGGCTCTTTGCGCCGAGGAAAGCCAGCGCCTCGAGGATCGCCTCGGAGGTCGAGATGACCGGATAGCCGCGCTGCTTGGACAGCGCGGCGAACGCGTCGCGGTTCTCGCCGTAGCCCAGAAGGTAGGACGATCCGGTGCAGGCGAAGCCGAAGGCCTGCAGCGGCGCGACGTCGAAGCTGTCGAGCGTCGCGTCCAGCCCGTGGAAGTAGTCGAGCAGCCGCTGCCGCGAGTCGCTGCGGCTGCCCTGCAGGCGCGCGGTGACCAGGTTGACGTGCGCCGGCCCGATGGCGCGGAACTCGGACTCGACCGTGGTGTTGGCCTGCGGCACGCCGATGCCGACCGTTCCCGCTTTTCCATATTCGCGCGCTTGCATGGCCTGATCATAGCGGCAGTTCTTTGCGCCTGTGGCACCGCGTTCGCGCAGTCGGAGCTCGAGCCCCTGGTGCCGGGCAAGGTGCTGCGCATCGTGGTCCCGTACCCCCCGGGCGGCACGAACGACGTCCTCGCCAGGCTGCTTTCGGAGCACCTGCCGGCGCAAACCGGCCTGACGGTGGTGGTGGAAAACCGGCCCGGCGCGAACGGCAGCATCGGCACCGAGGCCGTGGCGCGCGCCGCGCCGGACGGCCGCACGCTGCTGCTCACCGGGCAGGCGACCCACTCGGCCAATCCGTATCTCGTGCCGAACCTCGGCTACCGGCCGCTGCAGGATTTCGCGCCGGTGGCGATGCTGGGCACCGTCACCAACGTGCTCGTCGTCAATCCCTCGCTGCCGGTGACGAACCTGCGCGAGTTCATCGCCTACGCAAAGGCAAATCCGGGCAAGGTCAACTTCAGCCATGCAGGGGTCGGCAGCTCGATGAGCCTAGCCGGGGAG
>SBAS01000061.1 GCA_005240145.1 Nitrosomonadales bacterium | reverse complement strand
GGCCAGCAGCGCGCAGACCGCGACCGGGGCCGCGACGGCCAGCATCGCGGCGATCGCGGACGCGACCGTGGGCGCGACCAGCAGAGGCGCGATCAGCGCCCGCCGCAACACCAACAGCAGCAGCGCCAGGACCGTCCTCAACATGGCAGGCAGGAGCGCCCGCAGTCGGAAGCGCCGCAGGCAGAGCTCCAGCCGCAAGCCGAGCTGTCGCAGGGCGCGATCCCATCTACCGAGCGGCCGCAGGGTGAGCGCCGTCCCGACCAGCGTCCGCCGCGTCCGCCGCAGCAGCAGCGGCCGCAGGGAGCCATTGGCGGCACGCCGGATGGCAACCGCCAGCCTGACCAAGAGGGCGGCGAACCGCGCCGCAGGCGCAATCGCGGCGGCCGTGGCCGTGGCGGTGCCGACCGGGGCGATCGTCCGAATCGCAGCGAGCATCGGCCGGACCAGCAGCCGCGCCAGCAAAGCCCGGAACAGTCGCTCTACGCGCAGCAGCTCGAAGAACACCGCTTGAAGATGCAGCGCGAGGCGGAGCTGCAGGAGCCCGAAGCGCAGCCGCATCGCGAGCCGGTTGTCGAGGCCACTCCTCCTCCCCGGCATGAAGAGCCACGGGCCGAACCTCAGCACGTGGAACCGGTTCGCGTAGAGACTCCACGCTACGAAAGACCGCACGTGGACCCAAGGGAAGAGCTCTCGAGCGCCGGCCTGCAGATGGTCGAGACCGATCGTTCCAAGGCCGTGCAAGCGCCGCCGTTGGCGGAACTCGTGCAGCTCGGCAGGCCGCGGCGCGAGAAACCCGCCGTCCCGGCTGTCGCCGAGACGGAACTGGTTCAGGTCGAAACGCGCGACAAGTAATTCTTCACACAGACTGCGGCGCGACGCCGAACGCGCGCTTCTTCAGCTCAGCCAGCTGATCGCGCGCTTTCGCCGCCTTCTCGAACTCAAGGTTGCGCGCGCATTCCAGCATCTGTTTTTCCAGCGCCCGCATCTCGCGCGCGAGTTGCTTCTCGCTCATCGCCTCGTAACGCGCGCCGTCCTGCGCGGCCTTGCGCTCCTGGCGTGCATCGTCGGCGTCGTAGACACCGTCGATCATGTCCTTGATGCCCTTGACAACCCCGATCGGGGTGATCTTGTGCAGTTTGTTGAAGGCAATCTGCTTGTTGCGGCGGCGGTCGGTCTCGGCGATGGCGCGCTTCATGGAATCGGTCATGCGGTCGGCGTAGAGGATCGCGCTGCCGTTGATGTGGCGCGCGGCGCGACCGATGGTCTGGATGAGCGAACGCTCGGAGCGCAGGAAGCCTTCCTTGTCGGCGTCCAGGATCGCCACCAGCGACACTTCGGGCAGATCCAGGCCCTCGCGCAGCAGGTTGATGCCGACCAGCACGTCGAATTTGCCCAACCGCAGGTCGCGGATGATTTCCACCCGCTCCACGGTTTCCACCTCAGAGTGCAGGTAGCGCACCTTGACGCCGTGCTCGCCCAGATAATCGGTGAGCTCCTCGGCCATGCGCTTGGTAAGCGTCGTGACGAGGACCCGCTCGTTCTTCTTTACCCGAAGGCTGATTTCGGACAACAGATCATCCACCTGCGCGGACGCCGGCCGAACCTGCACCTGGGGATCGATCAGGCCGGTCGGGCGCACCACCTGCTCCACCACGTGGGCGGATTTCCGCGCTTCGTAGTCGGAGGGGGTCGCCGAGACGAAGACGGTCTGGCGCACTACCGACTCGAATTCGTCGAAGCGCAGCGGCCGGTTATCCAGTGCCGAGGGGAGGCGGAAGCCGTATTCGACCAGGTTGAACTTGCGTGAATGGTCGCCCTTGTACATGCCGCCAAGCTGCCCGATGGTGACGTGGCTCTCGTCGATGAACATGAGCGCGTCGCGCGCGAGGTAATCGATCAGGGTCGGCGGCGGCTCGCCCGGGTTGCGCCCGGACAGGTGGCGCGAGTAGTTCTCGATGCCCTTGCAGAAGCCGAGTTCGACCAGCATTTCCAGGTCGAAGCGGGTGCGCTGCTCGATGCGCTGCGCCTCGACCAGCTTGAGCGCCTTCTGGAAGTATTCGATCCGATCGCGCAGCTCGGCCTTGATCGCCTCGACCGCGCGCAAGGTCGTGGCCCGCGGCGTGACGTAGTGGCTCGAGGGGTAGACGGTGAAGCGCGCCATCGGGTGCTGGACGCGGCCGGTCAGCGGGTCGAATACTTCCAGTTTTTCTATCGAATCGTCAAACAGATTGATCCGGATCGCATGCTCCGCATGCTCCGCGGGGAAAACGTCGATGACGTCGCCGCGCACGCGGAACGTGCCGCGGCGGAAGTCGAGTTCGTTGCGGTCGTATTGCATCGCCACGAGCCGTGCGATCACTTCGCGCTGCGACACCTTCTCGCCCTGGCGCAGGTGCAGGATCATGCCGTGGTACTCGGATGGATCGCCGATGCCGTAGATCGCCGACACCGTGGCGACGATCACCACGTCGCGCCGCTCCATCAGAGACTTGGTCGCCGACAGGCGCATCTGCTCGATGTGCTCGTTGATGGACGAATCCTTCTCGATGTACAGGTCGCGCGAGGGCACGTAGGCTTCGGGCTGGTAGTAGTCGTAGTAGGAGACGAAGTACTCGACCGCGTTGTCGGGGAAAAACTCGCGGAACTCCGAGTACAGCTGCGCCGCCAGGGTCTTGTTCGGCGCCAGCACCAGCGCCGGCCGGCCGAGCCGGGCGATGACGTTGGCCATGGTGAAGGTCTTGCCCGAGCCGGTGACGCCGAGCAGCGTCTGGAAGGAGAGCCCGTCGTCGATTCCCTCGGCCAGCTTCGCGATCGCCTCCGGCTGGTCGCCCGCGGGCTTGAACAGCTGGTGCAGTTTGAACGGACTGTTGGGAAAAGAGAGGTCCACAGGTAAACTATTGCAGCGCAATAAGCGAACTTTCGAGTCTAGCAGAATGAACGCGTCGCCAATGACCCTCAGCCACACGCCTTCCCCGCTCGCCGCGATCGACATGGCGCCAAAGGATCCCATCCTTGGCGTCACCGAAGCCTACGTTGCCGACCAGAACCCGAAGAAGGTCAACCTCGGCGTCGGCGTCTACACGGACGACAACGGCAAGGTGCCGCTGCTCGACTGCGTGCGCGAAGCCGAGGACGTCGGCGTCAGCAGCGGGACGCCCAAGTCCTATCTGCCGATCGACGGGCTCGCGGCATACGACAACGCTGTCAAGGAATTGATTTTTTCAAAAGCATCAACCCCGTTGCAGGAAAAGCGCATCGTTACCGTCCAGGCCATCGGTGGCTCCGGCGGCCTCAAGATCGGCGCGGACTTCCTGCGCCAGATCTGCCCGGGCGCCACCGCCTGGATCAGCGATCCGAGCTGGGAAAACCACCGCGCCCTGTTCGAAGGCGCCGGCTTCCCGGTGAAGTCGTACCCCTACTACGACCCGAAGACCCACGGCCTGGACTTTGCGGGGATGCTTGGCGCCCTGAAGAAGATGCCGGCAGGCGACGTCGCGATCCTGCATTCCTGCTGCCACAACCCCACAGGCGTGGACCTGACGCAGGAGCAGTGGCGCCAGGTGCTGGAGGTAGTGAAGTCGCGCGGCATCGTTCCCTTCCTCGACCTCGCCTATCAGGGCTTCGCCGAGAGCGCCGATGCCGACGCCTACGCGCCGCGCCTCTTCGCCGAGGCGATGCATCCCGTGTTCCTCTCGAGTTCGTTTTCCAAGTCCTTCTCGCTCTACGGCGAGCGCGCCGGCGCCCTGAGCGTGGTCGCCGGCAGCGCCGACGAGGCGGCGCGGGCGCTATCGCACCTGAAGCGCGTCGTGCGCACCAACTACTCCAACCCGCCGGCGCACGGCAGCGCCATCGTCGCCAAGATACTGATCAGTCCTGATTTGCGCGCGCAATGGGACAAGGAACTGGGCGCGATGCGCGAGCGCATCAAGGCCATGCGCAAGGCGCTGGTGGAGGGGATCCACAGGCGCGTGCCCGGATCGGACTTCTCCTTCATCCTGCAGCAGCGCGGCATGTTCTCCTACTCCGGCCTCACGCGCGAGCAGGTCCTGCGCCTGCGCAGCGAGTATTCCATCTACACCATCGAGACCGGCCGCATCTGCGTCGCCGCGCTGACGACGAAGAACATCGACTACGTCGCCGACGCGATCGCCGAAGTCATCAAGTAGGACTGTTTTTGCCAGCTGTTTTCGTTGCCTGGGCAGTGCATCCTCTATACAATTCAGCCCCTTCGCACGATTCCTCGATAGCTCAGTTGGTAGAGCGTCGGACTGTTAATCCGCAGGTCCCTGGTTCGAGTCCAGGTCGAGGAGCCAGATACCGGTGCGATCTCAAAATACCACTGCACGGGTAACGCCTATGGAAATGTCAGCACAGGAAGTGAAGCAGTTCTGGCGCGGTTTCTGCGAGCGCCGGAAAATTGCCGCCGATATCGTCGCCATGGGCGAGGCGATCATCGACAAGGACCCGGATTACTGGGCCGACCAGACGATGGGCGACCTGCTCGACTCGATCGCGGGTAAAAAGCCGAGTTGAGCGGACTCCCGCCGTATTTCTGGTCCGTGAGGAGGCTCAGGATTGACGTATGTCATTTTTAGGCCTAAAGTGACGTACATGGAAAAGACTCAGGTCTACCTGCGCAAAGAGGAATTGGCCGCGCTGCGTGAAGCCTCGGCCCGCTCCGGGCGTAGCGTCGCGGATCTGGTACGCGACGCCATCCGCAAGGCCGTGCTCAAGCCGCTGGCTGCAGGTCCGGTAGCGATTTGGGACGGCGAGCCCAAGCGCCGGTCCGTCGACCACGACAGCGTTCACGACGAAACCTGATGCGCCAGCGCGAGGCCGCTTTCGTCGACAGCGGAGCATGGATTGCGCTTGCACTCTCCCGGGATCCTCTGCACACCCAGGCCCGGGAGCACTGGGAAATACTGCAAAGCGCGGGCGCAAGGCTGCACACCTCAATTCCCGTGATCATCGAGACGTTCACGTTCCTCGATCGCAATGCCAACCGGGACGTCGCGTTGACTTGGAAGGGTTCGATCTATAGGCCCGGAATCGTCAAGATCCTTCCTTGCGAGTCACGCGATCTCGATCAGTCCTGGGAATATTTCCGGCGCAAGGACCTGCACAAGCTCTCCGCCGTGGACGCGACCAGCTTCACGATCATGAAGCGCGCGCGAATCCGCTTGGCGTTCGCGTTCGACCACCACTTCGCTGTAGCCGGGTTCCGGTTGGTGGGCTAGAAGATGCCCGCTTGAACAGCGGCAAGCCATCTTTTCACCCTTCGCCGGGCAAGCCGAAGATGTGCCTGCCGAAGGGCGCATGCGACTCGCATGTGCACGTGTTCGGACCCTCGAGCGTGTTTCCCTACGCCAGGGGCGCGCCGTTCATCCCGCACGACGCGCCCAAGGAGAAGCTTTTCGCGATGCACGCAGTGCTCGGCATCGAGCATTGCGTGATCGTGCAGTCCACCTGCCACGGCTTCGACAACAGCGCGGTGGCGGATGCGATCCACGCGATGAACGGCGCCTACCTCGGCGTGGCGCTGGCGCCGGCCACCGTGAGCGACGCGGAACTGAAGCGGCTTGCAGCGCAGGGTTTCCGCGGCGTGCGCTTCAACTTCATGCAGCACCTGGGTACGGGCGCCAAAATCGAGGACGTGATCGCGCTTTCCAGGCGCCTCGCGCTGCTGGACATGCACCTCCAGGTCGACTTCCAGAGCGCGATGGTCCATGAACTCGCGCCCTGGTTCAGGAAGTCCGCGGTGCCGGTGGTGATTGATCACATGGGCCGGATAGACGCATCAGGCGGCGTCGATCAGCCGGATTTCCGCGCGCTGCTCGAACTGATGAGCGACCGGAACATGCTGGTGAAAGTGAGCGGTTCGGAGCGCTGCACGAAACTGCCGCCGCCGTACGACGACGCGGTTCCGTTCGCCGCGAAGCTGGTCGCTGAGTTCGGCGAGCGCACCCTGTGGGGCACGGATTGGCCGCACCCGAACCTGAACCACATCCCCGACGACGGCCTGCTGGCGGACCTGCTCGGGCAGATCGCGCCGTCGGAGGCGCAACGGCAGGCCCTGCTGGTGGACAACCCGCGTCGCTTCTACAAATTTTAAATCACGTCATTCGGCCTTGAAGCCGATCGCCTTCACCACCGCGCCCCATTTACGCTGTTCCTGGATGAGGTAGACAGCGTACTCCTCCGGCGACGAGGGCATCGACACGCCGCTCACCTTGCCGTACTGCTCGTTCAGCTCCGGTGAATTCAGTGCCGCGACGGCAGCCGCGTGGATGCGCTTGAATACCGCTTGCGGTATGCCGGCAGGACCGGCGAGCCCATACCAGTTGTCCGACAGGACCTTCGGGTAACCTGCCTCCGCAGTCGTCTGCACGTCGGGCAGCGTGGCCGCGCGCCGCCCACTGGTGATGACGAGCGCCTTGAGTTTTCCCGCCCGGATGTGCGGCAGGAGAATCGGCAGGTCGAACACGCCCATCTGGACCTGTCCGCCCAGCAGGTCGTTCACCGCCGGCGCGGCGCCTTTGTAGGGGATGTGGACCAGGTTGATGCCCGCCTCGACCTTGAGCAATTCGCCCGCGAGATGGGTGATGGTGCCGGAGCCTGCTGAGCCGAAATTGATCTTGCCAGGGTTCGCCTTCGCCTGCGCCACCAGTTCGGCGAGTGTATTCACCGGCAGCGCCGGATTTACCGCCAGAACTTCCGGCACGCGCACCACTGTCGTGATCAGCGTGAGGTCCTTGAGCGGGTCGTAGGGCATTTTCGCCACCGCGAACGGCGCGATGGCAACGGTGGACGCGCTGTTGAGCACCAGCGTGTAGCCGTCGGGCGCTGATTTCGCCGCGCGCTCGACGCCGAGCACGCCACCTACGCCGCTGACGTTCTCGATTACCACGGTCTGGCCGAGCTGCGCGGTCATCCCCTGGGCGAGAAAGCGGCCGAAAATATCCGCCGGCCCTCCCGCGGGAAACGGCACGATGAGGCGCACCGGCTTCGAAGGATAGGCTTGCGCAACGGCGAGCATGGGCATTGCGGCGAAAGCCAGGAGGACAATCAGTCGATTGTGAAAGTGCATTTTTGCCGCCTTCGGGAAAGGAGCCCAGGCACGGTACATTACTATCGTGCCTCTGGTGATCGAATCGCGCAAATTGCTTGGCATCGGCAGCCTCGCCCTCATGGCGCTGGTGCTCGCGCTCGCGGCCATGCTGGGCCTGATCGGGCTGGAAGCCGCTCTCAAGGGCTGCGGCGCGCTCATCGCACTCGCCGGTGCTTCCTACGGCTTCTCGCGCCTGCCCGTCAGCAATAGCATTGCCGACGCCGAGCTCGTCACGGCGCAGATCGCTGCGGCGTTCGTGCTGCTCGCCTGGCTCAGCTATGGCGCCGGCGAAAGCAGCGGGGTGATCGCCCTGCTCTACCTCGTGGCGATGCTCTATGGCCTGCTACAACTCGATCGCACCAGACTCGCGTTCCTCGCCTGCGTCGCTGTCGTCACCCACGGGACTGCGCTATTCATGCTGATCGACGATGGACGGCCTGTCGATCACGCAGCGATGTGGACGCAGTTTGGCGCGCTGGTACTGGCGCTCGCCTGGTTTGTCTATGCCGCCGGAATCGTCCTGCGGCTGCGCGCGCGCCTCGCCGACGCGCAACGCAAACTGCACGACCTCGGGCTCGAGGCCGACCAGCGCGCCAGCCGCGACACGCTCACGGGCGTTTACCACCATCGCCACCTCATGGATGCCCTGGAGCGCGAGATCGCCCGCGCCGAGCGCGTCGGCAAACCTGTGTCGATTGCGCGGGTAGACCTCGATTGGCTGGGCAGCGTCAACGAGACGCACGGCCCTGCGGCGGGCGACATCGCCCTCAAGCGCTTCACCATGGCAGCAGCGGGCGCATTGCGCGACGTGGATATTTTCGGCCGCTACGGCGGCAAGGAGTTCCTGGCGCTGATGCCGGACACGGATCTGCAGGGTGCGATCGTCGCGGCCGAGCGCATTCGCGCCGCGGTCGGGCGCGAGCCGCGCCTGGGCCTGGTGGCCGGCGCCGCCGGCACCGGCAAGACCCGCCTTC